>CAXUEY010000042.1:0-9274 GCA_964250225.1 uncultured Ktedonobacteraceae bacterium | reverse complement strand
AATTAAAGTATTGGTTTTAGCCAAACGTGGTGGGCAGCGCTAGGCTTAGCGCCGCCTCTATCACCCTCTCTTTTATCGAGGCGGCTTTCGTCTTGATGCGTCAGTTTGCACGCAAAGCAAGTACAAACTAACAGCGATACGATGCTGGGGCCGCGTTAATCGAGCCGGTCTCTTCCAGGATGCGGCGCAACTGGCTGGCATCGATAGTCTCGTGCAGACGCAGTTCGCGGGCAATGCGGTCCAGTGTGGCCTTGTGCTCGCTCAGCAAGCCAAGCGCGCGCTCATAGGCCCATTTGACCATGCGATTGACCTCGGTATCGATGACTGCCGCGGTCTTGTTGCTATAGTCACGCGACTTGCTGGCCAGAGATGTGCCGGCGAAGGGGTCTTCGCGTTCGCTATAAGAGATCGTGCCCAGGCGTTCGCTCATGCCCCAGTGAGTAATCATCTGGCGTGCAATCGCGGTCACCCGTTGCAGATCGTTCTCCGCGCCCGTCGTGATGCGGCCAATCGCCACCTGTTCGGCAGCGCGTCCGCCCAGGGCAGTCACCATCTGGGCCTCCAAAAACTCCTTCGAGTAGTTGTAGCGATCATCCAGCGGCGTATACTGCGTCACGCCAAGCGCCTGGCCACGTGGCACAATCGTCACCTTGCTCACAGGATCAACCAGCTCGGTCAGCAGACCAGTCAGGGCGTGACCACCCTCGTGATAAGCGATGACGTTCAGATCTTCGTCGCTGAGAATCAGCGGGCGTTCAGCACCGATGAGGATCTTATCCAGCGACTGGTGGAAGCACGCCTGCGTTACGGCTTCCAGGTCACGCCGGGCTGCCAGTAGAGCTGCCTCGTTGACCAGGTTGGCGATATCCGCGCCGACCATGCCTGGAGTGCTGCGGGCCACGTTCACCAGATCTACATCGCGGGCCAGGGGCACGCCGCGTGTGTGAATTTTGAGGATCGCCAGGCGCCCATTCCAGTCGGGGCGCTCCACAGTGACGCGTCGGTCAAAGCGGCCCGGACGCAGCAGCGCTTTGTCCAGACCGTCGGGCCGGTTCGTCGCGGCGATCACCACCACGGCCTGACGAGCATCAAAGCCGTCCATCTCGACCAGCAACTGATTCAGCGTCTGTTCGCGCTCATCGTTGCTATTGATGCTGGAGCCGCGCTGACGGCCAACCGCGTCAATTTCGTCGATAAAGATGATGCTCGGCGAGGCTTTCTTGGCCTGCTCAAAGAGATCGCGCACACGACTGGCGCCTACGCCGACCAGCACCTCAACGAATTCTGAGCCACTGATCGAGAAGAAAGGCACGCCCGCTTCTCCCGCCACCGCCCGTGCTAGAAGCGTTTTACCGGTTCCAGGAGGGCCAACCAGCAGCACGCCACGGGGAATTCTACCGCCCAGACGTTGAAATTTCCCCGGTGTCTTCAGGAAATCGACAATCTCGACCAGATCATTCTTCGCCTCATCCACGCCTGCCACATCGACAAATGTCGTGCTGGGACGATCCTCCAGGATCATGCGGGCCTTACTTTTGCCAAAACTGAAAATGTTCTGCTGCCCCTGTGTCGCACGCCGGATGATAAAGAGGAAGAGGACAATCAGCACCACCCAGAACGCGACATTTATCAGGGTTGCCCAGAGCGTACCATTATCGCTTGCCGGTTTCGCCTGGTACGAGACACCATGCTGATTGAGCAAGGTAATCAGAGCTGGATCACCGTTGGTCAGTTGGGTAAAGTGGAAACTGCTCCCACTTTTCGTCGCGCCATTGATGTCACTCACAGTTATCGAATTGTTAAAGTTTCCGGTGACATCATTCCCCTGGAACAGCACATTCTTGACATTGTTCTGTTGCACCTGTTGAATAAAGGTACTATATGGCACCTCAATCGCGTTGGATGAACCGGTGTTCGCGTTCGGATTGAGAAAGGACGAGAAAAAGTACCAGCCCAACAGGATGATGCCGACAAAAATCAGCAAACGCACCAACCACGACATCATCGGGCCGCCTGGCAGACCCCCATTGTTCCCACCCCCATTGTTATTTCCACCATCCGGGCCAGGGCGTTGCGAACCGTTTGGGCCAGCGTTATTAGGATCGCGCTGGTAGAAGTATGGAGCCCCTTTCCAAATTGGCGACAACAAACGCGCGCTTGCACTTCGCCAACCTGGAAGAAGAGCCTGAGCCTGAGCATCCATTGATTCAGACCTGCTTTCGTCACGTCCCCCTGTGCGGGAGACTCTATAGTATGCACTGAATGGTGTACAGTGTAAACGTTCCTGATACTCTCAAATTGTACGTTCTGACTTACCAAAAGTTCAACCTTTGCGCAAAACGTGGTCAGGGCTTGCTATCTCATTGCTATCTATGAGTATAGCACGGAACATGACTTCTGCGCAGGCTCAGCCGTTCGCTTTTACTTGTCTGGCCGCTGAAGATGTGCATTACCCCTTACCGCCAGAAACAATCTGCCACGCGAAACGCAGCATAAGCTCCTGTTGAGCAATACGCTCTGCGGTATCGCGTGAGCCATGACCGGCGTCGAACCAGACGACCTCGATATCTTTACCCAATTCTCTGGCGCGCTTCTCATATACTTCTATCGAGCGCGGGGGGCAGCGCGTGTCGTTATGGCCCTGAATAATCAGCAGAGGGGCGCGTACCTGTTCCAGATAGGTGATAGGCGAACTTTTGCGGTACGCCTCTGGTTTCTCCTGCGGTGTGCCGCCCATCAAGCCGCGATCAAAGGCCTTGAGCAATTCGGCTTCGTCCTCGTAAGCGATTACATAGTCTCCAAAGGCGACCCCGGCCATGCCACCTGCCCAGAGATCGGGCCGCTTGCCCAGACCAAAAAGCGTCAGATAGCCGCCATAGGACCAGCCGGTGAGAAACACCTGATCCGGGCGCGCAATCCTCTGTTCGACCAGCCATTGGCGGGCTGCCACCATGTCTTCTAGCTCCCAATCACCGATGTGCCCGTTTATCTGTTCCTGGAAAACCCGTCCAAAGGTCGTTGAGCCGCGATAGTTGAGCGAGAGAAAGGCGAAGCCCGCATCCAACCAGCATTGCGCTTTGGGGTGAAAGCTTTCAAATGTCGCGGCGGTAGGGCCACCGTGCGTTTCCAGGATCGTCGGAAAGGGTCCAGATCCCTCAGGCTCGCCAAGCCACGCCTGAATCTGCTGACCATCCGAGGAAGAAAAAGAGACCGATCTCCAGGGGCGGCTCGCCGGGAACTCGTCGATGGGGAAGACGACCTGCTTCAGTTTGCCCGTCGTGCCATCGAGGAGCATCAGTTGCAAGGGCGTCGTCGCGTCCTCCAGGTGTACATAGATATGCCCATCAGGGCCGAAATATTCACCCTGCACGCTGCCGCGTGGATGCTGAAGACGCGTCACCTGCCCGTTCTCCAGATCGTAGAGATACAGTTGCTGCCTGGCCTGCCAGACCTGGCGTAGAAGCAGGAGTTTCCCATCCGGCGACCAATCTGCCGCAATGACCTCACCTGCCAGTTCAGCCAGTTCCAGATCTTCACGTGTCCCCTCGCTCACATTCCAGATCAGCGGACGTTTGACCCCGCTGCGGTCAGAGCTTGCCACCAGCCGCATGTCGCCTGTTAGAGGCGAGAATTTATCATCTTCGATGCTCGCACCCTCATCTGAGAGCCGTCCCAGTTGTTTTCCGCTCTGCACATCGAACGCGAGCAGACTGGAGTGTAAGGTTCCAGGCTGATCCACTGTCGTGATCGCGATCAGCTCGCCCTGTGATGAGAGGGAAGGACTCGTTGTCAGGTTCTCGGATGCAAAGAGCTGCTTCGGTTCCCCCAGCGATCCTCCAGGTGTCACAGGCATGCTATAAAGCGTAAAACCTTCCTGCGTGATCGTGAGAAAGCCCAGGCAATTGCCCGCGCGACTAAAAACATGCCCGGCATTCTCATAGGCAGGAAAATGCGGGGTAATATCCTCTGCCGGCCCGCCAGTAACCGGCACGCGCACAAGATGCCCCTGCTCATTCCCTTTCTGGTCATCGAGGTAATAGACAAAAGCCCCATCGGGCGAAATGGCCGCCTGTTGAAAGACGCCCTCCGGCCTGGACGTGAGCCGGGTGAGATTTCCCGTCGCGACATCCCAGCCGTATAATTGGAAGACCCCTGAGCGATTGCTGAGCGCCCATCCCCGCTCTGGCGCCTGCGCCGCAATCTCAAACCCATAAGTCACAGGAATTTGAAAACGCTGTTTCCAGGGTGCCTCGCTATCAAAACGTGGTGCTTGTCCCATGCGTATACCCTCCCGGCAATAATCACAACGACAATTTCCCCAGTATATCACAACCTCGCCTGCTCTATTGTTCTGTGGCTATTGAGAAAGGATATAAAACAGTGAGCGAAAAATACCTACCTTTGCCTCACGTGAATAAGGGGAAAAATAGGGAGTTCTCCCAATGGCAAGATGCATGTGCTGCCCTATACTCTTGTATGGGGAAATATTCCTCTCCTCGACTGGCTCGTAGAGACACGCAAGGAAGCTCTTGTGTGGTCGACGAAAGAAAGGATAACAGGTTCTCTATGTTATTTTCGCGCAATGTGTTACAACGCATTTTGGGGGCGCTGTGGCTGATCGATGGCATTTTACAGGTACAGCCGCGTATGTTCACCGGCGATATGATTAATGGCGTGATGCGACCAATGTTGCAGGGCCAGCCGGGGCTGATCGAACCCAGCCTGCAATATATCGTCGCGCAAACGACGGCGCATCTTACAGCCATCAACTGGCTGATCGCGGTGGTGCAGGTCTTGCTCGGCCTGGCTTTTCTGACGCTGCCTGGCCGCGTGATCAAGCCGGTGGTACTGCTCTCCATCGTCTGGTCGCTGATTGTCTGGTACGGCGGCGAGGGCATGAGTATGCTGCTCACCGGCACAGCCAGCATCCTGACAGGCGCGCCCGGAGCGGTGTTGCTTTATCCACTGCTCGGCCTGGTTATCTGGCCGCGCCAGAAGCCTTCTGAAGAGAGCAAAAAGATCGGTAATGCCGGTGATGAAGAGGTGAGCAGAAAGACTGGCGATGACGGGCTAATCTCGCGCAGGGTTCTGCGCTGGGTGCTGGCGGCCTTCTGGATCTTTGCGGGGCTGTTGCAACTCCAGCCGAACTGGTGGCAGCCGGGGCAGATCTCCCAGGCTATTGGAGCGATGGTTGGGCAGGGTGGACTCAATAACTTCGTGATTGATCCTATTCTGCAGCGGCTCTCCGATACGACCGCCAATAGCGAGGTCGCGCTGAATATCGCGCTGATCGTCGTCTTTCTGGGACTGGGTATTGCCCTGTTTCTCGTCAAAGAGGAGAAGATTCGCCCGCTCCTGATCGTCTCTATCGTGTTAAGCTTGCTTGTCTGGTATATCACTCAGGGCTTTGGTATGGTCCTGACAGGCATGGCCACCGATTTCAATTCTGGCCTGCTAATCATCGTGATGGCCCTCGCCTGCTGGCCCAGATCCGCCGCCTTTGACGCGGCCCGCACACGAGCACGCACGCGATTTATGCATGAGATGCGTCAGGCGCAACGATCCGATGCCGCCCAGACAGTGTAATTGTGCAGGTAAATGGTGTAAAATAAGACGCGTAAGCAAGGATGGAGGGGCGACCTGCGCCCTTTCATCACTCCTGTGGTTGTGGGTATTCAGAAGGGATGCACCCAGACCAGTAGGAAAGATTGAGGAGGCCCACAATGCGTGTTCGACCCTTTTTCTGGGCGATGCTGACCATCATTTGCGTCGGCATCTTGCTCTTTGCCCAAACCGTTTCTATGCATCGATCAGTACCTATGCAAGTGCATATCGATCAGATTTCAACGGCGACGTTTGCTGCGGCATCTATTCGTCTGCACCTGACCGATTCTGAAGGTCTACCCATCGAGCAGGCCAGTATCGTCTCGCATGCCTCAATGTCCGCCATGCGCATGTCCCCCACACATATTGAGATCGAACCGCTCGGCCAGGGGCTGTATCTGGCTCACATCCGTTTTTCTATGACCGGCGCCTGGAACGTCGAGATCATTGCTCAGGCGGCTGGTTTTGCTTCCGCGCAACAATCGCTCGCGCTGAATCTTTAGAGGGCACGCAGACCCCCCACAGGTCAGGCGGGGGCGGGGCTTTCGCACGGGATGATTCAGACTGTCTTGTTTCCGCGCGCGATGCTATCAAAGATAATCTTGCCGACGAGGGCAAGGCAATCAAGCGCACGATAAAGCCGTAGATGAAGCTTTGCGTGAAAATTGCTCCAAGGTTTACACTCAAGGCAGAAGAGAGACTAATCAGAGGGAGGATGGCTGTCAGGGCGGCGATAGCAGCTCCACCCAGGATAGTGAGGCCGCTCAAGCCAAAGGCCAGGCCGTAGCGCCTGCGCGCATAGGCGAAGACCAGACCAATCACAAAAACCATGCCAACCTCAGCTTTTAACCTGAAGCTGTTAATAAATCAAAGTCTCCAGTTCTTTGATCGAGGTCACCATCTCATAGGCCAGTTCACGGTGCTCGCGGCGTTTCTGCAAGGCATCGGCGAACGAACGGTAATACCATAATTTGCCCTCGATGCCACCCTTTGTTTTCAGATAGGTTAAGACCTGCCCCTTATTTTTGGCACCGTGCAGACGAAAGAGCAGACGTTTCATATTGCTCAAGACCTCGCAGGCGGAGACCAGTATCACGGCATCTTCAGCTTTGCTGAGCGCGTCAACACGCAATTGCTTCTGCTCTTTCCAGGAGACGTCGGTGTTATTGGAACAGGCCCGCACGATTTCCGCCACATGCGCGTTAAATTTCTGCTCAATCTCCGGCAGGAGCGATTTTTTGGACCGCTCGTGGGTATCGTGGAGCATCCCCGCGATGACGGCGTCCTCGTCCCCCCCAAAATAGATGATGAGTGACACAACATCCAGAATATGGGACAGGATCGGCTGTTCCATCTTCTGATGATTCTGATGGATCTCCATCGCAAAGGCAAACGCTTCAGCCAGTTTCTTTGAATTAAACAATGCAACTCTCCTTGTGGATAATTTCGCGATCTTCCTTCATATTTTGAACCCTCACTTCTAGAACGTTTTGCAGAAGAGAATAGATGAAGTTTAGCCAGGTTGAGGTCTACTCCCATCGATGTGCTATATTTAACAAAACCACTTCTGAATCGTTAGAGAAAATAGAAGCGATGGGTATTGTATCTAAACTACCTGGAGTAAAATCATATGCTGGTACACAGTGATAAATTGCGTTGGCTGGCCTGGTTGCGCGTGAAGATGCTCTTGCGCGGCTTCCAGCGTAGCACACGCACCCTGGTTTTCACGATCATCGGGCTGCTTTTCATCCTCGGTGTTGGGGGGGAAGCTGCTGTCGGTCTCTTCTTCGCCTTTAATGGCCTATCTGCGCCCGCCAATACCGAAGTGCTCTACCTGCTCTTCACCGCGCTGATGTTCTTCTGGATTGTACTGCCGCTGCTCTCGTATTCGACCAATGAGGGGCTGGATGTGACCAAGCTCCAACTCTTCCCGCTAACGCGGCTGGAGTTGATGTTCAGCCTGCTCTTCTCGTCACTATTCGATATCTGGACCGTGCTGCTTTTTGTGCTCTTCGCCGCGACGATTGTGGCCTGGTGGCTGCACTCGCTGGCGCTGGGCCTGATGACGCTGCTGGTCATCGTGGTCTTCTACGTAGTGATGGTGGGGCTGAGCCAGTTGATTCTCGCGTTGTTGATGCGCACGATCCAGAGTCGGCGCTTTCGTGATCTGAGCATAATCATTCTCGCGCTCTTTGGCTCGTCGTGTTATCTGTTCAGCCAGTTCGCCTTTGGCGCGAAAAACATCCTGAACTTTGGGCACGCGCTCAGCCAGGGCGGTTTCTCGCCCTATCTGCAATGGTTGCCCTCTGGCGTGGCGGCCAGTTCGATCCGCGCCGCTGTGCAGGGCAACTGGGCAAGCAGCTTTGCCATGCTTGGTCTGCTGCTGATTATCTGTGTCCTCGCACTCTACCTCTGGCAACTGGTGCTCGCGCGCAGCATCACCGCCTCTGAAACGGGGGCCACGCGACGCTCGAAACAGCGCCAGCCTGCTCCACAGGCGCCAGCCCTGGCCACGCAAGCCGCGTTGTCTGGTGGTGGCGCGCCCGCTGGAAGTGTGGCGCGTCTCTCCAGCGCAGTAGTGGGAGACACGCCGAGCGCGGCCATCTCGCGGGCCGAGGCGCATCCAGGCCGGGCGCGACTGGTAGAGCAACTACAAGCGCTGGTCAAAAAAGAGCTGCTCTGCTTCTGGCGCGACCCGCAGTTAAAGGTGAGGATGTTCCAGATCGTGATCTACATGGCCGTGTTTGTCTTTTTCCCAACGTTTAGCGCCTCAAACGGTCGTAACGCATTCTATGCCAGCTACGTCCCTTTCACATCGGTGGCTGTCATCTTCCTGTTTATGCTCACCCTCTCACTAAATACGCTGGGCATGGAACGGCAAAGCCTGGGCGCGCTCTTGCTCTTCCCCATAGATCGGCGGCGTCTGCTCTGGGGGAAAAACCTGGCCGTGGCGCTGCTGGGAGTGGTCGCGCATGTATTCATTATGATCTTTAGCGCGGTGACCACCCACGAGCAGACAATGATTCTGCCAGCGGTAGTGATTGCTCTGGCGGGCATGGCCATCACGCTGGGTTCGGGCAACCTCTCCTCGGCCTACTTTCCGCAATACCAGCGCCCAATGGGGAAGCGCGGCTACTCGGCCACAGGCGGCCCGGCCCAATCGGGAGGCTGTTTAAACCAGATAATGTCGCTGGTCATGCTCCTGACCACGGTGGTACTGCTGATCCCGGTGGCGCTGGGTATTGGCATCCCGTTTTTTATGAACGCGCAATGGCTCTGGCTGGCGAGCATCCCGCTCAGCCTGCTCTATGGCGCGGCCCTCTACCTGATTTTCACCAACCTCGCCGCCCGGCGCATGCTGACAAGAGAGCCGGAGATACTGGCAGTGACGACGCGGGAATAACTTGCTGGAAGCACAGCGGACGCGAGCGACGGGTGTCGGACGTAAAGGGCCGATGCCCGTCGCGCTCCATCAGGTGGTGGGGAACGTTTCCAGGATCACGCGAGCCGTATTCTCATCGAAAGCATCCAGGATTTGATCTATGAGTCCTCTTCCAACCATCGCTAAGAGGTGGAGAACTGCTCTACTATCTCACGCGCGGCGTGTTCGTCATGAGCAGCCATGAGTTGCACAACCAGCACGTTCAGGGCATCGGCATTCTCTGTCTGC
>CAXUEY010000041.1:0-41067 GCA_964250225.1 uncultured Ktedonobacteraceae bacterium | reverse complement strand
AGTCGAGGTAATTCATACCCTGATGGTAGCTCTCAGGTCGATAAGCGTCAATCCCCTTGACATCGGCTCTTCTGAACTGGTATTCTAGGATTAAGCAAGGATGTTTTAACGCGGGTTTTCCTATTCAAACCAGTGGCGTAGTGTTTCAGGTTGACGAAGATGATTGTTTTGTGGGGCCTGCACAAAAAACATTGTGCATCTATTCACGTCGTGTACAACATAGATCATAGGATGCAAGTCGAAAGGCGGGCATCGTTTTACACAAGCACGGGCAGGAGATGGAGCGACATTACCGACAAATCTCTGCGACGTAGTAAAGGGCTGGTCCTTCACCTCGACATGTCGAGTCCGAAGCCAGCCCTTTAAGCTCAGATGAGGCTCTACGCGCAAAGCTAGGCCTTAACAGCATAGAGAGAGAGAGGGTGACCCTATGGATCTGGTGAAGCGGTTAGAGGAATACAGAGACCGAGAACGTGGGTTACAGTGGGAAGGAACCTTTGCCCAGTACTTTGAGATTGCGACCAAACAGCCGCATGTGAGTCGACTTTCTCATGAGCGCATTTATCACATGATTATGGACGCTGGCTTTGAAACCAATCGAGTCGGTGACCCACGGTATCATTTCTTCTCGCAGGAGATTTTCGGCATCGAGAAGCCTCTGCAACAGATCGTGGAGTACTTCCATTCCGCGGCGCAACGCCTGGAAGTACGCAAACGTATCCTGCTGCTGATGGGTCCGGTGGGCGGCGGTAAGTCCACCATTGTCTACCTGCTGAAGCGCGGTCTGGAAGCCTATAGCCGCACGGAGGAGGGGGCGATCTATGCGATTAAGGACTGCCCGATGCACGAGGAGCCGCTGCACCTGATCCCTCTGGAGCTGCGCGAGGAGGTGGAGCGCGAGTTTGGCCTCTATGTCGAGGGGGAACTCTGCCCGCATTGCCGCTATATGGTGGATACCGAGTATAGAGGGCGCATGGAGGAAGTGCCGGTCAAACGTATCGCTTTTAGCGAGAAGTACCGCGTGGGCGTGGGCACGTTTACGCCTTCCGACCCCAAGTGCGTGACAGGCGATACGCTGGTCTTAACGGCGCAAGGTCTGCAAACGCTGGAGAATATCTACCTCCACCTGCCGCAAAAGCCGCTTGAGGATGAGTTTGTCCCCTACGAGACGACCATCCTGGGCATTCATGGCACGGAAAAAACGGCGAAATTCTACTACGGCGGTTCGCAGCCGATCTACGAGGTTGAGACGAACCTGGGCTATACGATCCGCGGCACGGCCAACCATCCCCTGCTGACCCGTCTGCCGAGCGGCGAACTGGCCTGGACAAAAATTGGCCAGCTACAGCCGGGCAGCTCGGTGGCGCTGGCCCGCGGCAGCCAGGTCTACAACGAGAGCGCGACACTGCCTGAGAGCTTCTATCCGCTGCCACGTCAGCCGCGTACAATGACGCGTGAACTGGCCTCCTGGCTCGGTCAGTTGACTGCCAGAGGCAGCGTTGTGGCCGACGAAACGCGCTTCAGCCATGATTCTGAGGAACTGGTCACGCGCTTTGTGAATCTGACACGTGTGCTCTTCGATCTGGGGGCAGCTCCGTCAAACGAGACCGACAACTCGACGGTTTCGATCAATAACAAGGCGCTGAGTAACTGGCTGCGTGGCGACCTGGGCATCGCGCTCGATACACCGGAGCGGACGATTCCAGCTTGCGTGCTGGCCAGCGGCAAGGCCGAGATGCTGGCCTTCCTGGAGGGTCTGTTCTGGAGCGAGGCCACGCTGCACGGCAACGAAAACGGCTCCAACGTCTTCAAGTACACCAGTAGCTCGCGCCAGCTCACGCGCCAAGCACATATCCTGCTTCTAAACCTGGGCGTGGTCGGCTCCCTCTGGAGCCACGAAGAGCAGGGCGCGACCTACTATAACCTGACCCTGCGCGGCGACCAGGTGCTCGACCTGCTGACCCTGGCTCCCTCTCTGCGCGCCAAAGCCACCACGCCTCTGCGCGAGACACGGGGCGACAAAATCAACTACGAGCAACTACCCCAGGGGACAGGACTGCTGAGCGGTCCCACTCACGGCAGTGCTCCAATGGCCGAGACGACGGGAGAACAACAGTTATCCGCCAGTCGCGCGCGCACCGCTGTAGCCGAGCGGCCCAGGCTGGCCGACCTGGAACTGGCCACGCTCAACAAGCAGGACTACCTCTGGCTCAACGTGCGCCACGTGCGTCCCGTTGGTAGCGAGCCAGTCTACGATCTGCTCATACCCGACACGCATTCCTTCGTAGCCGATGGCTTTATGCAGCACAACAGCCAGGACATCAGCGAACTCGTCGGCGGCATCGACCTCTCCACCATTGGTGAAGTTGGTGTAGAAAGCGATCCACGTGCATATAGGTTCGATGGCGAACTTAATATTGCAAATCGTGGAGTTATGGAATTTGTAGAAATGTTGAAGTGCAGATCGGGCGATTCGCTTGTTTTCACGCAATACGGGATTCAACGGCTTGACTCTTTTGCCCAATTAGGGCAGGGAATTGGCGAATCACGTGACATTGAATTCCAGCTTTCCAGCAGCACGGGCGTTGAGACAACTGCGCAACTCTACAGGGCTGGCTTGAGCAAAACCAAACGCATCATGACGCGGCGCGGTTTTGTACAGGAAGGTACGCATGAGCATCGCACGCAGGTTGTGAACGATGAGGGTGTGCTTGTCTGGAAGCGCCTGGATCAGTTGCAAGAGGGAGACTGGACTGTACTGCAAAAAGGGCAGAATCTCTGGGGGCAAGATATTGCTCTCGATTGGCAAACCAATCGTCTCTGGAATGGGCGTATACCAGAGCGTATGACACCAGAACTTGCGCGTTGGTTAGGTCATTTGATTGCTGAAGGCAGTTTAAACGGCAATAATATCACTTTCACCAACAGTGAGGAAGAGATACGCTCCGATTATGTGCAATTAACACAACAGCTTTTTGGCGTTACACCACGTCAAAGTCCTCAGCGAGTGCAAATCTGCCATGCAGTCCTGGCCAATTTTCTAAAATATCTGGGCTACAAAAATGGCTCATACAATAAGGAAATCCCCTGGTCAGTCCTGCAATCTTCGCGCGAGTCTGTACTAGAGTTCTTGACTGGTTACTTCGCGGGTGATGGAACAGTCAATTTGCGAGGGCGGCTCTCCTGGACAACCGCTTCGGAGACGTTGGCACAACAATTGCAGGTGGTATTGCTCAACCTGGGAGTTGTGTCGCGGCGCGTGATTACTCGCGCACGATCCGCCCGTGACCAGGAGAAGAAAGAGTATTGGACGATTACAGCCGCTGGAGTTGATGCCGATCTGCTGGCTTCACAGATGCGCTTGCTACCACAGCGCAAACTGCTGACCTACGAGAAAGTCTCGGCAGGCATACTGCGCGCGGGTCGGGCCGATTGCATTCCTAATACGGTTGGCTACTGGCAAACCATCTCGGATGAGCTACAGCGCACAGTTATAGCTCAGGCCGTAGCGGAAGGCGGTTCCGGCTATCGCAAGCGCGAAGGAGCACGCCAGATTCTGGGGGAGGATTACACCAACCTTCACATGCTGCGCACTGGTACCAATACCTGCACGCGTGAGATTGCCAACAAAGTGCTGGGCAAGTTGGAGGGCCGGGTTGAGGCTCCTCCAGGACTCAACACGTTGCTGAATGCTTCGCTCTTCTATGACCAGGTAGTGTCGATTGAGGATAGCGAGGCCGAGTGCTGGGATCTGAATGTGCCTGGCTCGAACACCTTTATCGCCAACGGGTTTGTGAACCATAACTGCGACGAGAAGTTCTTGTATGTGCTGCTCACGCTCAGTCAGGAGCAGAACATCAAGACCGGGCGCTTTAGCATGATCTACGCCGACGAGGTGGTAGTCAGCCACACCAACGAGCACGAATATCAGTCGTTCGTGGGCAATAAAAAATCGGAGGCGTTGCAGGATCGTGTTATTCTGGTGAAGGTTCCGTATAACCTGCGCGTCTCGGATGAGATCAAGATCTACGAGAAGCTGCTCAAGCAGAGTTCGTTACAGAATGTGCATATCGCGCCGTATACCCTGCGCATTGCCAGCCTCTTCTCAGTACTGACCCGCCTGGAGCCATCCAAGAAGGCGGGCATGAGCACGATGAAGAAGCTCAAACTGTACGATGGCGAGGATATGGAGGACTTTAAGCAGAAGGATGTGCGCGAGTTGCAGGATGAGGCACAGCGCGAGGGCATGGACGGCATTTCACCGCGCTATGTCATCAACCGCCTCTCCAGCGCGCTGGTGAAGCAGAATACGACCTGCATCAATCCTATCGATGCCCTGCGCGCCCTGCGTGACGGGCTGGATCAGCATACCAGCATCACACGCGAGGAACGAGATCGCTACCTGAACTTCATCAGCGAGGCGCGTAAAGAGTACGATGAGATGGCCCGCAAAGAGGTTCAGCGCGCCTTCGTCTACTCGTATGAGGAGTCGGCCCGCACGCTGTTGAATAACTACCTGGATAATGTTGAAGCGTATTGCAACAAGAACAAGCTGCGCGACCCCATCACCGATGAGGAGATGGACCCGGATGAGCAGCTGATGCGCTCGATTGAGGAACAGATTGGCGTCTCTGAAACGGCGAAGAAAACTTTCCGCGAAGAAGTGCTGATCCGCATCTCCTCGCTAGCCCGCAAAGGTCTGACCTTTGACTACACCAGCCACGAGCGTTTGAAAGAGGCTATCGAGAAGAAGCTCTTCGCCGACCTGCGCGATGTGGTCAAGATCACCACGTCCACACGCACGCCGGACGCTGAGCAACTGCGCAAGATCAACGATGTGGTCAATCGCCTGATGTCCGAGCACGGCTACTGCCACGTCTGCGCCAACGAGATCCTGCGCTATACCGGCAGCCTGTTGAATCGCTAAACTCTATGCGGCACGCTGGGGGTACACAGTATGTGTACCTTCGGCTAGCCAGATGGCGCGAGAAGGGTCCGCGCAACGCTGATTCGCTACGAGCCACTGGATAGAAGAGGTGTACGCTAATATGTCCGTTTCGCAACACGACTGGTCACTGCACCGCAAAGGGCAGATCGACCAGGAACGCCATAAAGAGAAGATTAAAGAGGCCATCAAAAAGAACCTCAGCGATATTGTCAGCGAAGAGAACATCATTCTCTCCGACGGCAAGAAAGTCGTGCGCGTCCCCATACGTTCGCTCGAAGAGTACCGTTTTCGCTACGATCCTGGTCGCCAGCAGCACGCCGGCCAGGGCACCGGCAAGAGCAAAGTTGGCGATGTCGTGGCCCAGGAGCCACGTCCCGGCAAGGGCAAAAAAGGCGACGCGGGCAAAGAGGCGGGCTACGACTATTACGAGGCCGAAATTTCGATGGAAGAACTGGCGGCCCTGATCTTCGAAGATCTCAGCCTGCCCAACCTTGAGCAGAAGCGCCAGCAGGAGATGGAGACCGAGGCCGTGCGCTTCACCGACGTGCGCAAAAAAGGCCCGATGACCAACCTCGACAAGAAGCGCACCATCATGGAGAACATGAAGCGCAACGCCGCCAAAGGCGAGGCCAAATTCAAGGACATCAAATCGGATGACCTGCGCTTCAAAGTCTGGGAACCAACGATCAAATATCAGTCGAATGCAGTCATACTGGCCATGATGGACATTTCAGGGTCAATGGGAGAATTCGAGAAATATATTGCACGTAGCTTCTACTTCTGGATGGTACGTTTTTTGCGCACGAAGTACAATAACGTGCAGATCGTCTTTATCAGTCACCATACCGAGGCCAAAGAGGTCACCGAGGAAGAGTTCTTTCACAAGGGCGAGAGCGGAGGCACACAGGTCTCGTCGGCCTACGAGCTGGCGCTACAGATTATCCAGGAGCGTTTCAAGCCGGACGACTGGAACATCTACCCCTTCCACTTCTCCGACGGTGATAACCTGCCCTGGGACAATGACCGCTGCGTGCAACTGGTGCATAAGCTGATGGAACAGTGCAACATCTTCGGGTATGGAGAGATCCGCGAGGGCCACTATCGCTCGCCCAGCACGTTGATGTCGGCTTATAACAAGATCAACGATAAAAAGTTCATCTCGGTGACGATCTCGGATAAAAAAGAGGTCTATCCCGCGCTGCGCAAGTTTTTTGCGACACGCGGCGACGCGGTACCCACGCGATAACATCCAGGGCGGCTCTCTTTGTGCGAGCCGTCCATTCGATAGAAGCGGCACCCCTACTTCCGGGTTGCGCTGGAGGAGTGTTCCTGATGGCAGAAAGCGATATCGAACGCTTACGAGACGCGATAGATCATGCCTGGGAAGAGGCGCATAAGTTCGGGCTTGACCCTTTTCCCACGCATTTCGAGCTGGTGCCCGCCAGCATCATGTATGAGTTTGCCTCTTACGGTATACCTGGCCGCTTCAGCCACTGGACACATGGGAAAGCGTATTACCGCCAAAAAATGCAGTATGATTTTGGTTTGAGCAAAATCTACGAGATGGTCATCAACACCAACCCCAGCTACGCCTTCCTGATGGACATGAACGACCTGCTGCAAAACACCTTTGTCGCGGCACATGTCTTCGGGCATACCGACTTCTTCAAGAACAATGCCTACTTCCAGCACACCTCGCGGCGCATGATCGACAAGGTCAGCATCCACGCGGACCGCATCGCCAAATACGAGTTTGACCACGGCAAGGCCGAGGTCGAGCGCTTCCTGGACGCCGTGCTCTCGATTCAAGAGCACGTGGACTATAACCTGTTGATTCGCGAGGAAAAGCCACGTGAGCCAGGGGATAAAGTGAGCGAGAAGGCGCCCGGTATGTACGATGACCTGTGGGGCATGGACGAGCGTCAGCAGAAAGCCGAAGAGGAGCGTGAGCTGCGACGTGGCAGGCCCGCGAAATTCCCCGCCCAACCGCAAAAAGACATCCTGCAATTTCTCTCACAGTACGCGCCCCACCTCGAACCCTGGCAACGCGACATCATCGAGATTGTGCGCACAGAAATGCTGTATTTCGTGCCACAGATGCAAACAAAGGTATTGAATGAAGGTTGGGCCAGCCTCTGGCACTCGCGCATCATGCGCAGATTGGGTGAAACGGGCGTGATCTCCGACTCCGAAACCATCGAGTTCGCGCAACTACACTCTGGCGTCCTCTCGCCCTCGCGCACCTCGCTCAACCCATACTACCTGGGCTTCAAGATGCTGGAGGATATCGAGCGGCGCTGGGACAATCCCACGCCAGAGGAACGCGACAGGCTGGGGCGCAAGCCAGGCATGGGTATGAAAAAGCTCTTAGAGGTGCGCGAGATGGAGAACGATGTCTCGTTCCTGCGCAACTACCTGACGCAGGATCTGGTCAAAGATCTGGACCTCTACCTCTACAAAAAAGAGGGCGATGAATGGGTGATTGCCGAGAAAAATTGGGAAAAGGTGCGCGACGGCATCGTGGCCAGCATGAACAACTTTGGCGGACCCTACCTGGTCGTAGAGAATGGCGATTTCCGCGGCAACCGCGAACTGTATATCGTCCACGTCTTTGAGGGCCAGGAACTGGACATGAACTACGCCGAGAAGACATTGCAGTACGTCTACCTGCTCTGGGGTCGGCCCGTTCACCTGGAAACGATCTACGATGGGAAGAAGATCCTCATCTCTTATGACGGGGAGAGAAGTACGAAGAGTACGTTAGAGAAGTAAAAACCTTCTAATACCGAAAAAGCTGCCTGGAGTGTCACCTCTGGCAGCTTTTTCGGCATCAGGGTTATCTCTTATCTGCACAATTCACTGAGAAGGCGCGTTGCAGAAATAAGCCACTGCACAGAACCGAGCTGGTTCTACCCAACATTGAAAAATTTGACAATTTTTGGGGCAAGTTCTATACTATGGAAAAGCTCTTCGCTCTATTTAGAGCAATTAACTGTTGAGCGCTGCATAGCCAGCGCTGGCCTTGAATCCGCTCTACTGAACAGTTTAGATATATGGAAGGGAAGATACGTGGAAGCGCAGGCGAAACAGCTCCCCATCTACACCATTGGCTACGGCAATCGCTCCATCGATGAGTGGATTGCACTGCTGCGTCACTATAAGATCCTCTACCTGGTGGATATTCGCTCGCAGCCCTATTCGCGTTTTCACCCCGATTTCTCCAAAGCGGCTCTGGAAGGCAGGCTGAAGAGCGAGGGTTTGCACTATATTTTTCTCGGCGACAAACTGGGCGGCAGACCGCAAGATGAGACATGTTACGTCAATGGCAAAGTCGATTATGCCATCTTGCGTGAGAAACCATTCTATCTGGAGGGGATCACGCGTCTGTCCAGAGCCAGAGAAAAGGGTGCGCGTATAGCGCTCATGTGCAGCGAGCAGAAGCCGGAGGAGTGTCACCGCAGCAAGTTGATCGGGTATACCTTGCGCGAAAGGGGCGTCGATGTCGCGCACATCGACGAGTCAGGCAAGCTCAAGTCGCAGGAAGAGGTGGATCAAATGCTGACAGGTGGGCAGCTTTCGCTGTTTGATGATCCCGCGCTCAACCCCAAAACAGGTTTGTCACGCAAAAAATATGTGCGAAAGGAGGAGCAATGAAACCGAAAATCGTGACCATCGGCGTGTATGGCTTTAGCGAGCACAACTTCTTTCAGGCATTGCAAGATGCGCACATAGATACGTTTTGTGATCTGCGCGCGCGGCGCGGTGTGCGCGGCCCGGATTATCCCTTTGCCAACAGTGCGCGTTTGCAGCAACATCTGGCCGAGTTGCACATACGCTATGTTCACCTGAAGCAGCTCGCGCCCTCGGAGGAGATACGCGCCCTGCAAAATCAGGCGGATAAGCAGGCGAAGATCGCTAAACGCAAACGCGGAGAACTGTGCGCGGCGTTTCGCGAGGCATATCAGCAGAGTTACCTGGATACGCTGAACGCAGCGGTATTTCTGCAACAGGTGGGAGAAGAGACGCAAGTGATCGGGTTGTTTTGCGTTGAACGCGAACCGGAGGCGTGCCATCGCTCGCTAGTCGCTGCGTGGCTGGCACGGGAATTGGGCTTACAGATCGAACATATCACCCCGGAACAAATGCTCATAGAAAAGTAGAACATGACATCGCAGGGAGGATAGATAGTATGGAAAAAGTTCTGGTTGTCGCGAAAACCCATATGGGTCAGGGCAAGGCTTGCATAGGCGGCCTGAGCCTGAGAACGTGTGAAAATGTGCGCCTCTTGCTTCCTGGTGACCATAATCACCCGGCTGCTACGCCGTTCGATGTGGGGCAGGTGTGGAACCTGGAGTTGCGCAAGGTGAGGAATAGCAGGCCCCCACATGTAGAAGATATGGTGGTACACGCGCAAAACTACGCGCATTCGTTGCCCTCGCTCCGTGATACACTGCTCCAGCATATCCAGCCGTGGCACGGTGGCCTGACCCAGTTATTTGATGGCTGCTTGCAAAGCGATGGCGATAAGGTCTTTATCTCGCGCAACGGCGGCATCCCCTCGTGCAGCACCGGCTACTGGCTGACCACACTCCCACTGATACGCCGCGCCTCTGCCTTCAACAAGACCTACTACACCATCCAATCGGTGGTCCACAGAGGCGCGGACTATTATCGCGCAACCTTCGCTATTGCCTACGTCGGATTTGCCGAACCGCTGGCTGAAATCCCAGCCAATACACTGGTACGCGTCTCCATGTGCCGCTGGTTCAAGCGCGAGGAATATTCGGAAGAGCGCTGCTACCTGCAAATTTCGGGATGGTACCTATGAACGAATTCTGACGCTACCCCGAAATTCACTCCAAAAACCCTTGAGTTTGACGTTACGTCATACTTTATACTCAGGTCAGAAAGGAGAAAGCACTTGGATCACCGATTGTATACAACCAGCCAGTTTGCTCAGAAGGCCGCGGTGACAACCCGAACACTGCGTTTCTACGATAAGGTTGGTTTGCTCTCGCCCGCGCAGTATAGCGAGGCGGGCTACCGACTCTATAGCGACGAGGATTTACCAACCTTGCAGCAGATTCTCGCGTTCAAGTTTCTGGGCTTCTCATTGGAGGAGATTAAAGCCTGTTTGCAAACCGATACGGAGCGTTTGCAAGAAGTATTGGCCATGCAAAAAGCGATGATGCAGGAGAAAAGAGCTCGTCTCGATGCAGCCATCCAGGCCATGACGCAGGCTGAACAGTTATGGCAGACTGGTCGTGGTAACGTCGCGTCTTTAGTAGAGGTGATTCGAGCGATGCATATGGAACAGAATAAAGAATGGGTCAATAAATACCTGAGCGAAGAGCAACAGCAGAAGATGGCGGAAATCTCCCGCAAGTCCTACAGCCCTGAAGCGGCCCAGAAGCTCGCGGAGTGGGGCAAAGGCTGGACCGAAGCGGATCAGGAGCGCGCGAACCAGCAATGGGGCGCGGTAGCAACTGAACTCAAACGGCTGACGAGCGCGGGGGCTGATCCGGCTGGCTCCGAGGCTCAGGCTGTGGCACAGCAGTTCAGCGACCTGATCGGCCAGTTCACACGCGGCGACGCGGACGTATGTGCCGGTCTGCAGAACTGGTGGAAAACGAATCAGGAGATGCCAGAAACCGAGAGGCCGATCCAGACGCTCTGGGGCAAAGCAGAGGAAAAGTTCTTGCAGCAAGCTCTGGATCATTATAAAGGGCAAAAATAAGCAAAGTTTTGTAAACAACGCTTGAATTTGGTGATATCTGGTTATTGCAAGCCTCTGTTTCTGCCACCAGAAATAGAGGCTTGCATATAACGTAACGTTATGGATTAGACTCTCATCAGTACATTTTCATGTCGTGAAAGCTCGAAAGGAATACCAATGAAATTGCATATCATAGATGTCGAATCTATCTATCATCGTTTGCTTAACAGCGCCAGCGCCAGCGCGCAGGAGCACGAGGCCATGTATCGACAGGAACTGCTGGCTCCGTTTGAAGGCATGATGCGTATCTACGGAGGAGGCGATCCCTTAGCCTGGGCGAAGATGTGGACCCTGTATACGCCAGAAGATTTCGTCGGCGAGCAGCGTCCCATCATTGAGGAAATGGTCGGGCGACTGACCGATGATGGAGCCTGGCAGAAGTTCGCGGCTGCGCTTGAACGGGGCGTGGCCGCATTCGCCCCCTACGCTGATCGCATTGCGCTGGACACAATCAACTGTGCTGTCGTCCTCACAAAGCATAATGGCAATATGCCTGGTCGAGGCTATGCAGGATTTGGCGGCATCCCTGGATCTCTCATGGTTTCGCTCAGTCTGGTCGATGACTACACCCTACCGCGTGTAGGGCCGGCAGCGGTTCATGAATTGAACCATAATGTGCGCTTCAAGGTCGTACCTTTCCTGCCCATGAGCGTCACGGTTGCCGATTACATCATCGCCGAAGGGTTGGCGGAAGCGTTCGCGGCCGAGCTCTTTGGAGAGGATCTGGTCGGCTACTTTGTCACCGATTTCAACGAGGAGGAGCTGGACACAGCACGGCACGTTATCGGCGACGCGCTTAATGTAAGCGGCTTCAATACTGTGAGCGGCTATATCTTCGGCGATACGATTACCGCAAGTTCGGGGCGGCCCAAAGCTGGAGTTCCTGATTTTGCCGGTTATGCCATCGGCTATCGTGTAGTCCAGCAGTATCTCCAGCGCACAGGCAGATCCGTCGTCGAAGCCACCTTCCTCCCCTCACAGGAGATTATCGAGCAGTCCGGTTTTTTCGAGTAGCAAGTGAGGCCGTATGCAACGATCTGCGGGGCAAAAGTGCCTCGCAGATCGTTGCACTTTTGATGCATTTGTGTTATATATCTCTTGGTGAAAGAAAGAGATAAAATATCATGTACATCGCCATTTTTGTCGATGTACACGGCAGATTGCTGCTGGCCTTCCAATCGAACCACACTCTCGGTGAAGCTAGCGGACCTGCAAGTAGAGCGCGGCGGCTCGCTGCTAGAAGAAGGATCGATAGGTCTGTTGCGCTGGCACGATCCAGGCGAGCACACCTTCAAGGTGCTGAAGGACCGCTGGCTGAGAGAGGTTCCCGCCTTCTGACCACGTGGCCTGTGGTGAGATGAACAATCACGCATTTCTAGCCCTATGCTTCGTCGCTTACCCCGGCACTATGGGCATCCTCCAGTCGCACGACCTCCAGCATCTTGCCCGTCACCAGTTCCACTCCCTTGCGTGCGCGCGGGAAGAACTTGAGTTCGCTGGCTTTGAGTGGCAGAGCCTGGTCGCCGCTCTCGCCAGCCCAGGTGAAGAGGAAGTGGTCGCGCTCGCTGATGATGCTGGCGTGCAGGATACGATCATCGTCCGCCAGGTCGGTGGTGATAACACCAGCGGTAGCGCGGCCCTTCTGCGGATATTCGGGCAGGAGCACTTTTTTGGCGAAACCGTGCTGTGTGACGACCAGCAGGCTGAGCGGAACGCTGACCGTGCTCTGTGCTTCGCCGTCCATGTAGGCGGCGCTGACAACGGTGGCTTTGGGACCGAGCGCCATAGCTGCCACACCCTGACCCACACGACCCTGAGCGCGTACAGTATCGTCGCTCACGCGTAGCGTTTGCGCGCTGTCCGTAGTGACGAAATACTCGCCCTGGCCACGCGAGATCAGCGCGGTCAGCACAGTGTCGCCTGCGGCTAGCTTCATATCCTGCAAACCATCCAGGTCGGCGCTTTTGTACTCGCCGAGGGGCGTCTTCTTGACCTTGCCGAGCTTGCTGAAAACGACCAGGTAGCGGTCCTCGTCGTAGCTCTCAATGGGCAGGACGCTGACAACTTCCTCGTGGGCCTCTAATTTGAGCAAACGGCGCAGCGGCTCGCCTTTGGCTGGGCGCGTGCCTTCGGGAATAGCGTGCGCGGCAATCTGGAAGACGCGTCCGCTGGAGGCCACACAGAGCAGGTAGGCTTGCGAGGTCGTGCTGACCACCTGGCGCAACTGTTCATCGCCGCGCACGGGCGTATAGCTGGCCTCGCCATTCTTGCCCTTCAACGCGAAGGTGCCAGTGGGCAGGGCTTTGAGCGCTCCAACACGCGTCATAGCCACGGTCAGCGGCTCGCGTTCGTGCAGACGCGCCACGGCGGTCACCGGCTCGTGGAACAGCCCCCCGGCATCGATGACGGTGCGCCGCTCGTCGCCAAAACGCTTGATGAGCTGCTGCATTTCTTTTTTGAGCAGTGTAAGCAGGGCTTTGCGATCATTAAGCAGCGCTTGCAACTCGGTGATGCGCGCCTCCAGTTCGGTCTTCTCTCTGGCATACTTGCTGGCATCCAGCTTTGTCACCTGAGCCAGGGTCATAGAGGCGATAACCTCGGACTGAATGGGCGTGAGCGTATACATTGCCTCGATGGTCTTGCGCGCCGCTGCCCGGTCCTCGGCCTGCTGGAAAATCTTGACGATCTGCTCGGCGTGACTGGAACCGACGATCAAGCCCTCGACAATGTGCAGGCGCTCCTGGGCCTTGCGCAAATCGAACTGTGAGCGGCGGGTGAGCACATCGATCTGATGGTTATTCCAGTAGTTGAGCAGTTCGAGCATGCCAACCTGCTTGGGATGGCGCGCGGCCTGCATTGGTTCGCCGAAGAGAAAGACCATCTGGAACGATTGCGCGATCTGCAAATCAGTCTCGCTATAGCACTGCGAGAGGCTCTGCGCGGCATCGGCGTCTTTACGCAGTTCGAGCACAATACGCGTACCTTTCTCGGTATCGCTCTCGTCACGCATATCGACTACCCCATCCAACTTGCGCGCATTGATGGCTTTAGCAATCGATTCTTTAACTTTATCGCGGCCAATCGGCGGCAGTTGTGTGACGATCAGGGCACGGTTGCGCGGCGTCTCCTCCAGGCGTACCTCGGCGCGCACGATGATACGTCCCTTGCCGGTGGTCATGTAGCTCTTGATGCCATCGATGCCGATCACGCTCCCACCCTGGCTAAAGTCCGGGCCTGGGATGTATTCCATCAACTGCTCAATATTCATCTGCGGGCGGTCCAGCAGGGCAATACAGGCGCGCAAGACTTCGGTCAGGTTGTGCGGCGGGATATTGGTCGAGAGGCCCACGGCGATGCCGCTGGAAGCGTTGACCACTGGTGGGAGATGGCCAGGCAAATAATCCGGCTCGACGACTTTGGGGTCTTGCTTATAGGTGGGATGCAGCGGCACAGTATCGTGGTCTATATCGGCCATTAACGCCTCTGCTAGCGGCGAGAGACGCATTTCGGTATAGCGATAGGCCGCGGGCGCGTCACCATCTTCGCTGCCCATATTGCCCTGACCCTCGATCAGCGGATAGCGCAGGGTAAACGGCTGAGCCATACGCGCGGCGGCCTCGTAGACAGAGGTATCGCCGTGGGGATGGTAATTGCCCAGGATCAGCCCAACGACTTCGGCGCTTTTGACCGTAGGCCTGCTGGAAAGATAGCGCGCCTCACGCATGCCCGCCAGGATACGCCGTTGCACCGGTTTCAGGCCGTCGCGCGCATCGGGCAGGGCGCGGTCAGTCACCACCGAAAGGCCATAGGTCGCAAACGCCTGCGCCATGATGACAGAAAAATCTTCTTCGCGAATATCGCCTGTTTCTACACGAGTATCTGTTGTACGAGCCATTGCTCCACTTCCCTAATATATCAGCTATTGAACTTTTTACTATATTTGAGCACGAGCATGCTTACCTGAAGACCCGCAAAGATCCGTTACTGTTCTGCTTATCCTTCCGTTTGAGGAGAAAGCGATTATCAGATGTCCAGTTCCCTGATTTTGCGGGCGTGTTCGGCCAGGAAGAGGCGTCGGGCCTCTGCATTTTTGTCTTCCATCAATTGATCGACCAGCCTGGCCGCCAGCACCCCATCTTCCATCGTCACGCGTTTGAGAGTGCGGCGCGCGGGATCAAAGGTGGTATCGCGCAATTCTTTAGGGTTCATCTCACCCAGCCCTTTAAAGCGTTTGAACTCCAGATCTCTGGCGTCGGGACGGTTCTTGATAAACTGCAAACGCGCCTCGTCGTCGAGCAGCCAGTTGACCTTGCCTTTGTACTTCACCGAATAGAGTGGCGGGCAAGCGATATAGATATGGCCGTGCTCGATCAGGTCGCTGAACTCCTGGTGGAAAAGGGTCAGCAGCAGGCACTGGATGTGCAGGCCGTCCACATCGGCGTCGGTGGCGATAATCACACGGTTGAAGCGCAGGCGACCGAGATCAAACGAGTCGCGCGTACCTGTCCCCAACACATTGATGATGGTGCGAATCTCTTCATTGCCCACGATGCGGCTCAGGTCCGCTTTAGCCACGTTCAGGGGCTTGCCTTTGAGCTTGAGCACCGCCTGGAAGTCCGAGAAGCGCCCCTGACCAGCACTACCGCCCGCGGAGTCGCCTTCGACGATAAAGAGTTCGGAGCGTTCGGGATCGTTGGTATTGCAGCGCAGAAATTTCTTTGAGAGAGTCGTATCGATCAGTTCGCCGTTTTTCTTATTGCCGGTGCGCGCCAGTTCCTCGACCAGTTGCGCCTCGTTGCGCGCCTTCTGCATCTGCTGGATCTTTTTCAGCCACTCTTTGCCCGCGCTCTGATTGCGCTCAAACCACTCTTTCAGGCCCTCATCCACCACCGAACGCACAATGCCCTCAACCGGCGCATTATTCAAACGGTCCTTCGTCTGGCCCTGGAATTGGGGATTGACCAGCTTGACCGAGATCACCACATTCAAACCTTGCAGGATAATCTCGTTCTTGAAACCATCTTTCTCGCGGCTCTTGATCACGCCCATTTTGAGCGCGTAGTCGTTAACGACTTTGGTCAACGCGGCCTTAAAGCCGGTTTCGTGGACGCCCCCGTCGCGTGTGCGCACAGCATTAGCGTAGCTATAGACCGTGGCTTTAAAGCCGGTGGTTGGCTGTAAGGCCACCTCGACCTGCACAGCATCCTTCTCTTTGGTAATGCCCAGCACGTGCTTGAACAGGGGAGCGGAGGTCGTAGTCGCCAGGTCGCGTACATAGTCGGGCAGACCATCTTTTGAGTAATAGACACGCTCGATCTGTTGCTCGCCCGCGTCGTCCCAGGCATCCAGGTGGAAATAGACGCCGCGATTGAGATAGGCCGCGGCCTTGAGACGGCTCTCGATGGCCTCCAGAGCATAGTAGGCGTCGGGATCAAAGATCGTGCTATCAAAGAGCCAGCACAGCATTGTGCCATGCTGTTGGGGGTCGCACGACTCGATCTTATGAGGCAGCGCGGCGCCACGGCTGAAGATCTGCGTAAAACGCTGACCACCCTTCCAGATAGTCAGTTCCAGCTTCTCTGACAAGGCGTTAATCACCGTGGAGCCAACCCCATGCAGGCCGCCAGCGGTCTTGTAGACGCCCTCTTCAAACTTGCCGCCTGAATGGGGCACGGTCAGGATTACTGTGGCCGCTGGCAGATAATCGCCCTGGTAGAGCATGGGATCGAAGGGCAAGCCGCGTGCCTCATCGCGCACAGTCACCCAACCCTCGCGATCAAGCGTGACCCAGATATGCGTGCCATAACCAGCCACAGCCTCGTCCACCGCGTTGTCCAGCGCCTCCCAGATCAGATGCAACAGGCCAGAAGAGGAGGTCGAACCGATATACATGCCCGGACGATGCCGAATGGGCGTAATCCCCTCCAGCACCTGAATATCCGAAGCGGAATAGGCCGGGGTCTTTTTTCCTCGCGTCATTTTTTTGGTCTCGACTGGTGATGAGTTCTGCATTGGAGGCAATTCTACCACAGGGTCGAGTGGTTTGTCCCCAAAAAGGGTGAGCTGTGTGCCTGCATCTACCTCAACCAGAGTCGGAGCCTTGTCTTTGGCGGGACGAGCCATGTGTGTTCCTCTCTTGTTTCGCTTTTTTGCTGCTTCAGCATACTAGCTCTTATTCTTAAAGTCAAGAGGGTATTCGGTCATAGGTTCTAGTTACAAAAATTTGAGCAACCCACGTGCGAGAAAAAGCCCCGACTCGGCTGTTTAAGTCAGGGCTTTGTGGCAGAAAGCAGTGCTTATACGCCCATCGAGCGCCCGATAATCTCTTTCATAATCTCGTTGGTGCCAGCGTAGATGCTCTGCACGCGCGCGTCCAGATAGGCGCGGGCGATGGGATACTCCAGCATGTAGCCGTAGCCGCCGTGGAGTTGCACGCACTCGTCTACGACGCGTTTTTGCAGGTCCGAGGCCCACCACTTGGCCATAGACGCAGTTTCGGCGGTGAGTTCGCCTTCCATCAGGTTTTCAATGCAGTGGTCGATAAAGACGCGCCCAATCTCGATCTCAGTCTTCATCTCAGCCAGCTTGAAACGCGAGTTCTGGAAACTGCCAATCGGCTTGCCAAAGGCTGTGCGCTGCTTGCAGTACTCCAGGGTCATCTCCAGTGCCATTTCGCAGGCCGCGATAGCTCCCACAGCGACGTTCAGACGTTCCCTGGCGAGCTGGCGCATCAGGTAGTAGAAACCCTGACCCTCCTCGCCGAGCAGATTGTTCACAGGCACACGCACGTTTTCAAAGATCAGTTCCGCGGTGTCCTGGGCCTTCAGACCGACCTTCTCCAGCAAACGGCCCCGTTCAAAGCCTGCCATACCGCGTTCTACAATCAACAGGCTGATGCCCTTGTGACCCAGCGCTGGATTAGTCTTGACCACCGCGATCACCACATCGCTCAAGAGACCATTGGTGATAAAGGTCTTCTGCCCGTTGAGCAGGTAATAGTCGCCCTGACGTTCAGCAGTGGTGCGCACTGCGGCCAGGTCGCTGCCCGTGTCCGGCTCGCTCATGGCAATTGCGGTGATCAACTCGCCCGCACACATGGCAGGCAACCAGCGCTGCTTCTGTTCGGGGGTCGCGTAGGCCAGCAGATAAGGAATGCAGATATCGTTGTGCAGGCCCATGCCGCCACCCGCGCTCGGCACACACGCGCGAGCCAGCTCCTCCATCATAATCGCGCTATAGCGATAGTCGTCCACACCCGCGCCGCCGTACTCTTCGGGCACATTCAGACCCAGAAACCCCTGTTGGCCCGCTTTGAGCCAGAGTTCGCGCGAGACATGCCCATCTTTCTCCCACTGAGCATAAAACGGCACAATCTCTTTTTCAACAAAATGACGGAAAGAGTCGCGAAATAACCTGTGATCCTCGGTAAAAAGCGTCCTTTTCATGCGCGTATCTCCTCGTAAATGCGTGTGCTTGCACGTCGATTTGCTTATTTATACCCGCTGAAAGGCTGTTATGGCAATGTAGCTAGCTTACAGGTGCAGCAACAGCACACTATGACACAAGCGTAGTATACACGACCAGCCTGAGCGTCGTCTGGTGCTGGCTGGGTATCCAGTCGCCGGCGCAGGTGATGAGGTTAAGGTATCTGCCGCCGCTATTGCCGAAAATGAGCTGGAGAGGGGCGTTCTGAGGCGCGTAATACTCGACATCGGTGACTTGAAAGTGCAGGGTTTTGCCCGCACCATCCACTACTTGCACCATATCGCCTTTATGCAGCTTGTGCAGATCCCAGAAGATTGCTGGGAGATTGCCTGGCCGATTGACGTGCCCATCGATGACTGCGCTCCCTTGCTGGCCTGGTAGGGCTCCCTGCTCGTACCAGCCGGTATCGGTCCAGGGACTGCCCGTGGGAGTATCCAGGTTGCCATTGGCCAGGATACCCACCTGCTCCACTGGCGCGTCTACGCTAATGGCGGGGATCAGCAGGCGCGTAGGAGGAGCCTGAGGCCCAGCCACAACGACGGTATTCTCCAGGCCATGCGAGCGCGGGGTAGGAGTCGCGTTACTTGCAGTTCCACATCCGACCACTCCCAGGCAGAGCAGCATAGTAAGCAACAAGAGCGCCGAGCGCCGAAAAGCAAGTAACGCGTGTCTCATAAAATGTGTCCCTTAATGCGCGGCGAACAGGCGCCGTGTGAAGAGCGTCCCGCCCACAAAGAGTATTGCAATGATGATAAACAGCCAGGGCGTGCTCAAATGGCCATCGCTGATAAATGGATTGCTGCCCGTCTGCGGCAAGCCCGGCACTGCTGTAGCAGTAGAGGCCACAATGTCCGCCTGCGGCTCGCCTGGGAACTGGCTGTGATTAAAAACGCCTACCGCGAAAAGACTGGTGACGGTGTTGGCCTTCAGCGTATCCGACCAGGATACCTTACCCGCCGACGATTGCATATCGACAGCGTATGCGCCAGGCGAGACCGAAATATAGTTACTGGCATTCTTATAGCTCACACCTGACGCCACCATCTGGCTACCGCTCGTGGCGTTCATCAAGCCACCATCGGGGGTGAGTTGGTACACGCGTACCTTCGCTGTCCCTGGTGTCGCGCGGTTATCATCCACAAAAACAGCCGCCGTGAGTGTATTCAGACTCGTACCAAGCGCGGCTACCGTATAGGCCACACCAGGCTGGACTGCTGGCAAGGTGACAGCCTGAGGAAACGCATTGATGCCTTTACTGACGATAAAAATCTGTACGGTGTGTTGGCCAGGCGGCAAAGGCACATAATCAGTAACTTGACCGAAGCCAAAGGCAGTCAGCAACTGAGTACCATCCACAAAAATATTCGCTGATCCGATAAACGGCGAGGCGTGAATAATGCGCACCAGGGCTGGAGTAGCCGCCGAGGCACGTTGCGTCGGCATGGCAAAGAAGCCGGTTAGTGCGAACAGCCCGCACAGGAGAAGCACCACTCCACCCCTAAAATAACGCCTTTGGTTTGCCTTCATAAAACATCCATCCTTACTTCGAGTCAATCTACAACGGTTGAGTATACCATACGCATGAGCCAAAAGAGATCATGCCTTCCCCGAAGGCAACGGGAACAGGCCGAGAGAACATACTATTCTCGTTAATATATACGTTTAAATGAATGCTAAGTAACGGTTTTTCGCACAATAGGACAATTGCCTGACGTTTTTGCTGTTCTTGTGTAAAAAGAACACGCTATATCGCTCAATGAGGTTTTTTTCATGAGGGCTTTGGCAATCGTATCTCGGTGATGTCTGGTAAACTCGGCGGCCTGGACGTGTCAAGTACGCGCTTCTCGGATTTCTCGCCTATCCACTTTCCGCACTCGTTGAGAGAGGTAAGGCAACGAAGAAAGTGGTACCCTTTTCCTTCGAAGATTCTACCCAGAGACGTCCATCGTGCTGCGTAATGATCTCTTTGCTAATGGCAAGACCCAGCCCCCATCCTGGTGTCGCAGAGGATTGCGCATCGGGACTGCGATAGAACGGCTCAAAAATGTTTTCCTGTTGCTCTTGGGAAAGCACTGGACCTTCATTGTGAACTGCAAGAATCGCCTCTCCGGCTTTCTGGCTCACATCTACACATATTACCGTGTTCGCATAAGAATATTTGAGGGCATTGCTAACCAGGTTGGTAACCACTTGAGAAAGCCGATCTTTGTCGGCTTGTACGAACACTGGTTCAGGAGGCAAGAACAGGTCAATCGGACGACCTGCCTCGGCCTGCTGCTCCTCGACGACCTCACGGTAAAGAGAACAGAGGTCACAAGGCAGCAGACGGAACGGCATCTTCCCCGAACGCAAACTATTGATATTCAACAGATCATTCACCAGGTCGATTAAACGCCGAATCTGTTCATCAACTTTGCCCAGAGAGTCACGAACAGGAAGCAGCCCCGGATTTTGCTCGCTTTGTTTTTTGAGCTTGCGGAGAAGCAATTGCACGTACCCATGAATGCTGGTCACCGGTGTTCTCAGTTCGTGGGAAGCCATCGAAAGAAACTGATCCTTGACTTGATTTGCCTGCTCAAGTTGCCTATTACTCTGTGCAAGGTTCTGATTGCTCTCTGTTAGTCTCTGGTTCACCACCGCAACCTGGTGAGCATGGTGAGAAACCTCTTGCTGGGCGCAGAGAAGCTGAGACTCATACGTTTTTTGCTTCGCAATCAGCCACAAGATCAGGAGTTGGAGGACGACAAACGGCAGAAGTGAGGCAAGACCTGGCCAGAGATAAAAAGTGAAGGTATGAATGGGAGGAATTGCCAGATAATCAGTGCAAAAAATCCCTATAATCAGAGCGAGGAACCCCGGACCCTTACCCCAGATCCAGGCAACCAGAAAGGTTCCGATCACAAAGAGCATCCCGATGAAATAATCGTGAATATCCACTAATGTCTCCAACCAATTGATCAGAAAAGCGGCCGCAACAAAGAGGAGGTTGGAGCCATAGCCAACCAGTGGAGAATGCCACCAGGAACGATGGGGGGTGATCTGTTGGTCTGGTTGCCCGTTTGTCTTTGTCTGTAAGTGCTGAACAGTGGAAAGTTGATGCGTCTTCACCTTCAGATCCTCCCTCGAAAAAACAGGCTTTTTGCCAACCTGCTCCATTCTCAGACTACCTCTATAGCTTCTACCCGCAGAATGCCGGGGTTTACAGTGAATAATGCCATACAACAAAAATCGCTGAGAATTAGCGCGCCTCTCTAGATAAAGGAAATGTTACCAAAAAGGTGATACCGCTTGCTTCTGATGCCTCGGCTCGGATTTGTCCTCCAGATTGTTGAACGATCTCTTCACTAATAGCTAAGCCAAGTCCCCAACCTGGAATTGAGGAATATTCTACCTCCGATGTTCGATAAAAAGGATCGAACAGGCGAGCAAGTTGTTCGGCAGATAAAGAGGCACCTTCATTATGAACGCGCAGAGCGATCTCAGATTGATTCGATGATATCTGTACGGAGATAGGAGAATCTTCCGGAGAATACTTTATCGCATTGCTCAAGAGATTCTCAAGCACTTGAGAGAGTCGTCGCTCATTTCCCGGAACCATGATCATACCAGCAGGACGGACGAGTTCAATGGAACGTCCTGAAAGAACGCGCTGGTTCTCCACCACCTCATGAGACAACTGCCCTAGATCACAAAGATGCGAAGGCAAAACTGCTCCTTCAGCGCGAATATTGCTCAGATGTAACAAACTCTCAATAAGGGATTGTAGATGGTGCGAGCGAACTTCTATGATTTTGAGGTAGTTGGGCAAATCGGCCAAATTGGCCGGTGTGGCTCCAAACTTTTCCAGGCGGGAAGAGAATAATTGCGTGCGGCCAAGGATGGTGGTCAATGGCGTTCTCAATTCGTGAGCCGCGCGCATGAGAATAAAATCTTTCAGTTGTATAGCCTGAGAGAGTTGCTGATTGGCTCTTTGGAGATCGCGCTGTGCCTGGAGCAGTCCTCGACGAGAGCGCTCTAAGCCAACAATGATGACAATCGCAATGATCTGGAGCACAAGAAAGGGACCAAGCACAATCGCATTGCTGAACATATTGACAGACAAAGGACTAGGAGAGATAAACAAGGCCAAAGCCATCACTCCCAATGTGAATGATAGCAGTGCTGGTCCTAGTCCCCAAAGTAACGCGGTAAAAATGGAAATCAAGGCAAAGGGAGCGCTCGTGAATAAGGGCGCTTGTGGGAAATAATCATCTATCTTTTCAAGCAATAACAGCAAGCCAACCAGAAAAACACTGCAACTATAGCCAAACTCAGAAGAACGGCTCCAGGCTCTCAACCGGGACTTCCATCGTTCCAGGCGTGAAGTCTGGTCTTCTGGAGAGATTTGATTGTGCGTTGTGATTTGCATAGGAACCTCCTGGCAGTACCTCTACTCTTTGCTTTGTTTCGGAAACTTGCATCACTGGAAATTTTTAATCAAGTAACAAAATATAACTCACAGTCTCTATAAAATATTTTATAAAAAGTCGCTTCATTTTTGCAACATCAGCAATTCGCGTCTGTGGCGGGAGCGGGGAATATGAAGAAGGCGACAGGAGAACCATACAGCAGGCGAAGGTAGCGGAAAGCTCGGCAGCCAGATGCGTCGCCTTGCTCAATTGCAGGTGGTTCAACAGTATAGCGGAGGCCTCAAAGATTGAGCTACTCATAGAAAAACATGCTATAGTTTAGAAGAGGCAAATTGCGTTTGAATGAGAATTAATTGCTACTCCATTAACGCTTAATTCCCTTGCTTGTTTCCGCAACAATATACTCAACCACATCCTCTATGCGTTCGTTCTGCTGATACGCAGCCTGTTGGCGCATCGCTCCATTGCCTTGCTGCAAGGTGGTGTGGGTGAGCGCGGAAATCTCTTTCCAGGTGTTACTCTTTTCAAGCGCGGGACGGAGGGTAGTAAGCATTTTTTCGATCAGTTCTGCTGCCGGCAGCGAACGCTGCTCAACAACATCAATTAACTCGCCGCTGATCCCATAGCGCGCTGCTCGCCAATGGGCCGCGCGCAAAAGCTCTGGTCGAACTGATGGAAGAGGAGTAGCATGCCTGGCCTGCTCATAGCACGTCTGAACAATTGCCTGGACAAGGCCCACAATCATGATCGTCTCATCAATTGTTAAACAGCAGTCGGTGACGCGGAACTCAAGCGTGTGAAAGCGCTCAGACAAACGGATATCCCAGTAGATGTTGGTTGCGTCGTCGATGCAACCAGTCACAGTCAGCGCGTGGACCAGCGCTTGATATTCGTCGAGTGAGTCAAAATGGTGTGGCTGTCCGCCAGTGGGCCAGCGGCTCCACATGAGTGTACGGAAGCTGGCGTACCCGCTATCTTCTCCTTGCCAGAAAGGGGAATTTGCTGCCAGTGCCAGCAGAGGTGCTAGCCAGATACGGGCGCGATCCATCACCTGAAGCCCCATTTCCCACTCATTCAGGCCGATGTGGACATGGCAGCCAAAGATTGGTTCGCGAGCGAGCTGTTGATAAAATTCAGCAATGCCTTTATAGCGATCTTTGGGCGTAATACGCTGTTTCTTCCAATGAGAAAAAGGGTGTGTGCCAGCGGCGGCCAGGCGTTTGCCCTGTTTCTCTGCGGCTGCGATCATGTCGCCACGCATCCGCATAAGTGCGGCACGTGCTTCCTGCACATTCTGACAGATCGGAGAGGCCGCCTCTACCTGGGAAAGCTGAAGCTCCGGCTGGGCATTCTCGCCCAGCGACTTCTGCGCGGTATGCAGTAAAGCACGCGAGGACGAACTGAGTTCCCAGGTATGAGGATCGATAATCTGATATTCCTCTTCTACCCCTATGGTAAATTTTTCTTGCTGAGAAGACATATGCATACCCTCCTTTCGTATCTGATTATTCTATCATACAAAGCCCTTTTACGAATTGATACAAACTGCTATGAATCATCATAAACAGGGGATTTCATTTGTGATGATGAAATCCCCTTAGATCGTTCTGGGAGCTGGTCTGAGCAAGCCGTAAGCCGAATTCTGTACCTCCTCAACCTCTCGATCAAGGGGGCGGCAAGCATCTATCTAGGGCGACGATTGCTCGCCGTCTCAAGCAACCAACCCGAAGGTTGACGGGCGAGCCACCCGCGAGCAGTTCGCAAGCGGACTGCTCATCCTTCTGCTCGGTCTTGCTCCGCATGGGGTTTACCCAGCCAGCCAGTCACCTGGCTGCTGGTAAGCTCTTACCTTACCATTTCACCCTTACCCGGCCATGTAGCCGGGCGGTTTGTTTCTGTGGCACTGTCCTTGAGGTCACCCCCACTGGCCGTTAACCAGCATGCTGCTCTGTGGAGTTCGGACTTTCCTCGCACCCCTCGGCGGGGCACGCGCCTGCCTGTCTTGCTCAAACCAGCCTGCCTACAGGGTACCATACCTGTGCAAGCCATCCTGAACTCGCACCACAGGCCACTTGTTCGCTCAGTTAAAGAGGCAACGACGCGAATGGCTTGTGACAGGAGGTGCGCATATGCACTACTTGCCAGGCGCTTTGTTCTGTTGGGACGCGGGCCTGGCCTGTTTGCCCTGCTGGGGCGCGGGTTTTGTTGGGCTGGTCGGCTGTTTCGACGGCTGGCCTTTGCCCTGCGTATGGACAACGTGGACACGCCCGGACGTATGCAGCTGCGCGAAGACGTAGCTCAATACCAGGCAGATCCCCAGCGGCACAAACAACGCGATATAGAGCGCGACATGCAGACTATACAGAATCAGTTCCAGCACAACCATCAGCGAAAGCAGGCAGATGGTCGCGACGGTTAGCCCGGCGGTCCAGCGCGCTTTTAGACGCGCGCGCTCCGCCTGATAGCGTTGCTGGGCCTGCGCGCTTAGCTTTGCCCGCTGCTGACGCATATGCTCGTGTTCGGCAGCCAATTCAGCCCGTTCGCGCGCTACCTCCTGTTCCAGCAACTCCGCCTTATACTGAGCCTGGCGCATCACTGCCAGCAGTTCCGCGGTGCGCTGATCCTCGCTCTGCTTGAGCTGTCCCTCCAGGGTCTTCACCACCTCGCCCAGCAAGGCGGGGGTATGTTCGGGCGAGAGCACCAGCGTTTGCGCGGCCTCCTGGACCATCTTATCGGCCTCTGCCTCAACAGCGTCCTGAAACTCGCGATAGAGTTCCTGGTAACGGCGCTCCCACTGCTGGTTCGTCTCTTGCATATGGTTACGCTCATCCATCATCTCACGGATCTGCTGCTGATATTGCTCAATGGCGAGCTGGTGGGCATGCTGAAGCGTCTCAATCTCGTTATCTAGCTGGTCCATGCCGCTCTGGTAACCCTCCAGTTCGGCCTGCAACGTCTCCAGCTCTCTGCGCAGGTGCAGATTCTCCTCGTGTAGATAGTTGGGGGTCTGGAGGCGCGCCAGCTTGCCGCGTGCCGGCGTCTCATCGATCTCCGGCAGGCGATCTGTATGACGTGTCTGTTTGCTCTGAATCAGCGCGCGTCGGCTGGCCGCCCGCGAAGGGCGCAGCATCGACCCACCTGTCTCATGGTCGGTATCGTGAAATGATCGCATACGTTCGTTCCTTCGGTCTCAATCAAAAGCTCTCTCTACAGCAATTATGCACAATTCAGTGAAAAATTGCAAGTGCTGTGGGCAACAACATTGGCGACGTTCGTTCTCGGAAGCCGGTTAACAAGGTGCAAACAGATCAAAGAAAAGAGGGCCACGCAGTGTGACCCTCACTGTTTCCTGACGAGCAGCCTTTAGTTACCCGGTGGCGTTGTCCCTGGCGTCACTGTCTTACACAGGTTGCCTAGAACAGCCGTTGGGCAGGTCGGCGGCGTAACACCTGTTGGTGGTGTGGCGCCTCCACCGGCTGGCGGTGGCGTGACGGTGGGTGAGACCGCGACGGCGGTAAAAAACGCCGCGTTATTTTTGCCACTATTATTATCGTCACTACAATTATGTTGCCCATCAGCCGAGGTAAAGGAAACATACACCAGTACGACATGATCAAGTGCGCCCTGTTGCATTGCTGTAGAAAACACGGCCAGCCCATCGGCGGTCGTGGTGGCGTCCACACCCGTTGGCGACCCGCCAGGCCAGAGAAATTCCGCGTGAGCATGTGCGCCAGCCATACCTACAGGGTTGCCATCGACATTATGCACAAACTTGGCATACACCTCGACAGGCGCACCCAGATTGTAAGCGGGCGTGCTCTGGGTAGCCCAGGCGCCACAAGAATACTCCTCTAGCGCGGGGGTAGGTGAGGAAAACGTCTGGTTGAGGTTGATCGTCACCGTGACCGGCGGGTCGCCAGGTGCCTGGGTCGTGTTGTTCGCCCCACAGGCCACCACCAGTACGCTTAACAGAAATAAGAAGAGGACGGAGCCGCACTTCAGCGCAAGGCCGAGATGTCCTCGCAGCCCATTCCATACTCGCAAACGCATAAAGCGAAACCACCTTTATCTATCTAGTTGCTACATATTTCATCTGTTTTTATAACGATTAGTATAGCAGACCCTCAACAAAAACGCCTATTCTCTGGTACTTTCCGCCTGTTCACCATGTGCTGAGTCCTTTCCATCCCAATGAAAAAGCTATCCCCCAGAGCCAGACTCCAGGGGATAGTATGCAGTGGAAAAGATCAGCTCACCTGGCTTCCGGGATGGAACGAAGCCTCTGCTATTGCACTATCACCGTCAGGTTCATGCCTGGATGGACAGTGCAGTAGAGTTTAAAGGTCCCAGCAGACGGGAAAGGGCCTATCGAGGAAGAATCGTTCCCACTGAGCGTGACATTCACTGTGGGTGCGCCGCTCTCTTTGGCCGATTTGGGTGCACTGTTGACCCACGAACCGTTGGTGATAATATGTGTCACCGTTGCATCATCCACCAGTGCGAGCATATCGCCTTTTTTGATGGTGATGCTATGCTGGATAAAGTCCGCGCCGCCCATATGCACCGTCGGGCCGCTGGGACCGCTGGCCGTGTGAATGCTGCAAGCCGCCAGCAGCACGCTTAAAAGAGCCAGCAGAGCGAAGCCGGCGAGCAATTTTTTATACATGAGAAAACCCTTTCAGATAACAGCAGACAGAAATCTGGAAAATTGAGGGATATCAGGGCAAACAAGCTGCGCGCAATCCCCCCAATAAAACTATAGAGCAAGGGTGCAAGATTGCCGCCAGATTTCCTACTCGCCAGTTCAGCGCATTCTACCCCTGCCGACATCAAAGACATTAGGAAACGTTCCAGAACACCATGCAAAAGTCGCGTCACGCGTCCCTTTTTTGACAGCGCGCTAAACTTTCGCTATAGTTCAGAGTAGATTTCGATTAGCGACCACTCCTGTCGCGCGTATTTTTCTGGCATGAAATTGTTCTGGAGAAGGGAAAACAAGAAGCTCGTGAATACACGTCGTTTGATACAAGTATTGGCTATCGTCACCTCTATCGGGGCGTATGTAATGATCCTGCTGGGGGTGTTCGTGACCAGCACCGGCTCTGGCCAGGGCTGCGGTAATAGCTGGCCGTTCTGTCATGGACAGATCATCCCTGGTACCCTCACGATCCAGGGCCTGATCGAGTATAGCCACCGCATCATGTCGAGCGCCGATGGCTTCCTGGTGCTCGTGTTGACTATTTGCGCCTGGCTGATGTACCGCAAGGATTTTCGCGTCAAACTCTACGCGGCTCTCAGCCTGCTCTTTGTGATCATTCAGGGCGCGTTGGGAGGACTCACCGTCGTCTATGAGAAGACGCTCGCATTTAACTGGATTCTCTCGGTCCACTTTGGTCTCTCCCTGATCGCCTTTGCCAGCGTAATCCTGCTAACCATCCGTCTGTTCCAGATCGAGAAACCAGAGCAGGAAAGAGTTGCGCCGACCTTCCATCTGCGTAAACTGCAAGGGCCTGTCTGGGGGCTGGCGGTGTACACCTATCTGGTGGTCTACACAGGCGCGCTGGTGACGCATACCGGGGCAGTCACGGCCTGCGGATACGAAATTCCCGGCTGTGGCTCGACCTATCTGCCGAACTTCGCATCCTTAGCCGGCATTCAGGTCTTCCATCGCTACGCAGCGGGCCTGCTCTGGTTTCTGGTCCTCGGCCTGCTGGTGCTGGTGTTGCGCCGTTATCGCAACCAGCGCGGTCTTGTGCGGGGGAGCTGGTTGGCCTTTCTCTTCGTCACCTTGCAGGCCATCAGCGGCATGCTGAACGTCCTGACGGCTGGCCAGATGATCGCCGGGCTTGTCCACGCCACCCTGATTACGATCTTCTTCTCCATCCTCTGCTATCTCTGTGAACAGGTGGGCTGGCCGTGGAAAAAACACACGCTGCCGGAGACGCCACGTATTGAGATGCAGCCAGTTGAGGCACTCCAGGTTGCCCCCCACACAGGCGACTGAGAATCAGAGATAGTCCCGCATGAAAGGCAGAGGAGATGTGCAAATGAGTGTGCCTGTCTTGATAATTACCGGACCTGTTGGCGTAGGTAAGACCACAGTCGCGTTGATGATCGCTGAATTGCTTGAACAGGCCGAGATCATGGATCGCAACAAGGTTGAAAACCTGCTTATCGAAATAGATGGTAAGCCTGTCTCGCAAATCGCGCAAAAGATTCTAGCGGCCTGATTACCCTGAATTATGTACACCGATCAGGCACACATCGCCATCAGTGCATGTGTGCCTGCTCGGTCTAGCTCAGGCCAGAATGGTTTGTGCGCGGTGTGGACCGACGCCAACGCTGTGAAGGGGAGTCTGCGCGAGTTCGGTCAGGCGCTCAAGATAGGCGCGGGCGTTGCGCGGCAGATCCTGGAGCGCGCGAACTTCACGTGTGGACGTTTGCCATCCGGGCAGCGTCTCGTAGATCGGCTCACACTGCTCATGCACGAGCGGATCGGGCAAATCTTCGATACGTTCGCCGCGATAACGGTACGCCACGCAGACCTGGATCTCCGCCAGACTGTCCAGCACATCCAGTTTAGTGATGGCCAATTCGGTACAACCATTCAGCTCGGCCACGTAGCGCGTAACCACTGCGTCAAACCAACCGGCGCGGCGTGGACGGCCCGTAGTCGCCCCAAATTCACCGCCGAGCTGACGCAACTTCTCGCCCCACTCATCTTTGCACTCGGCTGGCATCGGTCCCGTACCCACCTGCGTACTGTACGCCTTCGCGACACCGACGATGCGACCAAGTAAACGTGGCGGGATACCCGCGCCAGCAGCCGCGCCAGCAGCCGTAGGCGATGAGGCAGTCACGAACGGGTACGAACCCCAGTCGATGTCCTTCATGGCACTCAACTGACCCTCCAGCAAAATCCGTTTCCCATCTTTCAGGGCCGCGCGCAATACCGGCACGGTATCAACGACACGCGCCTTGAGCTGTTCACCCCACTGCAAACCCTGCGCCACCAGCCGATCTAGCTCCAGCGGCTTCTGCTGGTAGAGCGTCGTAAGCAGCGCATTGTGGCGCGGTACGATGATCTCCATTTTGGCCCGCAACACCTCTTCGTGGAACAGATCCTGTAAACGCAGGCCAATGCGCGCCATCTTATCGGTGTAGGCGGGGCCGATGCCGCGTTTGGTGGTCTCCACGCGATACGCACCCCGCGCGGTGTCCTCCACTTCATCCAGCAGCTTATGATAGGGCATGACCACGTGGGCGCGATCCGAAAGCAAGAGCTGGCCCACAGCCACGCCCTGGCTGGTCAGGCCATCCATCTCTTCAAGGATCGCTTGTGGATCAATCACGGTCCCGGTACCCATAATACAAACGCACGCGGGGTGAAAAATACCGCAGGGCACCTGGTGGAGTTTGAATTCTCCCTGTGCATTGACAACGGTATGACCCGCGTTGCCGCCTCCCTGGAAGCGCATACATACATCAGCTTCTTCGCTGAGCAGATCAACCAGCTTGCCTTTCCCTTCGTCCCCCCACTGCGTCCCAACCACAACCGTTATGTTTCCAGACATGTGCAAAAACTCCCTTAATAGATGCGTGTCTCTTACGCATGCTACACGTTATTCCAGGCCAGAAGGTAGACGCACGGCCTTCGAGCCCAGTGTAGTGATGGCCACCAGCCGTTCAGCGTCCGTTTCCGGCAACAGGCGCCGCCGCAGATCAACCAGGTGCGGGCCAAAAGCGGCCTCCAGTTCAGCGGGGAAGCGTTCGTAGATCGAGGCTAGATACGCATCGTCGCGGATCAGCTTCTCTACCACGCGCACCAGTGTGCGATTCTGTGTCACCACCCCCGTCGGGGGCGCATCGAGCGAGGCCACCAGCGCCTCAGCAAAATCAATCGCCAGCGCCACCACATGGCCGCCCACGACCTTCTCAGGACCTTCGTGACGATAAATGGTCGCGAAATCGACGCTGGCCTCCCCAAAGAGGTTGAGGATAATCGTGCAACCACGCTGACGCGCTGCCTGTAGAGGCTCTGTCAGCCGTTGCAGATCTTCCACCCACAGGCTGGCCGCGATACGTTGTGTGGCCGTATTAATCAGTTCGCGCATGCGCTGCTCGATACGATTCTGCTCGCGCAACTCCCAGAAATGCCCCATTGTTTCCGGCTTCTCCAGGCTCTGCAACTGCACCTCTAAATCCTGGCAGCGCCGCCGCGTCTCCTCTTGAATGCGCCGCAGCAGTAGAGCTGGTGGAACAGCCGCGTAACGCACGGGATCTTTGCTCACCGCGAGCACACATTCTTTGGCCAGCAGCGTCTCCAGAGCCTGGTAGATATTGGCGCGCGGCACCCCAATCCCCTTGCTGACTTCATAACCAGTCGCGTGCGGGGATTGCAGCAGAAACACATAGATCTGGGCCTCCGCGCCCGTGAACCCCAGACGTTTCATCTCCTCCAGATAAGATGTCGCGATGATGCTCACTCCCCTCTCCAATAGTAGTAGCAACCACTACTACTATACCGATTTATGGGGTTTTCGTCAAGCAAAAAATGCCAGGTCTTACGATCTCTGCTATACTGGCTGGCAAGACGGTAAAAAGAGAATTCATTTCTGGAGGTGATACGATGCCGGAATGTTGCCCAGAATGTGGCGCAGTGCTCCCCGCAGGAAGCACGTGCCAGACGATTTTTGATGAGCTACAGATGCTTGAATTCAGCGATCCTGCGTATTTTCGCGTTCATTTTCTCTCAGTTGCATGTTTTATGATCCAGCATGGGCGCTACAGCGATGAGGCACTCGCCTGGATACAAGAGAAAATACACATCTACCTTGATCGGCAACTCACTAACCAGCAACTGCGCCAGCTAATTGCTAACGAAACGAGTAATGCTACCCACCTCTGGAAAGTCACCAGGCAACCAGATGCACCACCGCTTCCCAAAGTTGCATGGACTATGACGATCATTGATGTTGCTCAAAACATGCGCGATGCTGAAAGCTATTGCGAGCAGGTGAAGCAGTGGGCCTATACTACGTTGCAGCAGATGGATTCTGTGCGTTGACGCGTTGAGGGACAATTTTCATGGCGCCGACTACTGGTTTATTACGCCCAACAACGCATCCAGGCACCTCTCCCGGTGAGAATTACCGGGAGAGGTGCCTGGATGCGTGGCGATGCAGCAACGTGCTGTCAGGCTTATCATCAGCGTGTCACAGCTTCGCCTCTACTACTCAGCTTTGCGGATACGAAGAGGTGAGTTGCTAATGCGCCGGGCATCTCTGGGATCGAGGCGGTCACGCAGGGCATCACCGACCAGGTTCAGGCTAAGTACCATCAAAACAATAGCCAGAGCCGGACCAAGCAACATCCAGGGATCGCTGGTAAGAAACGTCTGGGCCTCGGTAATCATGCTCCCCCACTCTGGTGACGGCGGTTGCACACCCAGGCCCAGGAAGCTGAGCGCCGACTCATCCAGAATAACGAACGAGATGGAGAGCGTGACCTGCACCAGCAGCGGGCTAAAGATGTTGGGAAAGATATGCCGAAGCATAATCTTGCCCGGACGGGTACCGGTACTTTGAGCAGCCAGCACATAATCCTGGCTCGTAACCTGCAAGGCCTGGCCGCGTGCGAGCCGAGCGTAAAAGGCGATACGACCCACAGAAAGCGCTACAGCGAGATTGATCAGACTTCCGCCCAGCGCAGCAACGATCCCCAGCGCCAGGATGATCCCTGGGAAAGCCAGCAGGGCATCAGTGAGAATCGCTATGACCTGGTCTACCCAGCCCTTAAAGTAGGCCGCCAGCAATCCCAGCATTGTCCCAATCGACCCTCCTATCAGCAGGGAAAGGACGCCGACAGAGAGCGAGATACGCGTGCCATAAATGACGCGGCTCAACTGGTCTCGCCCAAGCGAATCGGTGCCCAGCCAGTGCGCCCATGTAGGAGGCTGCTCAGCAATGCTTGGATGATAGAGCAGAGGATCATACGGGCTGACCAGGGGCGCAAAGATGGCCATCAGGACAAAGGCCAGCAGCACCAGGATCAACCACCAACGCGGGTCTCTACTCAACTCTCTCAAGTTTTGCGTGAAACGAGCCGTTTTCCCAGGAGCCTCTTCCTGGAGTTCTAGTGCCGGAACTTCTTCACGAAATTCCTCTGGAATTGCCATAAACTTCTCCTACCAGAGATAAATCTCTTGCAAACAGGAGATTCACTCTGCGTAACAGGCCTGCTCTACGCGTTGCCGAGACGAATGCGCGGATCGAGGAACACATACGAGATATCTACCAACAAATTGGCCAGCATATAGGAAAACGCGACCATCAACACGACACCCTGGACCACTGGATAATCTTTCGAGAAGATGCTATCCACGGCGAGTTTTCCAACACCTGGCCAGAGGAAGATAGTCTCAATGAGCACAGCGCCACCCAGAATTGAACCGATTTGTAGGCCAACGATGGTCAGCACAGGCAGCAATGAATTGCGCAAAGCATGCACATATTGCACACGCCGTTCGGAAAGGCCTTTGGCTCGCGCGGTGCGTACATAATCTTGTTGCATGACTTCCAGCATGCTGGAGCGAATCTGACGCAGATTGACTGCAACCGCGCCAATGGACAGCGCAATCACTGGCAAAATCATTTCGTGTATATTGGCCACGGGATCGTCAGGAAAGGGAGTGTAGCCGCCTGGTGGGAAAATCCGCAATGAGACGGCGAAGATCAAAATCAACACCAGGGCCAGCACAAAGACAGGGATCGCTGTGCCTAGCAAACTGGAAACATTGACCAGCCAGTCCACCCAGCTATTGCGATGAGTTGCGGTAAGCACCCCCAGAGGAATTGCCAGCAACAAGGAGAAAGCGAGGGAAATCAATCCTAACTCCAGAGTCACTGGCACACGTTGAAGCAGAGCCTGGCCCACCGGCTGCTGTAACGTAATAGAATCGCCCAGATTCCCATGAAGCGCCTGCCCAAACCAGAGCGCAAATTGCACGGGAATAGGTTTATCCAGGCCCAGTTGATGCTGCAATGCCGCAACCGTTGCAGGCGTTGCCTCCTCACCCAACAGCACACGGGCAGGGTCGCCAGGAATCAGATGGAGAAGCATGAACGTCAGGAAACAGACGATCAGGGCCACCGGGATCATAAAGAGCAGGCGGCGCAAAATGTAGGTGAACATCTATGGCTCCTCAACCAGGTATACGGGTGTTCTGGGAACACCACAGGTGGTGCCCCCAGAGAGAAAACGGTACAGTTACGAATTCAAGTAGACGCTGTTAAATTCCATGATCCCGGTTGGCAGGAGCAGGAAATTCTGCACCTTATTCGTGCTAGCCTGAATACTGATGCCGTGTCCGAGGAACACATACGAGGCATCGTTGACGATCAGCATCTCTGCCTGCTGGTAATCTTTGATACGCGTGGGCTGGTCGGTGTCGACACGAGCCTGCTCCAGTAGCTTATCGACCTGGGGATTGGAGTACAGCATATCATTATTGCCGCCGCCGGTATGGAACCAGGAATACATGTTGCCATCGGGGTCAGGACGCCCGCTCCAGCCAAGCACGGCTGCCTGGAAGTTATGCGTCTGGGTATCATCGAGCAAGGTAGAAAAGGTCACTTGCTGGATATTCACCTTAATGCCAGCTGGTTGCAGTTCTGATTGCAGGAACTGAGCCTGTTGCGTAGCCAGGGTCGAACCGCTGACGGTTTCCAGGGTGATAGTCGCGCTGCTCATGCCGGCCATCTGCAATTCAGCTTTGGCCTGATTCACATCATAGCTAAAAGGCGCGAATTTACTGCTAAAGGCCCAGCTCGCCGGTGGGATTGGTCCCTGCGCCACCACACCAACGCCTTTGTTCACAATTTTGAGGATCTCGTCGCGGTTCACCCCCCAGGCGATAGCCCGGCGCACATGCATATTATTCAGCGGCGGCTTCGTCACATTGAGCATGATGCCACCGAAACTCAGCGATGGAATCTGCTTGTAAATCAGGTCGGGATTCGATTGGGCCTGCTTTACGTCGTTCGGGTCGATGCCATCAGCCACATTAATATTGCCCGTCTCCAGGTTAGTGAACTCCACGGTGCCATCGGTAAAGGGACGATAGGTGATCGACTGCAAGTAGGGCAGAGCGGTCCCCTGAGCGTCCTTCTGCCAGTAGTGCGGGTTGCGCGTGACAGTGAGGTGATCTCCCTTCTGCCAGTTGCTGACGATAAACGGCCCACTCCCGGCATTGGTAGGAGTATTCGCGACAGCAGCAGCGCCCTTGCTCTGCAAGACTGCCGGTGAGAGGATCATCCCGGCGCGATCCGTCAGGGAAGACAGCAGAGGCGCAAAAGGCTTGGTTAGATTAAAGCGCACATGGGATGAATCGATGGGATCAACGGATTTCACAGTAGAAATCTCGCTCAGGCGCGGTGAAGCGGGATTTGAGTTAAGAATGCGGTTGATGTTTGTGACAACAGCGTTCGCGTCAAGCGAGGTGCCATCCGCAAACTTCACATCGGTACGCAAAGTAAAGACGAGTTCGGTCGGCGAGGTATACTTCCAGCTCGTTGCCAGATCCGGCTGGATATTATTCTGCGCGTCAATTCTGACCAGGGTGTCGTAGATGTTCAACATGACCTGGCGATCATAGAACGAACTCGACTTCACGGGGTCCAGCGTGATGATATCTGCACCCAGACCAACGCTGATTTTGCCGCCAACTTTCGCGTGCGTGGTGGCAGGCGGAGACCCACCACACGCGGCAAGTAGCAAAATAACGAGTATACAAAGGACTGGAAGCGTGCCCCGCGAAGTGCGCGTGGGAAGGCTTCTAACAAGGTGCTGAGCAATAGAACGCATGGTGGGTTCCCTCCAGCGAATCGGTATTAGGAGAGCGCAGAGCCACAAGACATGCGCCCTCTAGTTTCTCTACAAACGCACACCTATATTACACAGGCAACTGCGTAGTTAAACTCTTCTTTTCAGCATAGGCACTGATTTTGTTTGCTCAACAAAAGGATTTTAGAATTCGTAAATAGCACCGCTGTATCGATATTACAATGTGCCACTAAGATTGTCAAATATACTGATATTTCTATAGTGCAGGACAATTCAATTGGCATAGCAGGTCTCCACGAGCCAGGAAAGCTCTCTAATGGTTCTATACGGGAGAGGTTACATACAATAAACGGACTCATCCGTTTATTTATCTTGCAATCTCACGCCTGGCACACGCCACAATCTCACCAACGCTGGCAACAACGCTGGCACCTGCCTCTACTAACTGATGTAGGAGCCGCACGCCTTCACCATGTGCATAATCACGTGCAGGCGTGTTCAGGCTTTGCGCGAGCAGTGCTGGATCTGGTGGATCTCCATCTGGGAGATGTGGACAACCAGGCGGCAGCAGCAAAAGGACAGGTATATTGCGCTCACACGCCTCCAGAGCTTCCTGCAGGAGCGCCAGGTTGCCGGGGCCAATGGGCATGGGACAGACGATGAGCAGCGCGATATTTTGCAAACGTGTGTGCAAATGTCGGCGCGTAGTCTCGGCGATAGACGCGTAGGGTTGTTCGGTGATGACTTCGCCCGCCAGACGCAGGGCCAGCGTATGGTCGCTATCACCAATGTTGAGCGCGCCCGCGCTGAAGGCGATACCAGCGTCGGCCAGTGCGCGCATTACCAGTGCTCCAGAACCACCGCCCGCCATAACATGTACCCGCGCCGCTTCCCGCGTCTCCTCTTCAGCCAACGCGGGATCGCCCGGCGGCAACACGCTCAGGTGTTCCGCGCCATGCATCACGCCCACCTGCACATTGACGCCATAGACGCGCTGGAGCAGATGCGGTTCCAGCACTTCAGCCGGGCCTCCATCCGCGACGATGCCGCGCTGAAAGAGCAGCAAACGTGAGAAATAGCGCGCGGCCAGGTTGAGATCGTGCATGGCCGCGATCACCGTCACCCCCGTTTCACGGTTGAGGCGCCGCACCAGTTCCAGCATCTCGATCTGGTACTTTATGTCAAGATGTGAGGTGGGTTCGTCGAGCAGCAGCAGACGTGGCTGTTGGGCGAGCGCCATTGCGACCATGACGCGTTGACGCTCACCCCCACTCAGTTCATTAAAGATGCGTTCAGCCAGCACAACTACTTCGGCGAGTTCCATCGCCTCGCGCGCGATCTCATGGTCGCGCTGCGTGCGTGTCCCGAACAGGCGCACATAAGGCGTGCGGCCAAGTGCCACCATCTGCTCAACGGTGAAAGCAAACGGCACCTGCAACTCTTGCGGCACCACAGCAACTCGTTGCGCGATGCCGCGTCTGCCCCAGGCCGCCAGTTCGCGTCCATCCAGCAGAATGCGCCCCTGTTGTGCTCGCAAGAGGCCGCTGAGCAGACGCAACAGCGTTGTTTTTCCCGACCCATTGGGGCCGAGCAGTCCCACCATCTCACCACGCCCTACCCGCGTCTGCACACCATAGAGTAACGACTGGCCGGTATAGCCAAACGCGAGGTCCTCTATTTCAACCAGAGGCGTGTTCTCTTCACCCGACTGGCCCATGTATACCGAACGAAAAATCTCTACCATCGATAGGCCCGCTTGTTCTTTTTCAGCAAAAACAGGAAAAAAGGTGCGCCCACTAGCGCGGTAAAGATGCCCACCGGCAGCATACTGGGCGCCAGAACCACGCGCGCTAAGAGATCGGCTAGCACAAGGAAGATCGCGCCCCCCAGAGCCGACGCCGGCAGCAGCAGACGATGACGCGGCCCCAGCAACAGGCGCATCACATGCGGAGTCACCAGGCCGACAAAGCCGATCAGCCCGCTAATAGACACCGCCGCCGCCGTAATCAGCGAGGCCAGGGCGATAATCAGGAGTTTGTAGCGCTCAACGTGCAGGCCCAGATAGGCCGCGCTCTCTTCCCCCAGCCCAAAGGCGTCCAGCACACCCGCGAGGCTGAGCGCCAGCACAATCCCCGGCACAATCAACGCGCCCACCAGCAGCACCGGCGGCCAGTTCACCACCGAGACCCCACCGGAGAGCCAGGTAAAGAGCGCGGCAATACCACTAAACTGGCTATGCGGAGCCAGCGTCAATAGCGTCGTCTGCGCCGCGACCAGCACCGCGTTCACAACCACGCCCGCCAGGATCAGCGTTACCACTGGCGTTTCTCCACCTGAACGGGCCAGCAAGTAGACAAACAGAATCGTCACCAGCGCGCCAACAAAGGCCAGCAGCGAGGTCAGCGGGAAAAACGCGCCATAGACTGTATCAAAGGGCAGCACAAATGCAATAGCCGCACCCAGAGCCGCACCCGAAGAGGTGCCGATCAAAAAGGGATCAGCCAGGGGGTTGCGCAGAATCGCCTGAAAGAGCGTGCCAGCCACCGCCAGGGCCGCGCCTACCAGGGCCGTTCCCACGACTATCGGCAAACGTACCTGCAAGATAATGATTTCGGTCGAGGCATCCCACTGGCGCACAAAATGAAATAGGCCCGTCCCATTCAACACGATCCGCACAATCGTATCCAGAGGAATAGATGTCGTGCCAAAACTGACAGCCAGCCCTAACACTCCCACCAAAAAGAGCGCCAGGAATGGTAGCGTCACCCAGGCTGGCAGCACCTGGATGCGTTTTATGCTATATTTCATATTTCATACTCACCTCCCCTTCCAGGGTAGGCACCGGCGGGGCGGGCACAGCACTCAGCTCGTCGCATTTGCAAACCTACCTGCGCGCGATCACCTCGCGCGCAGGCTTTGCTTGTATTCTCCCTTACTTATATCGTACCAGTGCAATACGCGGGCAGTGAGCCGCTGAATTGTTTTGGGTGGATAACCTGAGCCAGGCAGCGCAAACCCTGGACCAGGCGCGGACCGGGCCGACCAATCAGGTTGGAGTTGATACGCACGACCTGGTGCTGTTTCAGCGCGTTGATGCCGCCCCAGTTGGGACGCTGATAGACCGCCTTGACCGAGCCGCCAAAGGATGGATCTTCGGTCAGGATCAGGAATTGCGGATTGGCGCTGATGACCGCTTCGTCGGTTACCTGGGGAAAACCACCGCCGGAAGTGGCGCTGTGGAAAATGTTCATCCCGTTGGCGTCCTGGATCAGTTCGTCACCAAACGAGCCGCCGCCGAAGACGTAGGGCTTGCCTGGCACGCTATCATCGGCCTCGATCATGACTTTAGGCGCGCTGGTCCCGGCAACTGCGGCCTTAATCTGGCTAATCTGCTGCTGGAGCTGATCGACCAGTTTGCCAGCCGCGTCCTGCGTGAAGGTCAGTTTGCCAAGCGTGAGCATTTCGCGCAGTGTGAGGGTGAGATCACCACTGGGCAAATTGACCACCGGAATATGCACGTTCGCAAGTTGGCTGTCATACGTTTTGGTGTCGTTGCCGTAGGTCAGCACAAGGTCCGGGTGCAGCGCGATGATCTGTTCAATACTGTAGGTGGCGTTGGCATCCGAGATTTTCGGCAACTTCGCCAGGGCCGCCGGATAGTTGGTGTAGTAGTCCACGGCCACAACTTTGCCTGGCAGCGGGAGAGCACCAAGCATCTCGCTGATGCTGGGTATCATTGAGATGATCCGCTGCGGCGCACTGCCTGGGAAGCTAATAGGCGAGCCATTGGCGTTGGTAGTAACTGGCTGCAGGGCTGATTGAGTCGGACTTCCAGTAGTTGGGGTCTGCCCACCACAGGCGGAGAGCAGTAAAGCCAGCAAAACCAGTAACAGCACTGGCCAGCGGCGCGAAGAGATGACATAAGAGCGCATCTTGTTGAGAACCTCCGAGATATGCTAAACGCTCGCCGTCACCTTACGCGGAATGGGGAATCTGGCGGAGACAGGGGCAAACAGAACATGTCCCGGCAGCTCGCTCCTCTTACGCGAAGGATCATGAGCAACTAAACGTCGCCGGGCAGGTCTCCTGGCTTCTGGCTTCAAACGCGGCTTAGCAGGCCTTCCCATCCTCAACAGGACAGTGGCACATGCGGAAATGGGCTAAGCAACTCACCAGTTACAGTAGCGCGACTGCGTCGGAATTGCACCGACTTCCCTATTCTGCCCGCCACACGGGGCGGGCCACCCGGTCAAACGTATGGAAAATTTCCTTGCGCATTATATACATGCACATTGATTGGTGTCAAATTACTGACCAGATTACTTCTTAAGAGAGCAGAAAGTTCAGTTCTCCTGGCCCTGTCCTAAAGGTCAGTTGACAAGATGAGCCAGTGTTCTATACTACAAGGAAGCAAGAAGCTCGCGTGTATGCTCTTTTCTATCGAATTTCAAAGGACACTGTTTTACATGGCTCTCGATATCGATTTCTTTCGCAAGGTCATGGGGCAATTTGCCACCGGGGTGACTATTGCGACCACCCGCAGCCAGGCGGGTATTGCCGGGCTGACCGTCAATTCATTTACCTCTGTCTCTCTAGACCCGCTTCTGGTGCTGATCTGCGTGGATGTGCGCAGTCAGGCGCTGCCCTTTTTCCGCGAAAGTGGCGTCTTCGCGGTCAATATGCTCACACAGGAGCAAGAGGCACTGTCCAACTGTTTTGCCACGTCCTCTGAAGAGCGCTATACGTATTTTTGCCACGCGACCCACCAGCGCGCCGCCACCGGCTCGCCGATTCTGAATGACGTAATGGGCTTTGTGGACGCGCGCATCACGGCGGAATATCCCGGCGGCGACCATGTGATTTTTGTGGGACAGGTCGAGGCGATGGGCTACGATGGCCATGTCCTCTTTGTGCCAGGCGTGAGCAGCGAACAAAGCACACTACCCGCATCAGCCGACGCGACCAACCACGCCGACAGCAATGGGCACAGCCAGACAGTGGGTACACCAGCATCACCGCTGCTCTACTATCGCGGCAAGTATCATCGTCTATCCAGCCACTATCAGCACGCGCATCCTGAACTGGCAGCCGCCCCAACCCAAAAAGATGGATAAGCTCTCTGAGAGTCAACGCGCCGCCGCGCTCGATGAGCTGCAAACGCGTATCCTGAACTGCCGTCTGTGCCAGGAGCAGGGCTATCTACCGCTGGCACGTCCGCTGGTGGATGGGCGAGCTGGAGATCGCGTGATGGTGATTGGCCAGGCGCCCGGCCATCGCTCAGTGACGAAAGGCCGATCTTTTAGCGGTCCCGGCGGCGCCATTCTGCAAAAATGGCTGGAGCGCGCGGGCTTCCCTCCTGGCTACCTGCACGCCCACACGTATCTCAGTTCGCTCACACGCTGCGACCCCGGACGCAACAACAAAGGCGATGGTGATCGTCGCCCCTCACCTGCGGAACTCGCGCTCTGTCGCCCCTACCTCGACGCCGAACTGCGCCTGCTACATCCCCAGGTGGTGCTCCTCGTCGGCGGCATGGCCATCGAAACCTTCTGTGGCAAAACGCGCCTGGACGAGATTATCGGCACCTTTCGTGCACACGACAGGAT
>CAXUEY010000040.1:32965-42567 GCA_964250225.1 uncultured Ktedonobacteraceae bacterium | reverse complement strand
GGTATACGAGATACACGAGGCGCTCGCCTCCGGCGCCCCCTCACGCCCGGCGCCCTCTCACGTCCGGCGTCCCCTCACACCCGGCGCTCATTACACACTGCCCCACAAACAATCACACCACCGTCAGATACTGCACGCTGAACAACTGGCGCGGGTCCGTCCAGACCTGTTCGACGGTGAAGCCCGCGCTGGCGGCCAGGTGCGCGAATTCGGCCAGGGTGTATTTGTAGGAACTTTCGGTCCAGACGCTTTCACCAAGCTTAAAGGTGATCTCAGCATCCCCAATATGCACAAGCTGATCCTTGAGGCTGACCAGGTGCATCTCGACGCGGCTCTGCGCTGGATTGTAGAAGGCATAGTGGCCAAAGTGTTGCAACTGGAAATCGGCGTCCAGCTCCTGGTTGACACGCACAAGCAAATGCTTGTTGAACTGCGCGGTCAGCCCCTGCGAGTCGTTGTAGGCGCGGTGCAGGATGTTGAAGTCCTTCTTGAGATCGACGCCGATCAATAGACCACCACCCTGGCAGACCCTGGCGAGCTGGCGCAGGAAACGTAGCGCTGGCTCGCGATCAAAGTTGCCGATGGTCGAGCCGGGGAAGTAGGCCACGCGGCGCGCTACGGGTTTGTTGGGAACGGGCAGCTCGAAGTTGCTGGTGTAGTCCGCGCAGACGGGCAGGACTTCCAGGCCGGGATAGGTCTGGGTGAGATCCGCAGCCGAATGTAGCAGCAGCTCTTTCGAGATGTCGATGGGCACGTAGCCAGCGGGATCACGCAGGGCATCGAGCAACAGGCGCGTTTTGGTGCTGCTGCCGCTACCGTACTCGATCAGCAGACAGTTGGGACCGAGCAGCGCCGCGATTTCTGGCACGCGCTCCTGCATAATGGCCAGTTCGGTGCGCGTGGGATAGTACTCGTCCAGGTCGCAGATCTGCTCAAACAACTGCGAGCCAACCTCATCGTAGAAGTACTTGCTCGGCAGCTCTTTGCGCGCGTCCAGCAACCCTTGCAGGATCTCCTCGCGAAAGGTCTTCTGCTGCGGCTCAAAGTCGTACAGGCGCGGCATGCTCTGGAGAGGTTTGTGCATGAGTTATATATCCTTCGCTAAGCGCAGGCCCATGAACTGCCAGCGCGCGTTGGTCGGGAAGAAGTTACGGTAGGTTGGCCGGATGTGCGAGAGCGAGGTGGCACAGGAGCCGCCGCGCAGGACGTACTGGTTGCACATGAATTTCCCGTTGTACTCTCCCACAGCTCCGGCAGCGGGTCGGAAGCCTGGATAGGGCGCGTAGGAACTCTGCGTCCATTCCCACACATCGCCATACATCTGGGCCAGGCCGCCCGCGTGCGCGGAACCGTTGAGCGGGGCTGGATGAAAGAGTTCGTTGTCCACGAAATTGCCCGCGACAGGGACCGTTTGCGCCGCGATCTCCCATTCGGCCTCCGTGGGCAGACGCGCATCAGCCCAGCGAGCGAAGGCATCGGCCTCGAAGTAGCTCACATGGCAGACCGGCTCGGACTTCTCCACCTCGCGCAGACCGTTGAGGGTCATCATCCACCAGCGCCCGTCGCGCTTCTCCCAGTAGAGCGGCGCACGCCATTCTTCAGCGTTCACAGTGGCCCAGCCTTCTGAAAGCCAGAGCAGTGCGCGCTCGTAGCCGCCATCCTCCATAAATTCCAGGTAGTCGCCGTTCGTAACCAGGCGCGAGGCCAGTTGGAAGGACGACACAAACTCGCGGTGGCGGGGACCCTCGTTGTCGAAAGCAAACCCCTCGCCCGCGTGCCCAATCTCCTGCACACCGTCGGGGAAAGCCACCCAGGACAGCGGCGCAAGCGGCACGGTGCTCATCGCCGCCCGGCCCATATATGTCGGATAGAGCGGATTGCAGGAGAGCACGTGCTTGATATCCGTCACCATCAGCTCTTGATGCTGCTGCTCGTGGTGCAGACCTAATATAAAAATGGGAGTAATTTCTGCTAATTGCCGCTCATCGAGCTTCTCCAGCAGTTCAAGGACATGCTCATCGACATAACGGCGATACTTATAAGTCTCCTCAACTGTGGGACGCGAGATCAGGCCGCGATTGGGCCGACAATGGCGCTCGCCCAGGGTATTGTAGTAAGAGTTGAAGAGATAGGCATATTGAGGATGCAGCGAGTGATAGCCGGGCAGCGCGGGCAACAATAAAAACTGCTCAAAAAACCAGCTCACGTGCGCGAGATGCCACTTGGTCGGGCTGACATCGGGCATCGATTGCACGACATAATCTTCAGTCACCAGCGGCTCGCAGATATGCTCAGAGAAGCGGCGCACGCGCTGATAGCGGTCAATAAAATCTTGTTTCGACAGCGTTGAGGTGATAGACGGGCTCTTTTGTTTGAACGTCGTCACGGGTAATTCTCCTTCTTTGGCGCATCCAGATGGATAGCATTTTTAAGGCGACTCCGTACATACTACGTTGTTACTACGATTCTGGTTCAATTAAATAATACAATGTCGATGTGAGCGCGACCGATCTATCTCAGTATAGCGGCCTCATACAAGAGGGCCTGAGCGCAAGCCAGAGGCGGGATGGCAGGCTGCTCTGCTCATTCTGTAAACATGACTAATAGATACCAGAACAACATACCATCCCCTATTCTGATAGAGCACCGTTTTTGTGGAAATGTTTAATTTGTTGCAAGCATATCGAAGGCCTTTTGCGCGTCTTCCGGGTTCTTAGTCCACGCATCGTTGCGTACCTGAATCGTCAGGTTAGGCATTGTGATTTTCGACGCAAAGATCTCACAGCACACAAAAAAGCAGAGGAAGGGCGAGCATATATTCGCCCAGACCTCTGCTTTTTCTGCCAGGTCATAGCTGACCGTTCACTTTGAGTTATGGAGCTGCTTCCACAGTCACCGCAATGCTGGCGCCTGTGTTAGACTTGAGTGTGAAGGTACCAACCTTATCAAAGGTCATCGTGCCCGATTTACCCGCGCTCACAACGGTATCCACACCAGCTGTTGTAGCATCGCCATGGCTGATACTTTGCGACTTGTCGGTGGTATTCTGAACAGTAATCGTATCACCTTTTTTCACGGTGATCGTCGTGGGGTCAAATGTATAGCTGTCCTGCCCATTCACGCCTTTGTTCTCTTTAATCGTGATAGTTGTGCTGCCAGCAGTCGCGGTCCCACCTGAAGTGGTCGCGGTGCCGCCTGAGCTGGTCGCAGTTCCATTGGCGCTGGTCGCGGTCCCACCGGCGCTGGTCGCGGTGCCAGCACTGGTCGTGCTCTGGCTGCTGGCGGTGGCTGCGCTGGAAGTGCTCTCGCTACTCACCGGGTTGCCGCTGTTGCCTGAATTTGAGGTATCGGAACCCGAAGTAGTGCCAGACGAGCCACACGCGGCCAGCGCGCAAATCAGGACCACCAGGGCGCAATATCCCAGCCAGGCCGTGGGACGACGAAAAGACTGCACAATCGATGCAAACATACAAAGTTTCTCCTTGTTTTCCGTAATTGAGGGGTCAAACCCTTCCACCTTTTTGCTATCCACCTTCTGCTTCTCGATGAGAAAAAATCTCATCCATACGTATGGGGATACTTTATATTGGAATAGATGCATAACCGACAATGCGATTTGCAACTCGGTTCTATGATAGCATGGGCGTTTCTTTTCTCCTAGCTCTTCGTGGGTTTTTAGCTAAAAAGTACTTTATATGAGTATATCGGCATATCATATTCATGGCTCTGACTGTTGACTTTTTCACTGACAACAAGAACCGGAAAGCCATGACCGCGCCCATAGCAAAAAAGTACATCTCAGGAACATACTTAACGAGCAGGCGATAAAATAAGTACATCTCAGGAGCATACTTTTTCGCGGGAGAACGTCTGCGCGTCGGCTATACCATCTCTTGCGAAGGCGTAGAATTGTACGTAGTATACTGACCTATTTTCAAAAATGGAGCACGAAAATATGGAGCATGGCGCCTTCTGGCAAGCGCTGGCCACGCTTATCCAGAGCAGCGAGATCGTGATTGATCGTCCGCGTGGTTCGCTGCACCCGCGCTACCCGGACTTTTGCTATCCGCTGGATTATGGCTATCTGCAGGGCACCGCCTCTGGCGATGGGCAGGGCATCGATGTTTGGCTTGGCAGCGATCCCGCCCGCCAGCTCACCGGCGTGATTATGACGGTGGACACGCTGAAACGCGACGCTGAATTGAAAATCCTGCTCGGCTGCACACCCGACGAACAACAGCAAATTCTTCGTATTATGAATAAGGGTGCGCAGGCTGGCATTTTGCTGGAGCATCCTGGCTCTCTGTGAGCCATTCACAGTGAGTCAGGTAGTGCTCTACCATAGAGGTTGTCCCCCAATGGAAGCACCTGCAATCAGCATGTGCTATGATAGTGAGGAACCAGAAATTTCAGCATGGAGATGAGAGCAATGACCACAGGCGAACGCACACCCCAGGATGCAAGTGTGCTCAAGGGCACAGCAGAGAAGCTGGCCGAGCTGCATACACTGAAAGAACAGGCGAAACTTGGCGGCGGCGCCACGCGCATCGAGGCCCAGCATAAAAAGGGCAAGCTCACCGCCCGCGAACGGCTCGACCTGCTGCTCGATCCGGGCAGCTTTAACGAACTGGATATGTTTGTGACTCATCGCGCCAACGACTTTGGCCTGGATGAGCAGAAAATCCTCGGCGACGGCGTGGTCACTGGCTACGGCAAGATCGAGGGACGCCTAGTCTACGTCTTCTCGCAGGACTTTACGGTCTTCGGCGGCTCGATGAGTGAGGCCAATGGCGAGAAGATCTGCAAGATTATGGATCTGGCGATGCGCAATGGTGCGCCCGTCATTGGACTCAACGATGGCGGTGGCGCGCGCATTCAGGAGGGCGTGGTCAGCCTGGGCGCTTATGCCGATATTTTCTTGCGCAACACCCTGGCCTCTGGCGTGGTGCCGCAGATCTCGGCCATCATGGGTCCGGCTGCCGGTGGCGCGGTCTACTCGCCAGCCATCACCGACTTTATTTTCATGGTCGAGAAGACCAGCCATATGTTTGTCACCGGCCCCGATGTGCTCAAAACCGTGACCCACGAGGACGTGACCTTCGAGGAGCTGGGCGGCGCGATGGTCCACAATGCCACCAGCGGCGTGGCCCACTTCGCCTGCCCCGGCGAGCCTGACTGTATGCGTATGATCCGCCAGTTAATGAGTTTCCTGCCCTCCAACAATATGGAGGACGCCCCACGCATCACGCCCAAAGACTCGCCCGCGCGCGCCGAAGCCGCGCTGGATACGATCATTCCCGATCATCCTAACAAACCCTACGATATGAAAGCCATCATTCAGCATATCGTTGACGATGGCGCCTTCTTCGAGGTGCAGGAGCACTTCGCGCGCAACATCATCGTCGGCTTTGCACGCCTGGATGGTCGCTCAATCGGCATCGTAGCCCAGCAGCCCGGCGCGATGGCTGGCGTGCTTGATATCAACTCGTCGGACAAGGCCGCGCGTTTTGTGCGCTTCTGCGACTGCTTTAATATTCCCCTGATCACATTTGTGGATGTGCCCGGCTTCTTACCCGGCCTGGGTCAGGAGCACAATGGGATTATTCGTCACGGGGCCAAGCTGCTCTACGCCTATTGCGAGGCCACGGTCCCCAAGATTACCGTGATTACCCGTAAAGCCTATGGCGGCGCTTACGACGTCATGAACAGCAAACACGTGCGCGGCGACCTCAACTACGCGTGGCCAACCGGTGAGATCGCTGTCATGGGGCCAGAGGGCGCGGTCAACATCCTCTTCCGTGGCGAAATCGAGCAGGCCGCCGATCCCGAACAACGCCGCAAAGAGCTGATCGCGGAATACACCGAAAAGTTCAACAATCCCTATATCGCAGCCAGCCGTGGCTATGTGGACGAAGTGATCGAGCCACGCCATACCCGCGCTAAACTGGTGAATGCCCTGGAGATGCTCAAAAACAAACGCGACACCAACCCGCCTAAGAAACACGGCAATATTCCGCTATGAGTTGTAGAAGTTGTTTAGCAGAGATGAATATGATGTTCATCTCTGCTAGAGGCAACCATTTTGCAGTCAACAAGAAAACTCACCATCTCTAGATCATCGCCGGAGGCTAAACCCCAGGTTTGTTCCCATATTTCATGGCTTCTACAAGAGCTGGTCCGCCAGAACGCGCAAGCTTCTGTACTGTGTTCATGTGTCTGTCTCCTTGTTTTTCTCATTGCTGTGTTATGGAATGCTTCCTGTGCTTGATCGGCGGGAGTTCTCCCGGCCAGAGGTTGCGCTATTGCCGTCAATACATCATTTCACCTGCTTTCATATGGAGAACAAGTGTGCAGAGAGATAGCACCTCATTGTGGTAACACCGGCAAAAGCAGGGAAGAAGCAAACTGCATGAGGAAAATCCTCGGTCTGGAAGACACAGGATTTTCCCACCCGTTTTCTGTAACCCACCATCGTATTATCACTTCAGAAGGATGTTTAACCCGCGTTATATGCACCTTCTCCATATTTTGTACCATAGGGATTTTTGTGTATACTCAGCAAGAAGCGATAAACAAAGGTGTAGTGCCGTTCCATCGAAAATGGGCCTGGGGCATATTGCTCTGCCTTTTATTTACAAGCTGTAGCATGTCCGCGCCATCCGCGGGCATCGAGCGGCAACCATCCCGGACAACGCTCGCTGCTCAGCCCTTTCATGGCACGACCCAGACCTTTGATCATGCCTTTACCATCACACTCAATGTGACCCCCAACCATGTCGGAGTCAATGTCTTCATGGCCAGCGTGCTGGATAATCAGACAGCGCAACCAACGAGTGCCGTGAAGGCCACGCTCTACCTGACGATGCAAGATATGGCGATGGGAACCGATTCGCTAGTGCTGCACTTCGTGGCTAATGGCCAGTTCAGCGCAACCGGCAATAACCTAAGCATGGGTGGTCAGTGGGCTATTGGCATTGTGCTTCAAACGCCGGACCATATCCTTCACAAAGCGGGGATAAGCCTTGTCACATCTTTTTAAATGTTTTCGACAAGTCAGCCGAGAAAAAGTGCAAAGCACTCCCCGTCAACGCATGCCTGATTCCTTACTTGCCATAGGTTCTAAAGTACTAAGTATTTGCATATTCGCCCTACGGTATTTATGCTAGAAGTAACATGTTTTCGGCCAAAGATCAGCTATAACGAGTTGATTTAGAAGCATGGACAATCTCTGCGGGAGAGCAGCAGGGAAGCATCGTTTTCACCAAAGCACTTGTCGCACAGACTATGTACCAGTATTTAAGGAGAAGAGCGTACATGAGTATAGAGTTACCACCGATTGGGCAATACGTGCTACAACAACGGCTGAGCCGGGACAGTAGCTGCGAGGTCTGGCGCGCCTACGATACGGATGCGCGGCGCGTCGTGCTCATCAAGTTTTTTCGCACGGACCAGCCCCACGCCTCTGCTTCTCTCGCCGACTATGTACGCGCAGTTGAACGCGTGGCTGGCCTGCACCATCCCAACATTGTGCCCATCCACGATGTTCACGTACTGCCCGCGCAGAATGCTGGCGACTCTGCGGCTCTGCTCGGTCTCGCGACAAAATATGTCGAGGGGCCCGATCTGTCGGACTACATCCGTAGCACCTCTGGCGTAGGAAAATTTCCGCCGGCCAGCGAGATTGTCTCCATCTTTAGCGCGCTTGCGCAGGCCCTTGACGGTGCTCATCGCTATGGCGTGATTCATGGCAATCTCAAACCCGGCAATATTCTCTTCGACCAGAGCAATACAGCGCCGGGCAAACCTGGCACACCCATGCTTAGTGACTTTGGTGTGACAAAATTCCTCGCAGGCAAAAGCGGCAATGACCTCCCTTTCTATCTCTCGCCTGAACAGATCAAGGGAGAACCCGCCAGCGCGCTCAGCGATATTTACGCGTTGGGGGTCATCCTCTACGAGATCTATACCGGCGTGCTGCCGTTCCAGGGCAAGCGGCCTATCGCCGTTATGATGCAGCATGTAAACGCGCCTCCCACGCCACCGGATCTGGTAAACCCGACAATCTCACCAGCGTTGACGCAGGTTATTTTGTGCTGCCTGGCCAAAAATCCCCAGGAGCGTTTTCCCAATGTCGCATCACTGGTGGTGGCTCTGGCCGAGGCGCTGCGCGTGCCAGCCACCAGCGATCTACGCCGTTCCGCTCTTCTAGCAGATGGAACCATGCCTGTACTGCCGAGATCACCATCACAGCCGTTGCGCTCACCATCACAACCGCTAGCAACGGCTACTCCACCTCTCGCTCAACTTCCTCCCGGTCCATATACACGTCTCAGGCCGTCTAAGACCCTTGCCACGCTTATCGCGCTTGTGCTTGTGCTCAGCGTAGGCCTGGGGACATCGCTCTGGCTGCTGCAAAGAAACGCCCCTGCTTCCACCCAGGTGATTGGCCACGCCTTCTTTCTGAATAGCGGTCGGTTGAATGGAAATAGCAGCCAGGGGCTTAATGATGAGCTGCAAATAGATCTCTCAAATCTTCCCGATCCCGCTACCGGCCAGAGCTATTACGCCTGGCTGCTCGGCGATAGCAGTTCAACCGAGCAAGCGCCGATCCCTCTTGGCCGCCTGACGGTCGCGCGGGGCAGCGTCCATCTGCTCTACTCAGGGAATGGGCAACATACCAACCTGCTCGGCTTTATCAGCCGCTTCCTGATTATTGAGGACGATTCCCATAACCCCACTGGCGATCCGCTGCTCAATCAGAGCAGCTGGCGCTATTATGCCGCGATCCCGCAAATACCTGCTCCAGCGGACAAATTGCACTTTAGCATGCTGGATCACTTGCGCCACTTGCTGGTAGAATCGCCAGAACTGACTATTCGAGGTCTGCGTGGCGGCCTGGCTTTCTGGCTCAACAGGAATACGGCTATCGTTGCGAACCTGGCCCAGAGCCTGGCCAATGACTGGCAGATGAAAGACGCGAGCACGTTGCGCACTCAACTGATTACTGTGCTAGATTATCTCGATGGCTCCAACTCCGTGAATGCCGATGTGCCGCCCAATACGCCGCTCCAGGCCAACGCGCACGATGTCCAGATAGCCCTGCTGGGTCCGGCTCCCCAGAGCACTGACCCACCTGGCTACGTTTACCAGAATGAAGAGCCGCCCGGCTATGTCTATCTTATCGAGACACATCTCAACGGCGCGATTCTTACGCCTGGAGCCACCGCGGATCAGCGTCAACTGGCTCAGACGATCATCAAAGGTGTCGATACGCTGAAACAGCAGTTCGCGCAAATTTCGCGAGATGCCAAACAGCTTATCAGCATGTCTAACGCGCAACTCCTGGCTACACCGGCGCAGACGATGCTCAACGAGCTGGCGGCACAAGCACAAGATGCATACACAGGCCATGCTGATCCGTCCGCAGGCGCCCCACAAGGGGGTGTACTCTGGATCTACACCAACCTGCAACGTCTGACCGCCTTTACTGTGGCTCCCTATGTCTCCTCCAACTAGGAAAACAGAAGCAGAAAGCGTGGGGCGGGGGGGAAAATGAACCCCCCCCCGGTGTGCAGATTGCCCCCGACGGGGGTTTTAAAGAT
>CAXUEY010000040.1:10179-32955 GCA_964250225.1 uncultured Ktedonobacteraceae bacterium | reverse complement strand
CGAAAAATGCACGCGCCACGCTTTCTGCTTCTGCACCAGTCAGGCTTTTTCCAGTAGCTCCAGCAACACGCCATTGGTGCCTTTAGGGTGGAGGAAAATGGCACGTCCTTCGGCGGCGACACGCGGCTCCTGATCGAGCACTGCCGCGCCCTTCGCGCGCATTTCACGCAGGGATGCATCGATATCCTCAACCTCCAGGCACAGATGGTGCAACCCCTCGCCGCGTTTCTCTAGAAAACGGCTCAGGCTGGAAGCGGCGTTGGTCGGCTCAATCAGCTCGATCTCACTGCCAGCGGGGCCGCCCAGCGGGAGAAACGCGATGCGCACCTCTTCGCTAGGAACGTCTTTGATTTCTCTGGGCACCAGCCCCAATGTATCGCGATAGAAGGTCAGCGCCTGTTCAAGATTGCGCACAATAATCGCTACATGATCGATGCGTTCTGGCATATATCTGTTTCCTTGTCCTATAGCTTGGGGGAGAGAGCCAGGTGAAAATCTGTCTGGCGCAGGGTGCGCGGGATCAGGCTGAACAGGCCCGTTCCCAGTTGAATGGCGTTAGTGACCGTATCCAGGGCCATCAGCGCGCTGATACGCGTCTCTTCGCTATAGTTCAGCGACTCCACCGCCTGCTCAAATTCCGCCTGTGTCAGCACCTCATAACTCAGGTTCGGCTGCACCAATAGGGTCAGGTCCAGATCTATATAGGTCATGCAATCCGGGGTCAGCAGGACCGGTTGAATCATCGAGACGTAGGTATGCACCAGCTCACGCTCTTGATAAAACGCGCTCAACGTATACCAGCGCTGTGGCCAGAAAAATTGTAGACAATTGGAGCGCAGGGGGCGGGTCGCGGTGCTCCAATTCATAGGGGTTCCTGCTGGCAGCCAGAGCCGCAGACAGTCGCTGGCCAGCACATGCTCATCCGCGTCTCCTACCTGCGTTTCAGCCGTCAGGCGATACCCGCGCCACCTGCCACGCACCAGTTGATCATAACTTCGACTCTCTACCTGAAAATCCGCTTGCATTGATAAAACCTCGCTTTCTGTCCAGCCACCATCCTACGCAAATTTACCAATTGAGTCAAGCAGGAGCATAAAAAATCGCCCAAAAAGGTACAAAAGTCTCTCCTCAATCTCGCCATCTGGTAGGCAGGTACCATACATAGTATGCAATGTTGTACAATTGAACAGAACCAATTTTCAAATTTGTTGTGCGTCAGAATCATGGACAGGACACGTATGCGCTGCCCCAACTGCCAGACCATCAACCCGCCCACCGCCAAATTCTGTATGGAATGCGGCGCCCGGTTGCTGATCTGCCCTACCTGCTCGACAGTGAATGCGCCCAAAGCGAAATTTTGCATTGAGTGTGGCACCTCTCTGCTTGCTATAACACGCGAGAGCCACGACACAATTCCCTTGCCAGATCTCCAGGCTCAGGAAACGCCCGTCCGCCCGCCTCTGCTGCCGGTTGAGCGACAAAGTAGGAACTCGCGCACGGGTAAGTTGAGCGCGCCTGAGGAACGCCGAGTGGTCACAATTATGTTCGCTGATATCACCGGCTCAACGCCTCTGGCTGACCGACTTGACCCCGAAGATATGCGCGCGATTCTGGCCGGGTATTTTAACCTGATGACCGAGCAGATCCGCCGACATGGAGGCACCGTCGAGAAGTATATTGGTGACGCGGTGATGGCGGTCTTCGGCGCGCCCGTGGCCCACGAGGATGATCCTGATCGCGCGATTCGCGCCGCGCTGGATATGCAGGCCGCGCTCAACAACTTTAACACGCTACGCCTGGCACGCGACTCCTCAGCCACGCGTCTACAAATGCGCCTGGGCATCAATACGGGCGAAGTGGCCGCCCCCGGCGCGCAATTTCAGCGCCAGGATTTCCTGATTACCGGTGACGCCGTCAACGTGGCCGCGCGTCTGCAACAGGTCGCTAACCCCGACATGATCCTGGTGGGCGAACGCACCTATCTGGCCACGCGCGATCTCTTTGATTTTCGCGTACTGGCTCCCCTGCAACTGAAAGGCAAACGCACCCCGCTCAACGCCTGGGCCGTTGAGGGCTTCCATTCGCGCGATCTAGGAATTATTCAGCACCCACGCGGCATCGAAGGTCTTCAGGCGCCTCTGGTGGGCCGCGATCTGGAATTGACCCTCATGCATGCAACCTACGCCCGTGTGCGCGACGCCCATCACTCACATCTGATCACGCTGCTTGGCGCGCCTGGCATCGGCAAATCCCGCCTGGTGCGCGAATTTATCACGCGTGAGGAAGAGGCGGCTCGTTGCACCACCTGCGAGGAGATTCCAGCGGCCCCGCGCGTTGTCCAAGGCCACTGCCCGCCCTATGGCGAAGGTATCACCTACTGGCCCCTGATCGAGATTCTGCGCTCGCTCCTTGAGGTGCGTAGCGGCGATAGCGACGCGGAGCTAGAACAACGTTTCGTGGATTTTGTACGCGAGACGTTGCGCAAAGCCAGAAGCGGCGAGGATGTTGATCAAATTGCTGGCGCGCTGCTCTATAGCATTGGGCGTGGTCTGCGCGGCGACCCCCAGCGCAGCGAGCGCCGCGAGATCCAGCGCAGCACACACAATAAAGAGGTCGAGACGAGCGGTCCCCAGGCTGCTCTCCAACGCGCCTGCCGCGTCCTACTCGAAGCGCTGGCCCAGGTGCAACCGCTCATTGTAGTCATCGACGATCTGCAATGGGCGGACGAAGCGCTGCTCAACCTGCTCGAATACCTGACCGAGCGCATCACAGAATTCCCGATCTTCTTTCTCTGTCTGGCCCGCCAGGACTTTCTGCAACGTCGTCCCGCGTGGGGCGGTGGTCAGCCCAACTTTACCACGATTATTCTGGACGCGCTGAACCGCGATGAGACGGGCGAGCTGATCGGCGAGCTACTGGCGAACCACGAGTTGCCCGGCGTTGTGCTGCACACCATCCAGCAACAGGCCGAGGGCAATCCGTTCTTCGTCGAGGAGATTGTACGCATGCTGATCGACCAGGGTATGCTGGTGAAAGAGGACGGCGCCTGGCGCATCAGCGCACAAAATGAGGAGAGCATGAGCGAGCTGGCCAGCCCCGCCGCGCCTCCCGACGATTCGCTCATCGATCAGCACTATGTTCTCACGTTGCCACACGTGCCCGATACCATTCAGGGCGTGCTGGCGGCCCGCGTGGACCTGCTTTCCCAGGTTGAGAAACAGGTGCTCCAGTGCGCCTCGATTATTGGACGTACCTTCTGGGTCTCGGCTATTCTCAAGCTGGCCGAGGATCTGGAGCGCGAGATTGTGCTGCAAACCCTGGAACAACTTATTCAGCGCGATTTTCTTGAAGCGTGCGAGAAGCAGGAGCGCAGCCCTGTCGTATCTGAACAGAGCTTTAGCTTTAAACATATCCTGATCCGCGATGTGGTCTATCACAATTTGCCGCGCATGCGTCGCTCGCAGAAACACGCGCAACTGGCTATCTGGCTAGAAGAACAGGTTGCGGACCGCCTGGAGGACTTTGTTGAGTTGCTGGCCTATCACTATCAGCAAGCCCTGCTCAACTGGTCAGCCACCCTGCATATCCATACGATTAATCCGTCGGAAAGCGATATCGGGCGCGAGGAGGAGAACAGCCCCAGCCGCCTGGTCTGTCTGACGCGGCCTGAACTGGTTGAGCGCACCATTCACTATCTCACATTGGCCGGAGATAAAGCCTATCACAGTTATTACACTATTCGCTCCATTCAAGCCTATAGTGAAGCATTGGAACTCTTGCAGGAGCACGCGGCCAGCTCACAACGCATTGCTGAGATGCACCAGAAACTTGGCCACGCGTATATGCAACGCGCCAACGCCGATGAAGCCTGGCGCGAGTATCTCCACGCGCTGCAACTACTCAAAGCACAGGAGCCTGTAGAGCGCGCGGATCTCCTCACGCTCTATATGCACCTGGCCGAGCTAGCAACGCGCTGGCTGGGCTGGTTCAACACCTGGCTCGATATGGATGAGGTGCGTAGTTACATCGACGCGGGCCTGCAACTGCTTGAGGGCCAGCCAGCCAGCGCTGAGCGGGCGACGTTCCTGATTTACCAGGCCGAATGGTATATTCGGCAGATGAAATTCGTGCCTTCAGAGCAGCGAGCGGACCTGGCCGCACACGCCCTGCAGAGCGGACTGGAAGGGTTGAACATCGCCGAAACGGTGAACGATACCGATGCTATCTGGCTCGCGCTGGACGCGCTAGGCTTCATTTATGATAAACAGCACAATTATCGCGAGGGCCACGCTACCCAGCACCGCCGTCAGACCTTGCAGGAGATGATCCACGGGCGCGAAGAGCTGTTCGATCTCTATATCTCGCTTGGCTGGACCCACACGCATATCAGCGAGTACGCCGCGGCAGCCAGCTGGTTCGGTCAGGCCTGGCGCATTGCTCAGACGATGGAAAGCCCTTCGATGCTCCTCGACAGTATGAACGGGCGCCTCTCGGCCTGGTATGCCTGGGATCGCTGGGACGAGGCGCGCGAAGTCGCCATCAGCATCCTGCACGCCAGCGAGCAATATCAGCAGGACGAGAACTGGCAATTGCGCGCCCTGGCAGTGCTGGCTGAGCTGGCCTATCGCACGGGCGATCAGGAGGAGAGCGACTTGTTGTTGCGCCAGTACAGGCGTCTCTACGAGCAGGCCACCGCGCCATCCACATTCATGCCTGCCCACGCGCCGACAGCATCCCTGCCCATCAACGCGCCCGTCACCACGATGCCACCCGCGCTCATGCCCGCCATGCACGCGGCCCACGAGGACTGGACACAGGCGCTGGCCGATCAGCAAGAGATCGTGCGTCTCGCCGAACCCTTTCCCTCACCCGGCGAGTTGGCGCGCCAGGCAGAGTTCAGCGTGCTGGCAGGGGCATCCATTGAGGAGCAACGAGCCGTCTGCACGCGCGCGGTCAGCCTGGCTGCGCAAGCGGGGGCGCGCAAGTCCCTGGCCATTGCCATGCGCGCGCGTGGACGCATGTATCTCGCGCAAGAGCAATGGGAGCGAGCCGAACAGGACCTGCGCCAGGCGCTGGAGACCTTCAAGGGGATGGACCTGCCCTGGGAACAGGGCCAGACGCTGGCCTGCCTGAGTCAGCTTCACCAGCGCCGCGCTGCCGATAGAGACAACACCCGGCATCTCGGCCTCGCCCGGCTCTTCCGCGAACAAGCGTTGGGCTTCTTCGAGTCGCTGCACGCGGTCCACGACGGGCGCCGTGTAAGCGAGGAGATGACGGCAGAGAGTGGCGCGGCCCGCTAAGCGTGACCTGTGCGCCCAATTGGGGGATGTTGTAGCACTCACCGCGCCTGTTGCGTTATAGTTGGTGGAAACTATATCACACACTGGCATGACGCGCTTCTGCGGAAAACATGGCTCTGATCCTTCACAGCGACACACAAGGATTTCTACAAAAGCACGCTCTGTTATGGATACAATTGCTGAAACCTCCCCGACATAGCACGCGCGGAGATTTGGATCAGCTTTCTCTGTAAAGGTATACATATTTATGTCAACGTCTCATCCTACCCGTGGGCCGCAATCCTGGGGGCGGTATCCCAAAGTCAGCCACACACAGGTCACGCCGGTCTACTGGCGCAGCGACGTGCCCGATCTGGCGGATGTTGAGCAATCTGTGCTGCCTCACGCGTATGGGCGCAGCTATGGGGATAGTTGCCTCAACGAGAACGGGATTGCCCTGGATGTGAGCCATCTGAACCGCTTCATCTCCTTTGATGAGGAGAGCGGCCTGCTCTGCTGCGAGGCTGGCGTCTCCCTGGCCGAAATTCTGACGGTAATGGTCTCACGAGGCTGGTTCCTGCCCGTCACGCCTGGCACGAAATTTGTCTCGGTGGGTGGTGCTATCGCCAATGACATCCACGGCAAAAACCACCACGCCGGAGGCACCTTCGGCTGCCATGTCGAGCGTTTCAAGCTCCTGCGCTCCGATGGTCAGCGTCTCGTTTGCTCGCCCACAGAGAACGCCGAACTCTTTCAGGCCACCATTGGCGGCCTCGGCCTGACCGGTATGATCCTCTGGGCCGAAGTAAAGCTCAAACGCATCGCCAATCCTTATATCGACACCGATCACATCCGTTTTGCCTCGCTTGACGAGTTTTTTGACATCTCCGCCGAATCGGACCAGGGCTTTGAATATACCGTCTCCTGGGTCGATCTACTGATTGGTGGCGAGGCGCTCTGTCGCGGCATTTTTAATCGCGGCAACCACAATCAGTCGCCAGAACTGGCGAAGAAGCCGCTGAAAAAGCATCTGCCCCTGGCCGTACCCTTTAACCTGCCGCAGTTCGCGCTCAATAAGCTCACCGTCAAAAGTTTCAACGAACTCTACTATCACGTGCAGCGCCCCAAACGCGTGCATAAAATCAGCTCGTATGAGCCGTTCTTCTATCCACTGGATGGTATCCACGAGTGGAACCGTATTTATGGGAAGCGCGGCTTTCTACAATATCAGTTTGTGGTTCCGTTCGAGGGAGGTCGCGAGGCCATGCGCGAAATTCTTGGGCGCATCCGCAGGTCGGGGGCTGGCTCCTTCCTGACCGTGCTGAAAGAATTTGGTAGCGTCAAATCGCCCGGTATGCTCTCCTTCCCGCGTCCCGGCCTGACCCTGGCCCTCGATTTCGCCTACGCGGGCGAGAAAACCCTGCACCTGCTCGAAGAACTCGACGCCATCGTGCGCCACTACGATGGCGCCGTGTATCCAGCCAAAGACGCGCGTATGTCTGCCGAGAGCTTCCAGCAGTTCTATCCGCGCTGGCAAGAATTCGCTCAATATGTCGATCCACACTTCTCCTCCAGCTTTTGGAGGCGAGTCAGCGTAAAATAGACTGGCAGAGGAGGAATTACCAAATGCGTCAGGTGCTGGCCACATCTCCTTTGCGTGTAGCGTCGGCCCTCGCGTTTGGCTCGCACGTCGCCGCCCTTTGTGTCCGGCGCACTCATAAAAGAAAGAACACATCATGCGTATCCTGATTCTGGGGGCCACTTCGATGCTGGCCCATGAAACCGCGAAAAACTTTATCAAAGATGGTGCTGAATTCGTGCTCGTCGCCCGTTCGCCTGAGAAACTCACCACCATCGCCAACGACCTGAGCGTGCGCGGCGCCAAACAGGTCGCGACCATCCAGGCCGACCTCAGCGATCTGGCGGGCCACCAGGAAGTGCTCGACACCGCGCTCGCAGCGTTTGGCGGCCTCGATATGGTGCTCGTGGCCTATGGCACCCTCGGCGACCAGCAGCGCTGCGAACAGGACGTTGAGGCTACTATGCAGGAATTTACCACAAACTGCACCAGCGTCATTTCCCTGCTCACCCTGCTTGCCAATTATTTTGAGCAGCAGCGGCGCGGCTGCATCGCCGTCATCTCATCAGTCGCGGGGGACCGTGGGCGTCAGTCCAACTACATCTATGGAGCCGCGAAGGGAGCGCTCAGCATCTTCCTGCAAGGTCTGCGCAATCGTCTGGCGAAGAAGGGTGTCACCGTCATCACCATCAAGCCCGGCATGGTCGCCACACCCATGACCGCCCATATGCGCAAAGGACTGCTCTTTGCCAGCCCGAAAGTGGTCGGAAGCGGCATCCACACAGCCATCCTCAAACACAAAGATGTCGTCTACGTGCCCGGCTACTGGCGTTACATCATGTGGATCATCAAAAGCATCCCCGAATCGAGGTTCAAGAAGATGAACATTGGGGGGTAAGATGCTAATGTGACGACTCCCTACGGCTGAAGCCGAGGGCTTTACGAGGTGGATGGATAATATAGCCGCAACAACCGATTATTGCGGCTATATTATGCTTCAAGATCTACGCCGGGAAGACGTATAATACCAGAATAACGGTAATGACACACAGCAAAACAGTCCCCAACATATGCCAATCGCGCAGGAGAAGATCCTCAGGACTGCCTCCTTCTTTGCGTACATACACCAGGTAGAGATAGCGAAATGTGCCGTAGAGGACCAGGGGAATAGTAATCATTAAACGATGGTCGCCCGTGGGCGACTGGAAGGTGTAGAGGCTGTAAGCCATCACCGTGGCTGCCGTGACGATGGTAATCAACTGGTCGAGCAGCGGCAGATTGTATTCGTTGAGGATCTGGCGATGGCTGACGGCCTGTCCCTCCAATACCACCAGCTCGTTGCGTCTCTTGCCAAAGGCCAGCAACAGAGAGAGCATGATTGTAACGATATACAACCAGGACGAGATCGACACCGGAATCACGACCGCGCCCGCCAGGATACGCAAGGCAAAGCCGCCCGCAATAATAAACACGTCCAACAAAACAACGTGCTTTAAGCGCACACTATATAAAACCATGATAATCAGGTAGGAGGCCAGTGTGCAGGTGAATAACACATTCGCCCCGCCTAGCGTAGCAAAGAGATCTTTGCCTACGATGGGCAGAAAAAACAGGCTGCTTGTGAGCGCCGCGCACAGTAACCAGAGCACGCCAATAGTGACAATGGCCCATGAAACTGGCAGGATTCCCGCTGCCAGAGGACGTTTTTTTTTCTTGGGATGCTGACGATCACTCTCCAGGTCCAGCACATCATTGAGCAGATAAATACTACTTGAGGCCAGGCAGAATGCGCCAAACGCAATAAGCGCTCGTTCAAAGAGGAGTAGATCCAGCAGGCGTTGCGCAAAAACAATCCCGACAAAAAGCGCCAGGTTTTTTGTCCATTGGCGTGGCCTCAATGCCAGCAATAGCGCGTAAAAACGTCCTGTCATGCTGAATTGCCGCGTGGCAGGAAGAATATTGTCAGAAGAAAGCGTTCCCTGTATCTGATCGTCGGTACGAATTTTCACGATGCCTCGCCTCTTGTTGCCAAATTTACTGAATTCAATTTTACCCTTTCTATCTGAATGAGATCAATCATTCAGAAGAATTTCCTATCCTCTCTAAAGAAATACAAAAAACATGCGGAGATAATAACATGTGAACACGAGGGAGCCGCTTTCTCTAGCCTGAAAAGCCGTAGAAAGTGGCTCCCTCGTGTTCAAGCCATGTTCACATTTCCCACAAATGTGTATCGCGCCATAAGCGCGTCGAATCCCAGTTTGCGCCTAAATCGCGTCCCAGTACAGAGATGTGGATTTGTGCCAGGTTCGCTCCGGCATCGCGCAGACTCTGTTGCATGCTCGTCAGGGCCAGTTTCGGTGTGTTGTTGGTGCGGCTCAGATGGGCCAGCCAGAGCCAGCGCAGCCCGTCATTGCTCCACGTGCGCAAGACGGCTTCGGCGGCCTGAGCGTTGGAGAGATGCCCGCTTGGACTGAGGATGCGCTGCTTGAGGTGATAGGGATAGGGGCCGCTCAACAGGCGCGCCCGGTCATGGTTCGATTCGAGGATGAGCAGATCAGCCTGAGCCATCGCCGCCAACATGACCGGTGTGACCTCGCCGCTATCCGTGATGATACAGACTCGACAGCCGCCCGCGCGCAACAAATACCCGCAAGGGGCCACGGCATCGTGCGAGACAGGAAACGAGTCCACCTCGATATCCCCGATCACACAGCTCGTCCCCGCAGGCAACGCTTGCCACATGCTTGTTCCAGGCGTCGTCCGGGTCAGCGTGCTCTCTACTTCCAGCGTTGGCGTATGCCGGGCTGGTGTGATCTCTTCCTCCAGCGTCGATATATGCTGGGTCAGCGTGATCTCTTCCTCCAGCGTCGAGACCGCGAGCAGTTCTTCATGCACAAACGCGCTCTTGTTCGACCCGTTCGCCGCACTTAGTTGCGCCTCCAGATAGACCAGCCCGCCCGATTCAGAGCGCATGGTCCCGGATGTGAAGATTTCGCGCAAGGCCGCCAACGTGCGGGGATCGGCGAAAATCGGCACTTTATAGCGCTTCATCAGCATGGGCAGCCCCATAATATGGTCGCTATGCTCATGCGTGACCAGCACGCCCTGCAACTGTCCCGGCGCGCTTCCCGCCAGGCGTAGCCGTTCCGCCAGCACACGCGTGGGGAAACCCGCGTCGATCAGTATGCGGGTGCGCCCCTGTGGTCCCGCCTCGATCAGATAGGCGTTCCCGCTACTCCCGCTGCCCAGTGATGTTACTCGCATAGTTCTGTGTCTGTTCCTTCGGTTTGCTATTCTATCAGATCAAATCAGCCAGGCAGCCTGCGTCCTGTCTCCAGCGCGCAACGGATCTCCTGCTGCACCTCCGCGTCCTGCTCGCCCTCTAATGCCTCAAGCAGCGCCGTTTGTGCCTGCTCGCCACCCAACTGACCCAGCGCCCAGGCCGCGTGTCCGCGCACCAGGGACTCTTCGTGGTGCAGCGCCTCGCACAGATCCGGTACAGCGCTACGATCCCCGCTATTGCCCAGCGCTACACACACATTGCGTAACAGCCCGCGCCGCTTTGTACGTTTGATCGGGCTGCCCCGGAAGCGCTCGCGGAACTCTTCTTCCGTGAGCTTTAGCAACGGGATCAACTCAGGGTTGCCGCCCGTCGCTGCACGGGGACGCAGTTCCTGACGGGGACGAAAGACCAGCGGCTGCACGCCTGCTGGAGTATCCTGCCGCAACCCCAGCCGACGTTCCGCGACAAGGTTGACCGGACAGACCTGCTGGCAGATATCGCAGCCAAAGATCAGATTGCCCATCAGAGGTCGCAGTTCCAGGGGAATGCTCCCGCGCAACTCAATCGTCAGGTATGAGATGCAGCGCCGGTTATCCAGCACATAGGGGGCTGGCAGCGCGCCGGTGGGGCAGGCGTGCAAACAGATCTCGCACTTGCCGCAGTTCGCTTTCAACGGCGCGTCAAAGTCCGCCGCGTCCAACGCCAGATTAGTCACGATCTCTGCCAGAAAGACCCACGAACCCCAGCCATGCGTCAGAATATTCGTGTTCTTGCCATACCAGCCCAGCCCGGCACGCTGCGCCACCGCGCGATCCACCATGCGCCCAGTATCTACAAACAGGCGCGTCTCCAGAGCGGGATTCTCATCGCGGGCATACTCACGCAGCCAGGCCGCGAACTGCTGCAACTTTGGCTTAATCAGCTCGTGATAATCATCGCCCCAGGCGTAGCGCGAGATACGTCCACGCGGCCCACCCTCCTGACTCTCCTCTGGCTGCTCGCTCAGGTAGCACATGGCCAGGGCGATAATCGAGCGCGCCTCCGGCAATAGCGCGTCGGGATAGCACGAGACATCCGCGCGCGCTGCGGTAAACCAGGGCAGCCCATCCATCAGGCCCTGCGCGAGGCGTTCTTTAATCACTCGCTCGGCATCTGGAAACGCCTCGGCCCCGGTAATGCGCACACTATCAAAGCCCAAGTCGTAGGCGTATTCTTTGATTGTCGCTGTGCTTAACATGTTACTGATCCCGCGCTTTAATTGGTCACATCCCGGCTCTCATTCAGCCACCAGCTCAGGCCTATCAAAACCATCAGATATGCCGCCAACGTAATCAGCGCGCTGAGATCCGAGTGGGACGAGCCTGTACTTCCAAATAGATAATGGGCCTGGTTGAGCTGCAAGGCACGGGCATTGTTGCCCATCAAATAGGCTGGCAGCGCGCTCAGAAACGCTCCGACACCTCCCAGGCTAAAATTGCCCGCAGCGGTCAGGATACTGGAGAAGATGGGTTCGACAAAAAACCAGGTCAGCGCGCCGCCGACTCCAGCCGCAGTCGAACGTCCCAGCACGCCGAAGAACACCGCCAGCACCGCGTACATCCACCAGTTGAGCATCGTCGCCAGTAGATAGAGCAGGGCATGCCAGCCCCAGGCCGCATTCAGAAAATCCCAATTTTGTGGCGTCCCGCTCAGCATGTTGAACAACTGCCCCGCAATCACGCCCAGCAAGGCCATACCCAGCACGCCAACGACAGCGCAGACCAGCGCCGCCCCATATTTGGCCAGCAAAAACTGCCCGCGCCAGGGTCCACGTGTAAACATCAGCCGCACCGTACCCACGCTCAACTCTCCCCCCGCCCCCGAACCGATCAGCACAATCAGCACGATAATTGCCGGGTTAAACTCGCCCTGCGTGGCCGCCATCTCCAGCGAAGTTGGCAGGCGTAGCGGCTCTGAAAGGACCGCGAGCAACGCCTGTTTATTGCGTTGTAACTCTGTCGCGGAACAGCCTGACTGCTCATTGCCGCCTGTTTGCGTCAGGCACGACGGGACAAATTGGCGCGCAGGCGTGTTCAGGTTAATCGCGACCTCCATCCCAACCGTCAGCGCAACCAGCAGAGCCAGGGCCACAGCCACCGTCCCCAGCACTTTAGACATCAAACTGCGTCGTATCTTATACAGTTCCATGCCGATCAGACGGAGCAGCACGCTGAAAAAATCCATGCGTCCCAGGATCACTGTGCTGGTGCGTGTGGCCAAAGGCGCCGCGTTCTCCAGAACCCGCCCCGGCTCCTGACCCTCCATCCCTCGCTCTGGCAACGCGCTCATAGCTGACCTCCTTTTTCCTGGCCCGACGACACGCCTGCGATATCCCCCTCGGCCTGGTGTTCAAACGCTTCCGCAGGTTCTGTGCCCCCGGCTAGAGCCGCCATCCCCAGGTGTTCTCCGGCCACGATAGCTGGAATTGTCAATTGCAAATACACATCCTCCAGGCTGCCTTCATAGGGGTGCAGTTCTGTTGCGAACAGTCCTGCTTGTGCCAGCAAACGGTTGATCTCCCCTGAATATGTCTGGGGGGCGTCAACGCGCAACAGTGCCTGGCTGTGCCGATCCTTCTCCACAGTGAGCAGGCCAATCCAGTTCGCGCCTCGCTCACGTGCCTGTTCTAGCACACCTCGCGCCCGTTCAAGCTCGCCAAAGTCCCTCAGGTGTACCTGCACCTGTTCTTTGCTACGCAAAAGCTCGCGCACATTCCCCTGCTTAATCAGGTTGCCCTGTTGCAGAATCGCTACCCGGTTACACACCTGCTGCACCTCATGAAGCAGGTGGCTGGAAAGAAAAATCGTCTTGCCCAGGGCCGCCAGGCGCTGAATCAACTGGCGTATCTCATACATCCCCGCCGGGTCCAGCCCGTTCGTTGGCTCGTCCAGCAATAACAGTTCTGGATCGATCAGTAGCGCCGAGGCAATGCCCAGCCGCTGTTTCATGCCCAACGAATACTTGCGATAGACAATCCTGGCCTGCTTTTTCAGTTCCACCAGTTCCAGTACCTCTTCAATACGTCGCTGATTGGCGCGGCCAGCAACCATCCCAGAGGCCACAGCCACCACGCGCAGGTTATCTATCCCCGTCAGATAGGGATAGAAGACCGGCATTTCGATCATCGCTCCCACGTGCCGCAGAATCGTCGGCATCTGATAAGCCGTATCCATGCCAAACAGGACCGCGCGCCCCGCCGTCGGGCGCACCAGGCCGAGCAGCATACGAATGGTGGTGCTTTTGCCCGCGCCGTTTGGCCCCAAAAAGCCAAAAACATCGCCACGCATTACCTGCACATGCAGATCGTTGACCGCAACCAGCTTGCCATAGGCCTTCGTCAGCCGTTTCGTACTGATAATTATCTCCGACTGAAGGGACGCTTCAATATACTCTTTCAAAGACTGCACCCTTTCAAAGCACAGCCAGGCTCACACCCTCTCCTCGCCAACCTCTGTCTCTGACGAACCGCCTGTCTGTCTTCGCACCTGATTCTCGCATCCAATTATGGCATGGAAAATCGCCTCTGGCAAGCATACTGCCATTGTGAAAGGGCTTACCTCAGCTACACAACGCCTTTTTTACCCGGAAAGGCTAATTTAGGAATCTTATTGCCGCATATGGATGACAACACACACATCTACATGCTACACTACTGGCAGGTGCTTTCAACAGTGTAGCCGTCACATCACGCTCAAGAGCTAGAGGAGACCGAGTATGTACAACAACCCATCCGATCCCTACTCGCAATATCCTGGCCAACAACCTGTCTACCCACCATCACAGCCCGTCTATCCACCAACGCAACCTGGATACCCGCCATCTCAATCGGGGTATCCCCAGGCTGCTTATCCTCCATCAACCTTCCCTCAATCTCAACCTGGCCTCCCTACATATCCACCCGGGTATTCTCAAGTAGGTTTTCCTCCATATCAACCGGGATATCCGCAACCGCGCAAGAGCCGTATTGGACTCTGGATCACGCTGGTTGTGCTCGTGCTTCTCCTCGGAGGGGGTAGCGTTCTCACTTATAGCTTACTGCGTTCAACACCCCAAAAAACCGTCTCGGCCTATTGCGATGGTCTGCAAAACAGCAACACACAGGAAATCTATGACAATCTTTCATCCGCGCAACAAGGCCAGTTCAATCCGGGCCAACTTCAGCAAACTCTGGGCGTCTTTCAAACGGCCAATGGCGTGAAAAATTGTACGCTCGCAACTATCCAGGAAAATGACCCGGCGGCCAGTGGGAGCGCCACTGTGACCTTTGGCAATGGCAACTCACAAAGCGAGAAATTGAGCTTTATTCAGGAAAATGGCACCTGGAAGATCAATAACATGCCCATCTCAACGCCGCAACAAACCCTGCAAAACTATTGCACCGCCCTCGAACGTAGCGATGCGCAAGGTCTCTACAATACGCTCTCGGCTGCCGCTCAGGGACAGACGAGTGTGGGTACGATCCAGACCAACTTTCAAGATTTGAACAATAGCACAGGCGGCATTACCAACTGCGTCAGCAGCAACTTTCAGCAAAATGGTGCAAGCGCGACAGGAACAATCACCATCACACCGGGCCAGGGTTCACCTGGTAGTATACTCATTCGGCTGGTCGCTGAGAATGGCGTCTGGAAAATCGATGGCGGCACAGCTTCATAACGTCCCGTTGCAGACTGCTCAAAAATAGGTTCACAAATTGATAGTGCGGATTCGGAACCCACTTTTCCGGGTGTGACGAAATGCATAGATTGGCGGTGGCAACGATCACAACCGTTTTCCGCCAATCTATGTTACAATGAGCGTGCTCTCAGCGAAACGCTGGATTTAGACGCACGCAAAGGAGACAATCAATGGAAGCTACACTGAACAGTTCTCTTGGCCGCACCATCCTGGGTTCTGAGGCTATCAGGATTGGCCGTGCTGCCGATAACGCGCTGGCCCTGCAAGACTCCCAGGCCTCCACGCGCCACGTTGAGGTCGCTCCCAGCTTTGATGGCAATGGCTATCAAGTGACAGATCTGGGTAGCACCAATGGGACCTTCGTCAACGAGCAACGGCTCGCGCCCAGCACCCCATATATACTCAAACCTGGCGACGTGATCCGCATCGGCCAGACAAGAATCACCTATGAGGTGAGCAGCGCTGCCTATGCTCCAACCGTAGCCGCCAGCGCGTCAAACTACCCGCCAACCGCGCCCGATCTGTTCGCACAACCTGCCAGTTCGTCAAACTACCCACCAACCGCCCCCGATGCTTTCCCACAACCCGCGCAGGCCGCCTTTCAACAGCCACCATCCTATGGAAACTTCAATACGCCCGCCCAGCCACCTTATACACCCCCTCAAACCTATCCTCAACCCACTATCTTCGCTCAGCCACCAGCCCCACCTTCGTATTCTCAACCTGGCAGCTTTGCTCAGGCACCAGCTCCACCTCCGTATCCTCAACCTGGCAACTTCGAGCAACAACAGGCCGCGTACCCTCAGGTACAGCCTGCCTATGCCCCACCCGGCTATGCACCGCCTGGCTTTGGCCCGATAGGAACGCTACAGAGGAGAAACAACACCGGCCTGATTATCGCCGGTGTTGTGATCCTGGTTCTGCTGATTATTGGCGGCACATCAATTTACTTGGTGAGTCGCTCAACGCCTGAGAAAACGCTGGGCAATTATTGCGATGCCCTGAAAACCGGCAATGGACAGGAACTCTACGATAACCTTGACGCAGCGGGACAGCTCCACAGCAGCGTTGCCTTGATGCAGCAGTATGTAAATGATTTTTCGGGTTCTGGTGGTTTAAGAGATTGTGTAGTTGGGAGTGTTCAGGAAAATGGTTCAAGTGCCAGTGGCACTGTCACATTGACCGGGAACAATGGTCAATCAGCCACTCAAACGTTTACCTTAATCCAGGAAAATGGCACCTGGAAGATAGATACAGTGAGGTAGGACAGAGTAACGAGCATCACCTAACAAAGCGCTGCGCCAGATTTACACATCTGGCGCAACCCTCCTATGCGAGACAGATAGACTCTGCTAAAAAACCATTGGTAGCTTGAGGCCGTTTTCCCTGGCGCATTCAATAGCGATGTCGTAGCCTGCATCGGCATGGCGCATGACACCGCTGGCGGGATCGTTAGTAAGCACGCGCTCCAGGCGTTTTGCTGCTTCCTGTGTGCCGTCGGCGACGATGACCATGCCTGCGTGTTGCGAATATCCCATGCCGACCCCGCCGCCGTGATGCAGGCTAACCCAGGTCGCGCCGCTCGCGCAATTGAGCAATGCATTGAGCAGCGGCCAGTCCGACACGGCGTCGGAGCCGTCCTTCATCGCTTCGGTTTCGCGGTTGGGGCTGGCAACAGAGCCGGAATCCAAATGATCGCGGCCAATGACGATGGGCGCGCTCAGTTCACCGGAGGCCACCATGTCGTTGAACGCCAGGCCGAGCTTTGCCCGTTCGCCAAGTCCCACCCAACAGATACGCGCAGGCAACCCCTGAAACTTGATTTTCTTTTGCGCCATATCCAGCCAGCGGTGCAGATGCGGGTTATCCGGGATCAGCTCTTTGATTTTTGCATCGGTCTTATAAATGTCTTCCGGGTTGCCCGAGAGCGCCACCCAGCGGAACGGGCCGATGCCCCGGCAGAATAATGGACGGATATAGGCGGGTACAAAGCCGGGATAGTCAAACGCATCTTTCACGCCAGCATCATACGCCACCTGCCGGATGTTGTTGCCATAATCGACGACTGGAATACCCTGTTTGTGGAACTCCAGCATGGCGCGCACCTGCTGCGCAATCGATTCTTGCGCGTGCTCGACATAGCCCTGGGGATCACGCGTGCGCAGTTCATTGGCCTCCGCAAGGCTCATACCGGCTGGAATATACCCGTTAAGAACATCATGCGCAGACGTTTGATCGGTGACCATATCGGGCCTGACCCCTCGGCGCACCAGTTCGGTATAGATCTCAGACGCATTGCCCAGCAAACCGATGGAGAGCGGCTGTTTCAGGTTGCACGCCTCGCGAATCTGATCGAGCGCTTCGTCCAGCGTACTGGCAATCGCGTCGCAGTAGCCAGTATCGAGGCGTTTCTGGATGTGGGTTTCGTCGCACTCAACGGCAAGCATAGAGGCACCTGCCATTGTGGCAGCCAATGGTTGTGCCCCACCCATGCCACCCAAACCTGCCGTCAGTATCCATTTCCCGGATAAATCGCCACCGCAATGCTGGCGGCCCATTTCCACGAACGTTTCATATGTGCCCTGCACGATGCCCTGGCTACCGATGTAAATCCACGAGCCTGCGGTCATCTGGCCGTACATCATCAGCCCCTTGCGGTCAAGTTCACGGAAGTGCTCCCAGGTCGCCCAATGTGGCACCAGATTGGAGTTGGCGATGAGCACGCGCGGCGCGTCGGTATGGGTTCTAAATACGCCGACTGGCTTGCCCGATTGTACGAGCAGGGTCTCGTCTTGCGCCAAATTTTTCAGTGTCTCAACGAGACGGTCGAAACATTCCCAATTGCGTGCCGCCTTGCCAATGCCGCCGTACACGATGAGTTCATCTGGATTCTCGGCCACGTCCGGGTCGAGGTTGTTCATCAACATACGCATCGGTGCCTCGGTTAGCCAACTCTGTGCTGCGAGTTGCGTACCACGCGGTGCCTTGACGATGCGCGCGTGCGCGGGGGAACGTTCAGGAATAGCCATGTGCAATTCTTCCTTACTGTAACCAATGAATGGTTCTGACGATCTATCGGGATGATACCAAATGAGCCGAGCGTTCGTCAAACAACTTTCAATCACACAGAGAAGCCGCTTCTTAGCGGCTCGCAAATGAGGCCAGTAGCCTCTTCAGACTACTGGCTGTTCCTGTAAAACTCTGCCACTTATTCATAACACATCTCGCCATGTTCTCCTTGTTCGAATCTGGCTTGACGGGCAGTGGTAGAGGCAGGATTGAACAATCCGAAACTTAGGGCGTAAACCGTTTCCAGTGCCCCTCGGAGACAACTTCGACGACGCTATCAACCACTTGTATGGCGGTCTGATCGTCAATCAAGTACGCTGGCACCGGCATGGCGGCGGCCCATTTTTCAGCGTTGGCCATGGAATTGTCCGGCATAGAGGGGTGGTCCAGGTGCGGAAATATCGCAAAATCAACCAGTCCCAGCGTTCTATCGCCACCGGTGGGCGGCTTCCACCCGACGAAGTCCTCCCCGATGCTGGGGGCCATCACCATGCTCCCGGCGCTCACCCCCACCCAGACCGTATCTGGAAGCTCCGGCAAGAGGTCCGCCAGTCCGGATTGCCGCATCCAGTGGCACAGATACAGCGCATCGCCGCCGTTCACCAGCAGGACGTCTGCCTCTCGGACCCAGGGGACCCAGCGCTCTTCACCGATACTGGGCAGCGCGGTGAGTTCCAGCACTCCCAGGGACTTCCAACCCAGCTCGCACATGGGTGTGGAGGACTGACCGGTGATGAAACGCCATGCCCCACCAGGACTGCCCATGGGGTGCCCGTACCCCGCAGTGGGGATGCAGAGGGCGCTGGACTCGGCAATGGGTTTGCCCAACAGATCAACCAAAGTGTTACGAATGCTGTCGTTGCTAATGCCAGCCGAGGTGAGAAGAAATTTCATGATAGTTTCCTTTCCAATCCGATGCGCGAGCGCGATGCGTCTTTTCCGGTCATGCTCGTTGAGACCGAAGCAGAACGACTCCAGAACATACCTGCTGTGTTTTTATCGCGCTTTTACTGCACGCTCTCCTGAACATCTTGAAACAAAGATCTTCCGCTCGCCTCGCGACAACAGGAGCCACAAACAGCCAGGAAGCATCGAGTTCGCCGAGATGGTGCGAGAGCCGAGGCGAATTATTCATCTGTTCTTCCCCAAGCCTCTCAATGCGGTAACATTCCCGCGCGTCGCGCACGTATGAGAGAAAAGTCATTGAGGTGATACTTTGGTACAGAAAGAGCCTTTCTGTCAAGATTTTTTTGAAATCAGCGGTGCAAAGGCCCGAAAATGAGTGGGTGAAAAGACGAAGCTCCGTCATCACTGTACACCCCGGCTCACTGGAAAATGGCGCCTCGTTCTAGTTGTCTTATCAACCAGCTCCAAATAAATTACATAAGACAGTCTTATACCTGATGAATATATTGCGTGCTACACGTGATGAGTGTTAGCTGCGCACAAAACGTAAGCAAGCGGGCGATTTTTTGGCGCATACAGATGGAAGTCGTAGAGAAGTCTGAATATGTACACTTATATGTACAGATAAATAGAGAGGGTTCTTTTCTCAGGACTGCCTGTTGGGGCCTATTTACCTTCGCAACCTACCACAGTGGTATGTGTCGCTTTCACAGAAAAAGGAGTTTCTTCGTGAGACAGATAGTACGCACACTTCTCCTCACCCCTTTTATCACCCTGGCTCTGCTCCTGGTGACGTTTGCCGCACCCTTAACGGCAAATGCTTCGACCACAGGAGCAACGCAGCACACAGCACACTTTTTGTCACATGTAGTTATGCAACACCCCCAGAATAGTCAGCCGTTCGCCCGGTTCGCAGGGAACAACCTGACCTATCATGGCGGTCCTGTGCAAGCAGGAACAGCCAATATATTCGCGATTTTCTGGGAGCCAACGGGCGATGTATCTGCACGATACCATAGCCTCATCCAGCAATTCTTTGGCGACATCGGCGCGACCGGGCTGTACCACAATAACGTCCAGTACACTCAGTCAGGCGGAGGATCTCCCTCCAACGCGAGACTGGCTGGAACCTTTGTGGACAACCACGCGTATCCCGAAAGCCCCTTGCTGGACAGTGATATCCAGAACGAAGTCACTCACGCACAGAGTGTGAACGGCTGGACATCAGCTGTTAACAACATTTTCTTTGTCTTCCTGCAGAGGAATCAGGATCTGTGCTTCGATAGCACCCAGTCCCAGTGCGCGAGCAACACATTCTGCGCCTATCACAGCACCTTCGGGGCAAACACCCAGTATGCTGCGATGCCATATGCTGCGAGCTTTAGCTGTCGCGCGGGGAATCAGACTGAGCCGAACAATGACGACGCTGATTTAACGATCAATGTCAGTTCGCACGAAGAGATCGAAGCTGCCACCGACCCCTTGCTCAACGCCTGGTTTGACGCGAATGGCCAGGAAATCGGCGATAAGTGCAACTTTAACTTTGGCCGACGCAATTCGCACAACGGCGATCTCACCATCAATGGGCACACCTACGAGGTTCAGCGAGAGTGGGATAACAACAGAAACGGCTGCGTAATGAGCGGGCCGTAACGCTCTGATCTGCGCTGTGCAGTTGGGAAATCTCATTTCACCATTTGCATGATGTGTCACAAGAAGGATGCCTGGTGGAGCAAGCCTCAAGCTCTTACCGGGCATCCTTCTTGCATGCCCATGTTATTCCTGCTCATATCTGCTTGAGATAGAATAAAGCCGTATGGGTCGTGGTCAATCATCATAATGCTCAGTCGCCTGTTAAAAAAGGCCGTCAAAAGCGTAAGCGTCCACAACATTGAGGGAAACTTCTTCACCACCTACGCGCTGATAGAGCCTGCTACAGCTTTTCTCTGCTTGTTCCCCCTACCAGCAGTGTGCTATAATCTGAGAAAAGCAATGCCAGAGCGCGCTTAATTGACCCGGCCTTATCTCCCTTTGGAGGAAAGTTAATGATCGATCCCGATAGCAAATTGGAACCGCGATACCAATCAATTACGACAACGCCTGATTGGTATCAGACGAATATTCCCTGTCAGGTGGGGTGTCCAGCCCATACCGATGTTTCTACCTATATTGGCCTGATCTCGCAGGCTCGTTTCGATGAGGCATATTTGCTGAACCGGAAAGCCAACGTTGTGCCCGGCGTGCTCGGACGTACCTGCGCCCGCCCCTGCGAGCCGGTCTGTCGTCGCAATAAGATCGACGGGAAACCTATCGCCATCTGCTGGCTCAAACGCGCCGCCGCCGATCATCGCGAGTTTCGCCACCGCGTCGCGCCGCCGCCAATCACCAAAGAGAAGACAGTGGCCATCGTGGGAGCTGGCTCGGCTGGACTGGCCTGCGCCCGCGACCTGCGCGAGATGGGTTATCCCGTCACAGTCTACGAGTCTGACGCGGTAGCTGGAGGCGTGATGGTCAACGGTATTCCCGTCTGGCGTCTGCCGCGCAACGTAACCTTTGAGGAAACCACCGAATATATGCGCGACCTGGGCGTCGAGGTGAAATACAACACCCGCGTGGGGCGCGATATCGAAGTCACCGACCTGCTCAAACAATATGACGCAGTCTACCTGGCCGCCGGGTGCTATATCTCAAATGAGCTGACCGGCCCCGATAATAAAGTCATTCCCGGCGCCGATCTGAAGGGCGTTGAGCACGGTATCTCCATGCTCTCGCGCACCAATTTCGGCGAACCAACCTATGTGGGCAAGCGCGTGATCGTCCTGGGTGGCGGCTTTACCGCGATGGACTGCTGCCGAACCTCGATCCGCTTTGGCGCGGAGAAGGTCTATGTGCTCTATCGCCGTTCGAAAGAAGAGATGGGTTCGGACGAGTACGAGGTGGACGAGGCCGAATTCGAGCACGTTGAGTTCGTGTATCTGGTCTCCCAGCTCGAAGTGCTGAGCGACGATGGTGTACATGCCAGCGGTCTGCGCGTTGTGCGCAACAAACTGGGCGATCCCGATGCCAGCGGGCGCCGCCGTCCTATACCAGTGAAGGGCAGCGAGTATGTGATCCCGGCTGATATGATCATCCCGGCCTTCGGTCAGTATAGCGACGCCTCGTGGCTACACCTCGACGAACTCAACGTCCAGGTCAACAAACGCAACGGCGTGCCCCTGGTGGACCGCGACACCTGGATGACCAGCTACCCCGGCCTCTTTGCTGGCGGCGACTTTAGCGAGGGTTCGCGCAACCTGATCTCGGCCATCGGCGATGGGCGAGACGCAGCAGGCGCGATCAACCGCTACCTGGGCGGCCAGGACAAGCCAGCCGATCCTGCCGAGGAGATTGAGCTGCCCGACTATCGCCGTGGCATGGTCGATGACTACGAGTCCATCGCGCACGAGATGATGCCAGGTCTGCCGCTCAAAGAACGCTACAGCAACACCCGCGAGACCGAGACCGGCTACACGCCCGAACAGGCTGTGGAACAGGCGCGCCGCTGTCTGCAGTGCCAGTTGAATATCATGATCGACCCCTCGATCTGCATCCTCTGCTCTGGCTGCGTTGATATCTGCCCTTACGACTGTATCAGCATGGAGGGCCTCTCGCGTGTCGTTAAGGGCGATCCAATGCACACGGGCACCGAGAAATGGATCGGTGGCGCCGATATGATTATCGACGAAGAGAAGTGCATCCGCTGCGGCCTCTGCATTGTGCGCTGCCCCACGGACGCCATCTCGATGGTACAGTTCCAGGTGGCCAGCCCCAACGACCGCTGGACCGTCTCAAAGATCCCGATGCTCAATATATAGGCAATGCTACGAGAAGAAGGGGGGGGGGGGGGGGGGGGGTAGTTTGTATTTTTTTAGAGGGGCCCCGAGGCTGAGGTGTTGAGTATT
>CAXUEY010000040.1:0-10169 GCA_964250225.1 uncultured Ktedonobacteraceae bacterium | reverse complement strand
TACCTACCACCTAGCGGGGTGGCTCAAAAAAAATTATAATATTCCCCCCCCCACCCCTTCTTCTCGTAGCATTATGAATTCCAGCCAAAACTATCAAACCAGCGGTCTGCGCGATAATTCTCCAGCGCCCGCCGCACATACGGCACTATATTTTCCGGTAGATCATCCAACCCACACCAGGTCAGGTCGTCACACTTATCTGGCTCGCAAATACGCAGCTCGCCCGACCAGCGCGCGGCGGTCAGGAAAAAATCGACGCGTTCTTCACTCGACTTGCGGTGCATCACTCCTACCACCTGCACATCCTCGCTCGCCAACTCAATGCCCACCTCCTCGCGCGCCTCACGGATCATCGCCGCCTTGACCTCCTCGTCTCCATCCAGATGGCCCGCGACCACACTATAATTGCCATCCTCATAGCCCGTATTGAAGCGGCGCGAGAGCAGCACTTTGTCGTCGCGCATCAGGAAAAGATGGGCGGCGGCGATGAGAGTGAAACGTTGTAGTTTGTTTGGCATGAAATCTCTTCTCCAGACTCCTGAAGCATCAATGGAAGGCGCACAGCCCTCTAGACAAAATTCGATATCATCTCTATGAATAACGCGCAAAAGCCTCACGAGTAAGAACCGCCTGTATGCTCATTGCTCTTTTTTCTCTATTAGCTCAAGCAGTGAAAAAGCAGAATTTTGTAAGGTTGGAGGCCTACAATAGAGCTTGAAAATAAAGCAGAGATATGATAGATTTCCTCTATACAGTGAGTCAGGTTGAGAAAAGATCAAAATCGATGCACGAAAACCATATACGTTTAAGCAAAACAATTTCACACGCGTTACGTCACCAGCCAGAGACATACGGGCTGCAACTCGATTCCGAAGGATGGGTCGCAGTCGATGAGCTGCTGGCCGCGCTGCGGCAGCGTCGCGCTACCTGGCGCAATGTGAGCCTGGCGGATATCACCACCATCATGGTGGAGTCCACCAAACAGCGTTTCGAGTTGCACGAAGGCAAGATTCGCGCCTTCTACGGCCATTCTCTTCCTGAAAAGGTCGAGAAGCAGCCGGAGACGCCACCGGACACGCTCTACCACGGCACGACGCCCCAGGCCGCCTCCGCGATTCGCAGTGAAGGGCTGAAATCGATGCAGCGCCAGTATGTACATCTCTCCACTGACGAGAAAACGGCCCGCCTGGTCGCCCTGCGCCGCACTGATCAGCCGGTCATTCTGCGCATCGCCGCTCTGCAAGCGTGCGAGCAAGGGATATGCTTCTATGCGGGCAATGAGGATATCTGGCTGGCTGACCCGATTCCGTCCGCGTTTATCACGTTTTGAACAATAGGAACCAAATTGTTTTCACAGAGAACTATGAAACACTATTTCACCTCGCCTTGCTCCGAGAATCGCTTATTATGTTCATGGTTAATGCTATGTGTGAGAACCCACCTGGTGTTCAAGGCTTTATCACCGAGATGGAACGTGCTTTGAGGTACTTTGCTCCTACGAGCTAAATCCTATGAGATCCGAACGTGTGCGCGAGAGTTGGTTCATCAGATATGCTATATACATGGAAATTATCTTTGGTTTAACGGCGGCCCTCTGCTTTGGCTGCGCTGACTTCTGTGCGCGCTTCTCTACACGAACTATTGGGACGTATCGCACGCTTTTTTATTTGCAGTGCGTGGGTTTTCTGGCGCTGAGCCTCTATCTGCTCTTCACTGGCGAGCTATTCAGGCTGGGTGAGTTGGCAGGCTGGCAGCCGTGGGCGTGGGGCGTTGTGAGCAGTTGTATCGACGCTCTGGGCTATGTGGCTCTCTATCGCGCGTTCTCGGTGGGCAAGCTGGTGGTGATCGCGCCGATTACTGCCAGTTACGCGGCGGTGACGGTTCTGCTCTCGGTGCTGACCGGCGAGCATCTAAACCCACTACAAGGGCTGGGCATTGTGGCCATCCTGCTCGGCGTCGCGCTGGCCGCGTTGGGCCACGAAGAGCAGGTACACCAGTCTACGGAGAGCGCATTGGGCAATGAGGAGCACGCGGAGCAAAAACAGCAGTCCAGCGCGGGGACTGCACAGACATCTGGCGGGTTCACAAGAACGCGTCGGACATTGCCGCCTGGTGTGGGATGGGCGCTGGCTGCCGCGCTAGCACTTGGTCTGACCTTCTGGCTGCTGGGTTTTTTTGTCACCCCGGCGCTCGGCCAGATCGTACCCATCTGGCTGTTTCGCCTGACCGCACTTCTCCTGCTCACCCCGCTGGCCCTGTTTCGTCCCAAACGCCTGCGCTTGCCCAGCAGGTCCAGCCTCATCCTGGTCAGTTGCGTCGGCCTGCTGGACACTGCTGCGTTTGTCGCCAGCGCGTTCGGTTTCGCGAGCGGAGATGTGGCTATCGTCAGCGTGCTCGCCTCGCTCTATAGCGCTGTTACTGCGCTACTGGCCGCGATCTTCTTACGCGAGCGTTTGCGAGTAATCCAGTGGCTGGGCATTGCGCTGCTGCTGACGGGAGTGGTATTCACGCATCTCTAGTACAATGCCCAGCGCTCCAACACCTTGCTGCCTATTTTTGTTGGGGAGCAGCCAAAAGGATCAACTGGCTTTTCTCACCGGTGGATAGAGCGCAATCTCTGAAAGAAACTCGGCCCAGATTGGATAATGGTCGGAGGCCGTCTCAGCCTCGCCTCCTGTGACAACCTCGCATACAGCCAGGCGTTGAGCGAGATCGGGCGAGGCAAAGATATAGTCGAGCCGTAAGCCGGGCGTGGGCAATTTGTAGGTGTAACCTGATTCGGTTGGGTACAGAGCGCGGTAGCAATCCACATACCCGGCTGAGAGCAGGCGCAGTAGGGCACGGCGGCGTTGCATATCGTATAGATCGTCGCCCTTCTCTGCGGGTTCGGTTGTGAGATAAGCAGCGGTGTCCGGCTGGTCCTGGGGGTGCAACGAATTGAGATCGCCCATCAACAGATGAGGCTGACCAGCGCGAGTTTGCAGAATGTCCAGGATGGCCTGAACCTCCGCGACGCGACGCTGCTCCTTCTCTTGACCTCTGCCCGCCTTCAGATGGGTCGCGAAGAGGATCAGGGGTGTGCCATCGGCGACGATCTCAATCTCCAGCAGCGTTTTCGCGAAAATAGGCACGCGATGATCCTTCGCCCGCACTATCGGCAAACGGCTCAGCCATGCCACATGGTCCAGCCCGTTGTTAGCCTCGCCACAAACCAGTTCCATTTTCAACGCCCGCGCCAGCACCTCAAGATGAGGGCGACTGCACGCCTCCAGCAAGGCTACGACATCGGGCCGCTGGCTCTGGATCACACGAATAAGCTGGGGCAGACGACCTTCCCCACCTTCGAGGATATTATAGCTAAGAATGCGCAATGCCATAAAACCTCCTTACCACATGCAACGTGCATCATACTAAAAGGCGAGGGTATAATTGCGAAAACGTTGAAAAGCTCGCGATATTTTCTCGACATACTCAGGTTCCCAGAGCAGTCCATCTGCCTTCATCGCCAGATTGTAGCGAATTTCCTCACGCAGCCGCCAGCGTATAAAGGGCAGTAGCGAGGCATACTCTTGCGCCTGACAGGGACCACCAGCCTCGCGGTATGTTTGCAAGAAGGCGCGCACCCGTTCAGGATACCAGTCATCGCCAGATGCGTTTTTACAGAATTCCCAGGTGGACGAGGCCACCTCTTGCATAAGAAAATCCGGGTGAGCGTTGTCCCAATCCAAAACTGCCACGATTATATCACCCCTGGCAAGCAAGTTTCGGCGATAGTAGTCGCCATGAATCATGCCACAGGTGAAAGCCCCTGACTGCTCTAGAAGTGTCGCGTGCCACGCATCAAGTTCTGGATCACTCAGCGTGCCAGGGTCTTCAACGCGCGATAAATAGGCAGCGCCCATCAGGTGGCGCTGCGGGCGACTGACAGCGGGTGAAACAGCCAGGGCAGTACGATGCAGGTCTGCCAGCAAGCGGGCGGCGGCTGCACGATGAGCAGGCTCTTCGCGGATAAGATGCTGGCCCTCCACAAAGGGAAAGAGGCCGACCAAGCGCCCGTGATAGAGAAAGAATGTCGTGCCATCCGTTGCCCTGAGCGGCGCGACAACGATAGGCAGGTGGGACTGCAGCGCGAGCATAAAAGCATGGGTCTGTGCAAGCTGATCCGGCGAACGCCAGGCAGGGCTGAGGCGCACCACGAGAGGATCATTATCCGAGGCGGTAAGCCAGGTTTCGCACTCTTCACCATCGGTAAGTCGGCGCACGGGCTGCAAAGCGATGTCATAGTGCTGTGTAATCGCTGTGCATAGCTCTGGAGCCATCATCTCTGTGTGTAGAGGTGTCGCATCGTGCTGAGAATCTCCCATACGAGCCATTATAGCATTCTTCAGTTGAAGGCAGCCCAGGCGGCGTACTCTCTCATAGAAACGTGTTACAATAAAGCTTGGCAATAACACACGGAAGGCGGCGATGTATGCTCATCGATTTTCATACCCATATCTTTGCGCCTGATATCTGCCAGGGGCGCGAGCGGTATTGCGCGCGCGATCCCTGGTTTGATAAGCTCTATAGCAGCCCCAAAGCCAACCTGGTCAACGCCGAGGATCTTATCGCGGAAATGGACGCGGCGGGTGTGGATAGCTCCGTGGCCTTCTCGTTTGGCTGGAGCGACCCCGGCCTGATCCGCGAGGGCAATAGCTATATTCTCGATGCCATGCGCCGCTATCCAGGCCGCATCTACGGTCTGGCCGTCCTGCAACCTACAGCGGGCCAGCAGGCGGCCTACGAGCTTGAGCGCTGTGTCCAGGGCGGCATGCCGGGCGTGGGCGAGCTGATGCCACACGGCCAGGGCTATAGATTGAGCGACATCGACCTATTGCGTCCAATGATGGAAGTGGTTGAACGCCACAATCTGCTGCTGCTCTCCCATTGCAGCGAACCCGTCGGCCACCTCTATCCAGGCAAAGGCGATGTCGCGCTGACCGACGTTATCGCCTTCCTGACCGCCTTCCCAACGGTACGTTTTATCGCCGCGCACTGGGGCGGTGGTCTGCCATTCTACACCCTGATGCCTGAAATCCAGCGGTTGACCGCCGGGCGCGTGTGGTATGACACTGCCGCGACGCTCTATCTCTACCGGCCAGAGATTTTCGCCGCTGTCGCAAATCTGGTCGGGCCTGAATATATCCTCTTCGGCAGCGACTACGGCCTGTTACGCCAGAAACGCGTCATCGAGCATATCAAGAGCGCGGGCCTGGATGAGCATGCACAACAACTGATCCTGGGAGAGAATGCTCAGAAGCTCTTACATTGAAAACAGCTATCCTGACAACATAAACGACTATAAGAAATAGCAAGGAGAGAAAAGATGCCCGAAAAACGCCAGATCACGACGATGTGTCCTATGAATTGTATGCCCACCCAATGTGGAATGACCGTCGAGGTTGAGGGGAATACGCTTCTATCGCTCAAGGGCGATCAGCACAACCCGGATAGTCGGGGCTTTCTCTGCATTCGAGGCCAGGCCAGCCGGGAGATTTTTGAGAATCCCAAACGCTTGTTGCAGCCGCTGCGCCGCGTGGGTACACGAGGCGAGGGCAGGTGGGAGGCGTGTTCCTGGGATGAGGCCTACGCGATGATCGTTGACGCGATTAAGCAGACACAGCCGGAGCGCGTGGGACTCTGGCGCGGCCACGGTGCAGGTACCACAGGACTGGCAGGCAACGCCCTGGTCAATCGCTTTGGTGTGTTGGGTAGTTTTCAGCAGTGGAGTTCCGCAATTGTGTGCTGGGCGATGGGCGGCTATGGTCTGGGGCTGACGGGCACGCTCAAAACCAATACCAAAGAGGATATGGCCGTCAATTCACGGACTATTCTGCTCTGGGGCGCGACCCTGGCCAGTCAACCTGATCTCGCCCCCCATCTCGTCGCAGCCCACAAACGCGGTGCCTACGTGATCCAGATCGATACGCGCCGCACCGAGGCCTCGCGCCACGCCGACGAGGTGATCCTGATCCCACCCGGCAGCGATGCCGCGCTCGCACTCGCTCTGGCGCGCGTGATTGTGCAAGAGGGACTGCATGACCAGGCGTTTATCGAACAACATACGCTCGGTTTTGCGCAATTTGCCGCTCATCTGCAACAGTACACTCCCGAATGGGCAAGCGCCATTACTGGCCTTGAGCCTGAGCGTATTCGCCAGCTTGCGCGCCGCTATGCCACGCAAACCCCGGCGGTGATCGTGCTGGGTGGCAGTTCTATGTTCAAACATCAGCACGGTTGGGAACCGAGCCGCGCCATCTCTTGTCTGCCAGCTCTCACCGGGCAACTGGGCATAGCTGGTGGCGGTTTGGGGCAGCGCCACGGAGCAGCGCCTGAGAGCACCAGTTTCGCTAATGTCCTGGCGGATGTCGTCCCGCGCATATCCGACGAGATGGCCATTCCCAGTCATATGGCAACCATGACACAGGCCTTAACCGGCGGTCAGCTCGATGTGCTGCTCCTCTTCGGCACCAACATGCTCTCTTCTTTTGCCGATGCCAACGAGATCGCGCGCGGCCTGGCCAGGATCAAACTCATCGTCTCGTATGATCTTTTTATGAACGAGACGGCCCGGCGCAGCGCCGACCTGATCTTGCCCGCCACCGCCTGGTTGGAAGATCTCGGACTGAAGCAAACCGCGACCCACATCTATCTGATGGAACGCGCGCTCACACCCGCTGGCGAGTGCCGCTCCCTCATCACCCTCCTGCGCGAACTTGCCCAGAGGCTTGATATCGCCAACATCTTTCCCTGGCAAGATGAGGAAGAGTATCTCAACGCCTGGCTATCCGTGCAAAAGACGGAGACCGGCGAACCACTGACCGTCGCTGAACTGCGTCGGCGCGATGGCTACTGGCAGAAGAATAACCTCTCCCATATCGCCTATCAGGAGCACAGTTTCTCGACGCCCTCCCAAAAGGTCGAATTCTGGAGTGAACGAGCTCAGAGCGCTGGACTCCCTCCGCTGCCATCCTACACCGCGCCCGCCAGTTCCGAGTATCCGCTACGCTTCTGCCAGGGGCGCACACTCACCGCCTTCCATTCTTTCTTTGACGAGGGTCAGGCGTTGCCAACGCTCGCCAGGGCTAATCCGCACCCGGAACTCTGGATTCATCCCCAGAATGCTCACACGCGTCATCTGGAGCAGGGCACGCCCATCGTCGTCACCAATCAACGCGGCCAGTTTGAGGCCCGCGCTCATATAACTGATGATGTCTTGCCCGGCGTCGTCTGGATGCGCGACGGCTGGTCCGGCGTCAATCGCGTCACCAGCGGCGCCCAGATCGTTCCCCTTGTCGCCAACGATCTCGTCCCAGGTATCCCCGGAGGACAGGCAGCCTACGATGCCTGGGTTGAGGTGAGCATGAGGGTAAGTTGAGTCAATCGCGTGGCTTGCTACAGGTATTTGCTAAGCATGGTGGCCTCCGTCCGCTTGATAGATCTAGTGGTATAATATCTTTCAAAGAGCAAGAAGGGAAAGGAAAGAACAATGTCTCATCCGCAACCAGGAGACCCGTTGGAGGTACTTGATACACCTGCGATGCTGATCGACCTCGACTTAATGGAGGCCAATATTGCTAAGCTCATGGGACGCTTCCGGGGCAGCAGGGTGCGGGTCAGGCCCCATTTGAAAACGGTCAAGAGTCCTGAGCTGGCGCGTCTGCTACTGGCCGCAGGCGCGGTTGGCGGCTGTGTAGCCAAAGTGAGTGAAGCGGAAGTCATGGTCCAGGCCGGGATCGACGATCTGCTGATTACCACTGAGATTGTGGGCAAACCCAAGCTGGCGCGGCTGGTTGCCCTGGTGCAACGCGCCCCTCGTATCAAAGTGGTGGTGGATAGCCTGGTCGGTGGACAGGCTCTCAACCAGACCATGCACGAGGCGCAGCAATCCATCGATGTGCTTCTCGATCTCAACGTTGGGCAGAACCGCTGTGGCGTGCTGCCAGGTGAAGAGGCGCTTCACCTGGCGCAGTCCCTACGTGAATTGGATCATATCCATCTGAGAGGCGTTCAGGGCTATGAAGGGCATTTGCAGCATGTGTATGACCCGCAGGAGCGCGCACAACGCTGTCGCCAGGCAATGCATGCACTGACAGAGACAGCAGCACTGCTGAGAGCAGCCGGTCTGCCCATTGAAATCGTCACGACAGGCGGGACAGGGACAGCTGAGATCTGTGCCAGTTGTGAGGGGATAACAGAAGTGCAACCCGGCTCGTTCGTGTTTATGGACACCGATTATCGCCACGCTATCGGGCCAGTTTACAGCAATGCGCTGACGATTCTCTCAACGGTGATCAGTCGGCCTACTTCTACGCAAGCAGTAGTCGATGCTGGCCTCAAGTCGCTATCCACTGATAGCGGTATGCCAGAACTCAAAGACATCCCCGGTGTCGCCTATCGGCCAGGAGGAGATGAGCATGGCATAGTGACGTGGGAGGATGGAGAAGCAGGATCAGCCACGACGCGCTTAGGCGTAGGCGCACGCGTTGAACTGATCCCCAGCCACATCGATACGACGGTCAATCTGCACGATGTGTACTACGCGCACCGTGCAGGCGTACTAGCGGCAATCTGGCCAGTGGAGGCACGCGGCAAAGTCCAATAGGCTTTCTGACTGATACCCGCAGGATTAGCTATAGGCGGCATTGTTACCGATCATATTGGAGCAAGCAACATTTTTGTGGTATGCGGCGCGGTCAATGTCATCCTGGCATTGGCCGCACTGGCTACAAAGGATATTCGCAGGCTCTCATAAGCTCAAAGGGCCTGGCTCCAGTCGTCTTCTCCCCTTGCGACGTAAGGGGAGAAGATGACTGCTGAAAATCAGGATCGATTCTTGCCGCTTTCTGTGGGATAATGGCAACAAAGATCGTCCTCTGGCGCAAGTGCTTGCGGACTTTCGCGCCGCGTACCAGTGCATCCTGGCCGCCACATCAGCGCTGAGTTGGGAAACTCTCAACGAGCCATTTCCCTGGTACGATAATGATGTGTCTGTGGGCACATATATGCTGGGCAAACAGGCAGTTAGCTGGACACCATCTGCACTCACACCCCAGACAGCGAAAGCGTCGACGCTGCACCTCGACGCGCCCGAAACGAGTCGCAAGCACCCGGCGCGCCGTTCCTTCCAGGCGGCGCTGCGTTTTCCCTTTTTATGGTAGTCTATAAGCAAAGTATAAAATCAGGAGGTAAGCCGCATGACAAATCAGAGTGAAAACAGCACAGAACCCATCAGCAAGAAGCAGCTCCTCGCCGAGCTACAGAGCGAGCAAGCGGCATGGCTGGCATTGCTCGACGAGATTGGTGAGGAGAACATGACGCAGCCGGAGGTTGCAGGGGGCTGGTCGATCAAAGATATCGTTGCCCACATAACCGGGTGGCGACGGCGCACGGTAAATCGCTTCCGGGCGGCCCTCGATCCCTCGACGAACATGATAGCACTCTGGCCAGCGGAATTACATGAGGTTGACGAGGTTGACGAGATTAACGCCTGGATATACAAGCTCAACCGGGATCGCCCCCTGGCCGACGTCCTCAACGATTCACATGAGGTTTTCCAGCAACTGGTCGCCGCCGTCGACGCCTTGAGCGATGAGCAGCTCAACGATCCCCAGCGCCTGCCCTGGTTTGAGGATGGGCGGCTCACCGGGGCCGTCCTCTTCGGCCACTTCCACGAAGAGCACGAGCCCGACATGCGAGCGTGGCTGGCAAGGGTCAAGCAGGCAGGATAAAAGAGGGAGCAATTACCCAGAACAAACAGGCAGCCAACCAGCGAGAAAGCGATATCCCGGCAGGCTCAGCCAGCCAGCGCAAAGGGACACTGGCCGGGATAGGAATCTCACAGCTCCAGCAGCTAACCAGCTTCAGGGAGGATGAGATCAAGCAATTGCACGGCATTGGCCCGAAGACGATCAGGCAGTTACGCCAGGCAATACCGATGGTCACTTCAAAGAGCATGGTGAAATCATTCAGCGCTGGTTGGGGTTGCAAAAATAGCTGTCTGATGAAAATTTCGGGGATTTTCATCAGACAAGAAAGGCGCAGATTACTGCGCCAACTGAAAAGTGAATACTTACCTCAATTTTGCCGAGACCTGCGCCTGTGTCGAGAAACAGCGGCTCGCTCGTGCT
>CAXUEY010000039.1:43505-43782 GCA_964250225.1 uncultured Ktedonobacteraceae bacterium | reverse complement strand
GCTCAGCCTTCCACGGCCTGCACTGGTGGCAGTTCGATCTCTCTGGCTATATCATCTGGACCCTCGAACGCGTGGGCCTGGTTAAGGATGTCTATCGTATCCCGACCAAACTACGCGAACGCTACGCGCTCAAAGCGCTGGCCGCGCCGGGCATTACTACTGGCAAAAATTAAGTCATAGCACACAAAAAGGCCGCGCGGATGTCTTGGCCGCGCGGCCGTTTTTTGTGCGGTTCTGATAATTATGGCCACCATGGGGAGCACGATATACTTCCCGG
>CAXUEY010000039.1:22132-43495 GCA_964250225.1 uncultured Ktedonobacteraceae bacterium | reverse complement strand
ACAATCGGCGTGGGTTAGTTTTGCCCGTGGGGTTTTTTTTGTGTCCGCTACTCATACTTATGCCCACAATGGGAAGCACTATCTCCTTCCCTGCCAGGCCAGTACGCACATAGGCAATGCTGAGAGGAGCAGCCAGAAGCAGAGCAGGAGCAGTCCTCCGGCAAGAACGATATCTGCTGTGGTAACAGGAGGCGTCGGCAGATTCGCCTGGTGGGTTGGCTGGAGGAGGGTATACACGACAGACCAGCGATTCCACACCAGTATAGGGCCGATATGAGAGGATGAAGTTACATTATACACGGTCCATGTATCAACTGCTGAAGTGCGTTTATCGAGCGTAGGAACAGTGGTGAGGTTGGCGTTAGGCAGATATGCATTCAGTCTATAAGCCTGCACCGGAGCAGTTGACGCTGTATTCAATCCAGATAGATGCAGCAAAAGAACACCGACTGGGATGAGGATACAGGCCAGCTTGAGGATCTTGAAGGCCGAACGATGCGCCTGATTGCGTAGCATTTGCTGGCGCTCGTCCAGGTAGCGTTCGGGCACAGTCATGATCTCGCCCGTCAGGGAACGCAGACGCGCATAACAGACGAGCAGGCACGCGGCGGGGATCACTAAGACTAGCCAGCGATGTATGCTTACAAATTGGAGAAACGGGGCAAGCCACAGTTGCCACAGTTGATCGGGGACACTCACCAGGATTCCCGACAAACATAAAGCGACCAGGCAGGCACATACACTTAAAAGAAAGAAACAGACAAACAAACGATTACGCCAGGGTAGGGCGCGCTGATCCTCCAGCGCATCGGTCTCGTCAATCAGGATCTCTTGATGTTCCTGCATCATTTTACTCCTTTAGCTACAGAAAACACTCTTCAGGGGAAACGCGTTCAGCGGGCGCGCGCTCAAGACAAACTTTGAGCGGCAGCTAAGAAAATGTCCTCTCCCGGTCGTTCAAAAACTTCACTTCTCGGCATCGTCATCCTTTCTGCTTTGTGTCGATCCACCTGCATAGATTTCTGTGCTGAGCGGCTTGAAAGGCCGGGGCGCAAAGATAGCCTCGATAGGCAACTGAAAAAACTCGCTGATCCGAAACGCCAGTTCCAGGCTGGGATTATACTCTCCACGCTCCAGATAGCCAATGGTTTGACGATTGACTCCAATGGCGTTGGCCAGATGTAAGCGTGACATACCACGCTCCGCCCGCAATACAGCGAGGCGATTATAGATTTTTGCATCGGACATATGCACCTCTATGAGATCTATTCCCAAAACTTGTGATAACACATTGAAATGTATCACATATACAATCAAACGTCAAACTTTGCTAACAAATCGCGGTGAATTTTCGGGAAGAAGAGGGCAGATACATCTAATCAACGGTGCAGCGAGCATAGTATAGCAAATACTGATCGTACCGTCCCAGTTTGAAGAATGGCAGGCTGATTTATTGATACCATAAAAATGGAGATGCAGGCATACCTATGGTATAACCACATCTCCATCTGTCTTTTTTAGTCTGCTAGCGTTCAACGCGCGCCAGAAAATCTCCCACCACCTGCATATATTTCTCCTCTTCTTCGACATGCGGGATATGAGCGCTCTGCTCGAAAAGCACCCATTCTGAGTTGGGGATGCCCTGCTGGAGGATTTCATTGAGGCGTGGCGTGGACTCGTCGTATTTGCCGGAGAGGATCAGTGTGGGGACGTTGATGTCGCCGAGGCGGTCGGTGCGGTCCCAGTCCTTGATGACGCCGATGACATGGAATTCGCTGGGGCCGTTCATGTGGTTATACATAAAGCCCATTTTAGCATCGGCGCGCTGCACAAACTCAGGCGTAACCTCCAAACGATTGACATGGCGTTTGCTGTAGACTGCGACAGCCTCGCGGTACTCCTCTGAAGCGGTTGTGCCTGCCTGTTCGTGGCGCAACAGGGTTTCGTTGACGCCTGGGGGCAGTTCGGCACGCAGACGATTGGCCTCCTCAACCCAGGTCACCATGCTGGGCATCGAATCGGCCAGGATCAGACTGACCAGGCCCGCTGGCTGGCGAATCGCGTATTCGATGCCTAGCATACCGCCGCACGACTGGCCTAGCAGATGTACGCGCTCAAGGCCCAGCGCCTCGCGGACGATGCCGATCTCATCGGTGAAACGCTCGACAGTCCACAGCGACAGATCGTCAGGCAGATCCGAATTGCCGCAACCGAGCTGGTCATAGAAGATCACGCGCCGCTTCTCCGAGGCCAGAGCCGCCAGGTTTTCCAGATAATCATGCGGGCAACCCGGCCCGCCGTGCAGAACCAGCAGCGGCACCATCTCGCGCGCCGCGCCACCACCAACGATTTTGTACCAGACACGATGGCCATTGACCACCGGAATATAGCCCGTTTGCTCTTGCATGTTGCTTGCTCCCTCTACAATACTCGCTCCGAAGGACAGTCCCTTCACAGAAGCATTTTCCCATACCTCAGCAACTCATGCAAGGGCCATGCTATCTCTGGCAATTGAAACGTTGCCCTCAAATGATGCGTTTTGTAGATAGACACACTCAAGCGCAAAGACTTGAGATGCGCTTCTATAGAAGAGGAAAAAGGATTACTTGATATGGCAATACCAGAAGTAGGCACGCGTAACAATGATGCTGGTCAGACGACGCTCTGGCACAGGAGCCTCGGAGAAGCGCAGAAGTTCCTGATCAAATTTAACAATGACTGGGTGCTGAGTTCGGCGGCGGGCCTGGCATATAACCTGATTCTCGCGCTTGTCCCGATAGCTATTGCGCTTCTCGCCATACTGGGTTTTACCGTTGGCAGGTTAGATCCTGGCGCCCAGGCCCAGCTCATTGACCGCTTGCAGCAGAGTTTTCCTTCAAGCCTTTCCAGCAACCTGTTTCAGGTTGCTCTGACCTCTCTCAATAAGCACGCAGGCTTTTTGGGCTTGATTGCCATTGTGACCGCCATCTTCGGTGGTTCGCGCCTCTTCATCTCGATTGAGGGCTATTTCGATATTATCTATCGCACCAATCCACGCAAATTCATCGCGCAAAACGTTATGGCGTTTTTGATGCTACTGCTCTATGTTGTACTTATCCCGCTGATGATCTTTGCCGCATCGGTACCGGCGCTGCTGCTGGTACTCGTGCAGAATTCGGCGCTGAGCAATATCCCCGGCGTCACCCCACTCGCCAAAAATGGCCTTCTGGTGAGCGCGGCTAGTATTTTTGGAAGCCTGCTTGTTTCCTGGATACTTTTTGAGGTTATTTATCTGGTCGTTCCCAACCAGAAAATCAGCTTCAAAAACAGTTGGGTGGGCGCAGTAGTCGGGGCGATTTTACTGCAACTCTTTTTGCTACTGTTCCCGTTCTATATCACACACTTTATGGGCAACTATACCGGGGAAGCTGGCTTTGCCGTAGTTTTTCTGCTCTTCTTCTATTATTTTGCAGTCATTCTCCTCTTAGGGGCCGAGATCAATGCCTACTTCTCCGAAGGCGTGCAACCGCTGCCGGACAACTTAGCGACAATGTTGCGCAAAGCATCCGCCAGTTCAGCCCAGACTCAAGATACAGATATTTTATGACATATGTAGCTTTTTCCCACAAATTGGCGCAATTCCGAAGAATGAAGGCGCCAGTTCGCCAGCAAGAAGAGGAGACACCCACGCGAAGCTGCGCGCGATGCCACCGACCCATAACACCCCACGCGGCCCATTTGATCGATGGTGAGTATCGCTGCCTGCGCTGCACGTTGCGCTACTGGGGACTGTTACGCCGTTCTACGCAGACGTCGTTGGTTGTAGGAAGCCTGCTGACCACTATTAATCACGGGGTAGATCTGCTGCAAGGACACGTTTCAGCGGCGTTACTCTGGCAAATTCCCCTGACCTATTGTGTCCCTTTCTGTGTCGCGACCTGGGGTGCGCTTATCAATACGCGCAGGTAGCCCTTACTTTTGAAAGTCGCCAGACCCCACGAATACATCCAGCCCGGCGCGAGAAGCGCGGAGCCTGCTGGCCACATAAAATAAGTACCATAATCTGACCAATTCTATACGTATTTACATTGAGAAATTCGATGTTCCTTATGAGGCTGAGTCTCGTTAGTATAGATAGACAAATCAGTCTCACGTTATTATGTGCATTTTGTGACATGAAGGGAACTCATCTATGTCAATGGCTTTGCTTGGTTCCTCCGGGCGTGTAGCGCTGGAAGCACCAGTTTATACTCTCGGCAGCGCTCCAGATAATCACCTGGTCTTTCACGATCCCAAAGTGTCGCCGCGTCACGCGGCTCTCCAACTTCAGGGGCAACAATACAGTATCACCGATCTTGGAAGCATGGATGGTACGTATCTTAATGAGCAGCGCCTGGGGTCAAATATGCCTGTTTTCCTCAAAAACGGTGATAGAATTCGCATTGGTGATACACTTTATACCTTTGAGGCGACGCCGTCAGCCGCAGCAGCGTATCCACCCACGGTGGCAGCTAGCAGTTCGCCGTCCTATCCCCCAACCGTCCAGGCGCCACAAGCGCCAGCCATTCCGGGCTATGGACAGAGCAATCCTGCCTACGGGCAAGCGCAGCAGCCTCCTGCCACTCCAGGCTATGGACAAAGCAATCCTGCTTATGGACAAGCTCAACAGCCTCCCATGTATGGACAGAGCAACCCGGCGCTTCCCCCCTATGGACAGGTCGCGCAACCCACGCCAGCCTATGGACAGATGCCACAACCGCCAGTTCCTCCCGCGTATGAACAGGCACAATCAGCGCCTGCCACTCCGCTTTACGGGCAGAGCAGCAATCCCAGCCTTCCTCCCTACGGACAGAGCAGCAATCCGGGATTTCCTCCGTATGGGCAGAGCAATGTTTCATCGCCGGGCTATCCTGCGTATACACCATCCATGTCTGATCCCAATGCTCCAACTGCCGCGTACACGCCCGCGCCGGGACAGCCCTATGCGCCACTCGCGCCAGGACTGCTGCCCTATCCGCAGCCTACGCAGCCACAGAAAAAGGGGGGCATGAAGATCCTTATCATCGCGCTGATTGCAGTGCTGGTACTCGGTCTCGGCGGCTTTGGCATTTTCTATGTTGTGAACCTGCCCAAGCCAACGATTAGTATTAGCAGCCAGTATCAGGATGGTTCCACCGCGGCAGGCGCCAGCGTCAGTTCCAGTGCCACAACCTTCACGGTCAGCGGAACAAAGTTCTCGCACAGTTCGACCATTACCTTCTTGCTTGATGGCAAGGCGATGCCTGGTAACTCGACTGCGCAGAGCGATAGCGATGGCAATCTGGCCAAAACAACCTTGACGGTGACCACTGACTGGACAACAGGCAGGCACACCATCACCGCGAAGGATGCCGCCAACTACGTCACCCAAACAGGTGTCCCGATCAGCATCGTCATGGCCGGCCAGGATAAAACACCCGGTCCCAATGGCGCCCCCACCGATAGCGCCACTGGCACGATTGCAGCGACAATTCAGGGTTCTTCAGAAGCGACAAACTTGAAAGTGTCGAATGGCACGGTCTGTCAGGATAAAGACAACGGCCAGCCTTCTTCAAACAGTCAGACCGACCCAAACGACCCTGCCACCACCATTACTGAAACAAGAACGACGAGCTGTAGCGGTTCCTACAAAGCTGGGAAGCTCACCTATACCGAAACGGTCACCAACGATAAGCTCGTTTTCACTGGCGGAGCTACCAATGGAGTCACCTGTAACGCGCAAACCCCCTATGTGTTAGAGCATCTGGAAGGCACCTTCACCTCTGCCACCGACATCAATGGGTCGGCGAGCAGCGACCAGATTAACCTCACGTGCCAGATAGGTTCAAACAGCCAGACGATCAATGTTCCCCCACAGCAGAGTAGCTGGAGTGGTACAACCAGTATGCAGTAACACAAACCAGCAAAAAAGAAGAGGCGAACCGCTGAAGATCGCCTCTTCTTTTTTGTAGAGCGAGATGGGGGGCAGTGGGAAGCAGATGGGCACCTGCTTATGGGTTTTGTGCTATGCTGAAGAGAGCACAGGATCATCCCGCATGCATTGCAGAGGGAGAAATCTGTGCGCATATTTTAGAGACAGAGAAAATTGAAACAGGAGATGAGTGTATGAGCACCGAGAAGAGCACGCCCAGCTTTGCGCAAGATATTCAGCCGCTTTTTCGCGAGGATGATCGCGATGCAATGAATTTTGTCTTCGATCTCTGGGATTACCAGGACGTCAGTAGCAATGCCGAGACTATTCTTGAGCGCATCGAGGACGGCAGCATGCCATGCGATGAAGGGTGGCCGCCGGAGCAGATCGAGCTGTTACGCAGCTGGATCACTGCCGGCATGCCCGCGTAGGCAGTTCATTTAGCCGCGCCCGACAAGCAGGAGCAAGGGGGTCTTTACTGTGACCCTCTACCCATCGTAGCTTGTGCTGAGAGATGCTTTTTACAGAAGCGACCTGGAAAGTCCTGCGGGGGAGATCTCAGTCATTCTGCACCCATTCCACGCGATGTGCTTCACTCATATCAGGCATTTCCAGATTGTCCAGCATGCGATAAATCACCTGTTCTGGCACGATGGTATGGCGGGTGAGATTGCGGTGTAGAATTTCCGCAAAAGGCGCGTCGAGGTAGATCAGGCGCGTGCGAGCGTGATAGGCCACGGCGAGATCGAGCACGCGGCGGCGCTGGAGACGCGTGACATTGGTGGCGTTCCAGACAAACGAGCGATGCTGACGCAACAGCTCACGCGCGCGTTCGCGCGCCACCTGGATGAGGTAGCCCTGATCGTCGGTGGGGCGAATGCCCAGTTCCCGGCGTAATGCGTCCAGCGAGATCACTGGCCAGCCAGGTAGATTGGCGCGTATCCACGTGTCCTTGCCCACACCGGGCAGGCCCACCAGCACCACGACCTCGCAGCGGGTATCGTCGTATGCCTGATAAGCGGGATCGCCGCGCGCGCTGTGCAGATAGGTGAAACGGCTATACTCGTCGGCAAAGACGCGGGGAGCCGTGTAGCAGCCCTGCTCCTGGCAAAACTCGCGGAAGAGCGCGACGCGTTCCAGCAACTCCTGCTGGTCAGCGCAGATGCGTCCGCGCACATCGGCCTCGGCCAGCAGCGCGACGTGATCCAGGCGCACCTGCTGACTGGCCTCAATCACTGCGCGAGCGGGATCGGGTTTCTCCAGGAATTGCAGCGGCAGACCATGCAAGCGTACCAGCCAGGCGATGTGCTCGCGCGCGACAAATGGCGCAGGTGCAGGCAGTTCTTCGCCCAGCCAGAGCAGGCGGCGCGCCATCTTCTCGCCTTTTCTCGCGTGTCCCCGCGACGTAACGCCCCCGTTCTCGTCGCTCACCGTGCAAGCTGGCTTACCGACATCGTGGAGGAGCGCCGCAGCATACAATGCCTGGCGGTCAGCGGGTGGCAGCTCGCGCCACTCCTCAAGGCTTAGCAGCGCTTCTGTGACCATGCGCGTGTGGATAAGCACATCGCCTTCAGCGTGATAGATAGGGTTTTGTGGCACGCCATCCATTGCACGCAACCAGGAGAAACGCGCATGGAGCGCGGACCAGTCCAGTGAACTACCTTCCAGAATTGTCGGCATACCTGGAAAGGTCCAGGCTGGTCGTATGGGCTGCTCAGTCATGGTGAGTACGTCCTTGCTAAACATGTTATCCCTAAAATAATACGCGTCCAGGTATCAGGCAATTAGGCACGATTGGGCGATCCAGCCAGTGGCTTTCGGATGCGAAAACCGTTTGCAGGAAGCCGCCGCGCACATACTTATACCGCTCTTGAACGGCACCTTCTTCCTCGACTTTGATGTACAGTCCCTCCATCAGCCCGCTCATCTCCGTCTCTTGCAAGGCTCGCGTGACATCCAGGCCTCGTTCGGTACACAGTTCGGTGAGCAACATTTGCTGATTCCGCCCGATAAAATGCGATGGGCCGACCAGACTTTTCAGCGTGTGCAGTGCATAGACCGGGCCTTCGTGGAGTACCTTGACTGACACCACGAACGGGAGCTGACGTAGGAAGTCGCGCCGTTGCGCGGTACTGAGAAAGATACCGCTGGCCTTGTCGAGTATATCAAACTCCATAAAGTAATGAGGCAGATCGGTGTAGAAGACGGTATGTTTGGCGTAGAGCCACTCGCCGTACATCACATAGCGGTCCGCCAGCGCAGCGCGCAGTTCCCGCGTGTAGCGATGCGCCCAGGTCTTCAACAGGTGAAACTGCTTCTCACGCTCGCCGCCCGCCAGATAGTGGCCGCGACTCTGGAGTTGCAGGCGTCCATCTCCGTCAAAACTCACGGCACAGTTCGCGCCATCCATCTTCTCCTCCACCACCAGGTAGCGTCCCGCGAACTCGCGCAACGCAACCACATCCAGATCTTCATCGCCTTTCTGGATGCCAGAGCCTTCGATATGCCTGGTGCGTGGATACTTGTAGATTGTGTTCATGCGCGTTCTATCCTGGCCATGACGATTATATGGTTCAGTACATAAGCAAAATGGACACGTGTGATTCCCTGCTCACCTAATAAGACGCGTAATTGCCGCTGATCGAAAAGATGGATATGTTCGGGATTGTTGTCCTCTTGAGAGGGTACCGAGAAGAGCACAAAGCGCCGCGCCACCCTGCACACCTCGGCCAGGGCTTTACGTGTAGCACGCACATGCTCCAACACCTCCAGCATTGTCACGACATCGAAGCTCCTATCCTCAAACGGCAATGCCGTCACATCGCCATGCAGCGCTTGCAGCCGTTGCAGGCCACCCTCGTGGACCGCTTGCAGGTCGGCGACGCGGTACTCCAGCAGCTCCACGCAGGTCACAGGCAGCGCGGGGAACGCCTCAAGCAGCGGCCAGAGAAAGACGCCGCGTCCGGTGCCGATATCCAGCAGGTTTACGGGCTGTAGTCCTTTCAACGCGCCCAGCACTCGCTGAACACGCGGCAGGTCCATTGCGCGCTTAAAGCGATGCAGACGCAACTCGTATTGCAGACCGAGCGCAACAAGCTGCGGAATCTCGTCCTCGGCCAGGTCAGCAAGGTCTGGCATAAAGAGCGCGGGATGTTCACTACCGATGCGCTGCGTGAGCTTGCCACGAACATAGGCAGCGGCAAACAATTGGTAATATTTATCTTGCACGTATATTTACCCTAAAAGATAAGTGGCCTCTAAGCAGAACTATTATATTATAAAGAGGTAGATAGCTGCTGTGCGCGAGAGTTCGCCGAGACGTTGGGAATAGAGTTGTGTAGGCATGAAAACCTCCTCACAAATTGATGAGCACACGCCGCGCGCTATGAAAAGCCTTCTCAGCCAGCATTATAGCTGAGAAGAGTACGCATAGGCAAACGAGAAAGACTTCGCTATTGGCTTGCCGCCGCTAATAGACTTGGCGGTTGTGTTTGTGTAGCACCTCTGGTAGTATCAATGAGAGAAGATACTCTTTCCACACGAAAGGCATTTTGATGAGAACGATCCAGAAACCTGAGCCTGGGGAATATGCCCCCTATGCGATTATGTATATCAATCTTGTTCCCAACGATGGGCTTGTTTTAGAGCATCTGCGGACAAATCTCCAGGCGCTCAAGGACCTTGTGGGCACGCTGCCAGAGGAGAAGCTCGTCACGCGCTGTGCGGAGGGTGAATGGACGATTAAGGAAATACTGGTGCATATTAGCGATACCGAGCGTATTATGGCCTATCGTGCTTTGCGTTTTGCCAGAAATGATCAAACCGAACTGGCAGGCTTTGAACAGGATGCGTATGTCGCAGCTGCCAACGCCAATGCACGAGAGGTTGAGGATATTCTGGCAGAGTTGAGTGCTGTGCGTATGGCTTCTCTGACCTTGTTCGCAAGTTTTGATGACGCAGCTTTCCACAAATCTGGTATCTCAAACAACCATAGGTTGAGTGTACGCTCGGCTCTCTATCAGATTGCGGGACATGAGCTGCATCATGTGAACAGCATCAAAGAGAACTATTTATCGGCAAATTAGTGCATATCTGAGCTGTTCTCGTTTGCATGCATATCTCATTGATTTTCTGCATAGGAGGTGCAATGTGTACGTTCCCAAACATTTCCGCGAAGACGACCTGGCTGTGCTGCATACATTGATGCGCGAGTATAGTTTTGCCACACTGGTGAGTGTGCAGGTGGATAGCGTGCCGATTGCCACGCCACTTCCGATGTTGTTCGATCCTGAGCCAGCACCCTATGGGACACTCAGGGCGCACATGGCGCTGGGCAATCCGCAGTGGCGCACTTTTATGGCTGAACGCGAGGTGCTCGTAATCTTCCAGGGACCGCACGCCTATATCTCGCCGTCGTGGTATGAGGTCGAACTGAGCGTGCCCACCTGGAACTACGCAACGGTCCACGCCTATGGTCGTCCACGCATCATCGAGGATCGGGACGAACTCTACACACACCTCAAAACGCTGGTCGCCGCGCACGAGTCCCAGTTCGCCGAACCCTGGCCCTTTCAGCTTCCCGCCGATTATGTTGAGCGCATGATGAAAGGCGTGGTTGGCTTCTCTCTTGAGATTACCCGTCTGGAGGGAAAGTTCAAGATGAGCCAGAATCGCAGCGAGAACGAGCGTGCCCGCGTCTCCGCTGAACTGAGTGCCAGCCAGGACACGACGCTGTGCGAGGTGGCCCGGCTGGTCAGCGGAGCACGCAAGAGAGCATAAAGTGCGCGCTTTAGCGCGTTCCCGCGCAATCATACAGCACCATTGCCTCTCCCGCCTCGCTCTGTGTAGAGCTGGTCACGCTGGTGGCGCTCTGTGAGGGCGGCGACCAGGTGCTTGAGGGAACCGTTGTGCAGTGCTGCGTGACCCAGGTGCTGAGCGTGCTTCTGCCGAAGTCAAGCCAGCTCAATGCTTGTGTATGGGCGAGGTCAGGAAATCGCCGTTGCAGATAGAGTTGCATGTAAACCGGATTGTTGAGCAAAAAGAAACGGACTGTTCCATTGGTCACCAGCGTAGCCAGTTGAGTGGTGTCCAGGATAGGGTCGCGACCAGCGAAGCCTCCCAGCGCCATGACCGGCTGATTGGTCGCGAGAATAATGGCGTTGGCTGACATAGAACTGGGGGTCGCGAGCAGGAATTTCGCGTTGCCCTGATGAGCTAGCAGATAATGGACCAGGGAGGCCGTGCGGGCATCTCCGAAGTTATCAAAGTGGCCAAAGTCGTCCTGACGCGCAGGGCCAGCTGATGGCGCGTGCTCGTTGATTTTCTGAAGTGCTGGCATCACCGACCAGATAGCCGGGGTGAGCAGAAGGGCCACGAGTCCCAGGGTGAGAGCTGGACCGAGCACACGCGAGTAGATGGTATGATGCTCAAGATGCGCGAACAGGCGTGTTTCTCTACATTCAAGATGTGCAGGTACAGGTGGCTCAGTGGAAATGAGGTGCGCGAACAGGCGCGTTTTATGCAGATCGAGTTGTGCGAGCAGGCGCGCCACACTCAATGTCAGGGCCGCCAGAGCACAGGGGATAGCGATCAGCGGGATCAGCCACGCGCCCCAGGCCGGGTTGCTGTGGATGATATGGACCTGTTCGCAGGCAGTGAGGAGCAGCGCCAGGGGCAGCAGCCAGCCACGCCAGCCGGGACGCTGGTAGTCGTGCCACATCACCACCAGGCCGATGCCGAAGAGCGCGCAGATGGCCGGGACAAAGGTCACCATATAGTACTGGTGGAAAAAGCCGGGGATGCTACTGAAGAAGACGACGGTGGTCAGCAGCCAGACGCCCCAGAGCAGCAGGGCTTGTTGCTGGCGATCATCCCGGAAGCGCGGGCGCCGCTGCCAGGCCAGAGCGAGTATCCCCAGCAGCGCCATTGGCAGCAGCCAGGCGATCTGACCACCCAGAGGCTCGTTCAACAGACGCAAAGGACCGGGCGCACCGGTGCCAAACAGTCCCCAGCCGCCGTGTGAATGCTGCTCAGAACTGGCGGGATTGTGCGTCTCAGACGCTGAGGGTGCAGCCTTATCAGGGGACGTATTCTGGTCAGGGGGTGTGACGGAGGTCTGGCGCGTTGCACTGGAAGTGTCGTGAGTGCCTCGATTAAAACCAAGATTCCCCAGCACGCGGTCAAGGCCGTTGTAGCCAAAGGCCAGGCTAATCTCCGAATTGTTCTGACTCGAACCCACGTAGGGTCGTTGGGAGGCCGGAATCAGATCAACCACCGTGGCCCATGATAACGAAATGGTCAGCAATAACAACAGGGCCAGGCTCAGTTGTGTAAGGCGTATCCAGAGGCTACGCGGCGCGGCCAGCAGATAGAGCAGACCAAAGGCGGGTACGACCAGATACGCTTCGGCCATTTTGATATTAAAGCCAATGCCCACCAGCACGGCGCTGAGCAGGAGCCAGCGCCACTTGCCCGTCTCGGCGGCCAGCAGCACAGCCCAGGTGCCCAGCAACAACGTGAGGGCCAGAGTGCTATCAATCGTATTGTTGCGATCCGTGGCGACGCTGAGCGGGCTGAGAGCCAGAGCAAGCGCGGCCAGCAGGCCAGCCGTGACACCAAAGTGGCGACGAACCAGGTAAAAAAGTACCAGCACAGAGAGCACGCCAGCCAGAGCCTGAGGGAAAAAAATGCTAAATGGCGTGAAACCGAACAGCTTGACGCTGAGCGCCTGCAACCAGAAGCCCAGCGGCGGCTTGTCCACGCTAACAAACCCGCCTGGATCATACGAGACAAAGAAGAAATTGTGCAGATTATCGGCCATACTCCTGACGCCAGCGGCATAGAACAGATTGCCAAAGCCGTTCTGTCCCAGACGATAAAAATGCACAAAAATCGAAATGAGCAGAAGCACCATCAGGGCAAGCTTCTGCCAGAGACGCGGTAGCAGCGTTTGAGCATCGTTCCCGGTGAACGTTGACGACTGTGTTATTCCAGATATCGAGGCCATGAGGTGTGTGTACCCTTTCCTTGAGAATAGTTTAGAGATGTCAGAGAGTTCCGGCGTGTGCTGGGGATGATGTACAAAGACCCACAGACGCATGCTCAGATAGGAGAGCAGCACGGTGCCGCCAATAGCGAGCAATTTGGCGATATTTAGCCAGCCCGTAGTAGTGGAATGAGCCGCTTGGAGCACGCTATTCAGGCCCGCCAGCAAAAGGTCGTTGCAGATGACCCCCGCCAGGGCAGCCAGCACAAAACGCGCGATCTCGCGGCGCGTGGCGCGCCCCCTGCGCTGAAAGGTCCAGTAACGATTCAACAAAAAACTATTGAGCGCACCAAAGGCATAGGCTAGCGAATTCGCAAGGAGCAGCGCGGCTGTGTTGCGCGTAGGCCAGAGCCAGAGCAGGCAGTTCAGGGCCAGCAGATCAACCAGCGTATTCAAGCAGCCGACTAGCCCAAAGCGCAGGAATTGTCGGATATCCCTGCTCAAAGGCGTGAGGTCAGAAGGAACTGCCAGCGCTGGCACAGGCGTAGGCATGGGTGGTTCTCTGCCAGGCATAACGGAGAACTCTCTCTTTCCATGTTCTGTACAAAATACAGATAATATACTTCTAATTCTATTTTACACATTAAGACTGTTTTATCAAATTTCCTTCAGGAAAGTGTAAAATTTCTTTAAAGTATGAGGGACAGTGACATATATAGGTATTTTAGGGGTATGGAGAGAAAAATATATGCCGATAAATGGATATCTTCGTTGTGTATGCTGTGGGTTGGCGAGCATCTGCCAGCGTGGTATAATTGGGCGTGAGACGAATAGGGTGGTGCTGGAAACGCGAGTTTGTTTGGAGAAAAGAAGAATGGTTGCACAGCCTGAAAAAATGCGCATGAGCGTCGAGGAATATTTGGAGCTTGATCGAAGTAGCTCCGATGTGCGTTATGAGTATAATGATGGCTACGCCTATATAATGAGCGGTGGTACGCCCCAACACGCCCTGATTATCGGGAATACGCAGGGAGAATTAAACCGCCGCTTTGAGCAGCGCGGGAGTCCGTGTCTTGCTTATCCAGCAGATGCGACAGTCTGGCTTACAGAGACCTGTTACGTGCATCCAGATGTGGTAGCGACTTGCGCTGAGCGCGATCTGGCCTCTCTGGAGAGTCTACGCTCACCACGTTTGGTTGTAGAGGTTCTCTCGCCAGGTACCGAGAAACATGACAAGGGCCAGAAATTTGACTGGTATCGAGCCTGTCCAAGTATTCAGGAAATTGTTTTCATCAGAACCGCCCGCCCGCTTGTAGAGGTGTATAGGCGCCAATCTGCCATCAGGCAATGGCTATTACAAATTTACGGGCCGGGCGAGAATGTAGAACTGACCAGCCTGAACGTGGAGATACCAGTAGATGTGATCTACAGGCGTGTGATCTTTGCACATGATTTTACCGAAGAAAATATGCAATAGGTGTAGAATTCATGTCAGCGCCGGCCCCCATGCACTTATCCTCTGCGGCATAATCACAATCACCGGCAGCGTCTCCAGCGCCATCGTCTGATATTGGACATAGCGCGCGCGTAACAGTGGGAGGGCCAGGGCGTGCCACGCGTGATCGGGCGGCACGATTTCGGCGCTTCCATGGATCAGCACGTAGCCCAGTTGCGACCAATCGTCAGCGTACTGGTCGATGAGCAGCGAAGCTTCATGGCGAGCCTCGATATTGCGCACGCGTTTGAGCTGGCGCACATCCACACTTTTTGGCTTCTCGTCGAGCGCGATAAAGAATTTTTGCCCATCAAAAGCGTAACAGACAGGTACGAGCGTAGGATGGCCGTCTGCGTCAGATGTGGCCAGGCGCGCGACGCGTTGCTGGCTGATGAAGGTGCGTTCACTGGCGGTGAAAGCGGTTCTTCTCGTTGTCATATGTATACTCCTCTTTTTGTACGCTCAATGTGGCCGCGTTCCTGACGGCTTGCAAAAGCAGTTCTCCCTCAGCGTGTACATAGCTGTACGAGTCATGCTCCCAGCAGGACACAACAGTATGTATACTGGGAGGGTAGGCTCAAATGCAGGTTGGAAAGGTTTAGACCCCATGTCTGTTGTGCAAATATCGCGTCCTTTAGAGACTTCTCTGCAACATTTTACCACCAGAGCACCCTGGTGGCGCTCGCTCGCCTTAGGGGTGCTGCTGCTCGCTTCCCTGGCGTGTACGCTCTGGCTGATGAGTCGTTCGCCGCTGGATGCAGTCACTATCGATGTGAACAATCCCACGCTGGTCGCGTCGATTTTTGCGCCATATAGCCTGAGCTTCCTTCCCTATGTACTGGCCTGCGCGCTAGTCCTGATGACGCGTGCGGCCAGGGGAAAATGGCGCTGGCTGGAATTGGGGCTGATCCTGGGCGGAGCAGTGATCCTGCGTGGACTGCTGGTGCCGCTGCCGCCCAACCTCTCGCGCGATTCCTGGCGCTACGTCTGGGATGCACGCGTCTTTCTGCACGGCTACAGCCCCTATGTGTACACGCCGGGGAATAGCGCGTTACAGCCACTCTGGAACGTTATTTTCGCCAATAGCCGCTATCGCAATGTTCCCACGATCTACCCACCAGGCGCGCAATATATCTATATCCTGAGCTATCTACTCGCCCCAGATAATCTGTATGTGCTCAAGGGCATATTTGTACTCTGTGACCTTGCCAGTTGCGCCGTTTTGACACTCCTGCTCGCGCGCAAGGGGCTGGACCCGGCGCGGGTCATTCTCTACGCCTGGTGCCCGATCTCAATCATCGAATACGCTTTACAAGGACACATGGACACGCTCCCCATCATCTTTACGCTGCTGGCTGTGCTGACTGCCCGCGATACATCCTGGCGTGGACGTGGCCTGACGGGCTTTTTGATCGGTATGGCAACGCTGAGCAAACTCTATCCCATTCTGATGCTGGTACCGGTGGTGCGCCTGCGCGCGTGGCGGCGCGATTGGCTGCTGCTATTGGTCTGTCTGCTGACGATTATCGTGGGCTATATCCCCTTTTACATTCAAGGCCACGGCCAGATCTTTGGCTTTTTCAGCATCTACGCCAACGAACAGGGAGCGAACGCGGGCTTTATTCAGTTGCTCATCGCCTGGTTTGGCACGAACCATCATTTGCCTCTCTCAACGATTATCACGCAAGAACATCTGGTGGCCTTTTTGCTGATTGTCAGCTTTTCGCTGGTCATTTTTATCTTGCGTCAATATGAACAGATCAGTCTGGAGGCGAGTATATTGCTGCTCTTTGGGCTGGTGCTCGCCGTCTCATCCCATATCTTTTCGTGGTATATGCCGACGCTGTTCCCCTGGATCGTGTTGTCGTTCCCTGCGCGCGACATGCGTCTCGCGTGGCCGCTGCTGGTCGCGCGCTGGTTCTCCCTGCTCGCACTCTGGGGGTTTGCCTGTGTTACGGTGATCGGCTATACACCAATTGAGCAATCTGTCTATAATCTCGCGACCTACGATCCTTTGCTGATCGCGTTACTGCTGACCGCGCTGCTCGCAATGGGCTATATGCTGTATAGTCTCTGGCAGAAAGGAACCTTCTTTGCAAAACGCTCAACCTGATCAATCAGATACACATAATCTCCCACCGCTTATCCCACGACGCAGGCGCGTGAAGTGGTTCGCTCTCAATGTGCTCTCTGCGCTCATCGCGGGTTTTGTGGCCGCGATGGTGAGCGTGGTGTGTATGCTCATCTTGCGTCTTGTTGCCGGTATTCCCACTCCGGTTGAATTATTCGGGGATTTTGTGCTCAAAAAATTGCCCGCGAACCGCTTTGTGAACCTGCTCGTTCTGTTTGCGCCCAACTCCAAGACTACGCCGTTGGGCCTGACGTTGCTGAGCATGCTCGCGCTAGGATGTCTGCTGGGGCTGCTCTACGCAGCTCTCACTCGTCTCCAGCTACCCGTTGCCAGCCTGCGACCAGCGCGCCGCGAGTGGCTAACGATGCTGCTGCTGGGCCTGGTGCTGGCCGCGCTAGGTAGTGTACTCTTCTGGACCGAGTTGCGCCAGAATTTCCTGGGCCTGCCCATTTTCTGGGCGCGGTTGACCGCCATTCTTGGCCTGCTGCTCGATTTCGTGGTCTACGCGCTGGTGCTGGGCTGGTGCTATCGGGCACTGTTGCCCAAACAGCCACGCCCAACCGCGCAGGGACGACGCACACTGCTAGCGCGTACCGGCGTGGCCGTGCTGGGTGTGGGCGCGGCTGGTGGCACGATGGGTCTTGTACGCGGCTATCTGGGAAACTACGCGGGCTACGATGGGATGCAGACCTTTCCACACAACGACGTGACCGCGCCAATCACGCCCAACAGCGAGCATTACGTCGTCACGCAGAACCCCGTCGATCCCTCGCCCGCGCTCAATGTCTGGCGACTGGAGGTCAACGGACTGGTCGGACATACCGGCAGCTACACCTATGAGCAATTCACCAGTCTACCCTCGGTCTCTCGTGCAGTAACGCTTGAATGCATCGCCAACTACGTCGGCGGTCATCTGATAAGCACGGCCATCTGGCAGGGCGTGACGCTACGCTCGCTGCTGGAGAAGCACGGCGGGGCGCGAGTGAGTGCAAGCCACGTGGCCTTTTACAGCGTTGATGGCTATACCGTCAGCCAACCACTTGACCAGGCCCTGGCGGCTGATGTACTGCTGGCTTTTCGTATGAATGGCGAGGAGCTGCCCATGCGCCACGGCTATCCCGTGCGCGTGCTCTTCCCTGGCCGCTATGGTGAGGAGAATCCCAAATGGCTGACGCGCATTGAGCTGACCGATCACTTTGTCGGTGGATTATATTCCGACCAGGGCTGGTACAATGGACAGCTACACACTCTCACGCGCATTGATCGTCCACATGGCCACGTGCCGTTCACCTCGTCTCTCGAAATCGGCGGACTGGCCTTCGCCGGCAATCGCGGCATCCAGAGGGTCGAGATCAGTACGGACAACGGCGCAACCTGGCACGACGCGCAACTTGCCGCGCCGCTTTCTCAGGACACCTGGGTGATGTGGACCTATCAATGGCGTCCCAATACACGCGGCCACTATACGCTCATCGCCCGCGCCACCGATGGGACCGGGCAGGTACAGACCAGCCAGAAGCAGGGAACCGTGCCGGGTGGCGCGACAGGGTATCATATGACCTCAGTGAATCTGATGTGAGTGGTGTGTTTGTCCTGGCGATGCTGTACAATAAAAGAGGAATAGAAATGAAAGGCCGCAAAGGATATGAAGCAGCAGAATATCAAACTGTACGGCACAGATTGGTGCAGCGATTGCAAACGCAGCAAGAAGTTTCTTGGCGAGCAACGTGTGCAGTACCAGTACATCAACATTGAGGAAGATGCTGACGGACAGGCATACGTGCGGAGTGTGCAGAAGGGCGGCATGAGCATCCCTACGATAGTCTTTGGGGATGGCTCGCTGCTGATCGAACCGACCAACGCTGAACTGGCCGCGAAGCTGGGTCTGGAGACAAAGGCAAAGTGCGATTTCTACGACCTGATTGTCGTCGGTGGCGGTCCCACAGCCCTGACCGCGGCCATCTACGCCGCGCGCGACGGCTTTGACGTGCTGGTAATCGAGCGCAGCGGGCTGGGCGGCCAGGCGGGCATCACCGAACAACTGGACAACTATCCCGGCTTCCCCGAAGGCGTGACGGGGGCTGAGTTCACCGAACGCGTCATCCAGCAGGCAAAGCGCTATGGTGTAGAACTGCTTTCGGCACAGAACGTTGTTGGCGTGAGCAGCGACGGAGCGGACCATGTAGTCGAGACCGAATCAGGTCAACAGCATCGTTGCCACGCCGTGCTGCTGGCCACCGGCTCGACCTACAAGCGGCTGGACGTGCCGGGCGAGGACGACTATATCGGCGCGGGCGTTCACTTCTGTGCTACGTGCGATGGTCCTTTCTACAAAGGGCGCGAGGTGGCTGTGATCGGCGGAGGCAACAGCGCTGTAGAAGAAGCGGCTTTCCTGACCACCTTCAGCCCCAAAGTCACCCTGCTGGTGCGTGGTGACGCGCTCAACGCTAACAAAATCGCCGTAGACAAAGCCAAAAAGTCGTCCAGCATGGAGCTGCGCTTCAACACCGAGATCGTCGAATTCAAGGGCAAAAATCATCATTTAGAAACTATTGTGCTTAAGAACAACAAAACCGGCAAAACCAGCGAATTGCACGTGCCAGGAGCCTTCGTCTTTATCGGCCTCACAGCCAACAGTGAACCATTCAAAAAGATCGTCAAACGTGATAAACAGGGCTTTATCCTGACCGGCGTCGATTTTTCCACCAGCACAAAGGGTGTGTTCGCCGCGGGCGATGTGCGCGCGGGCAGCACCAAACAGCTGGTCAGCGCCGCGGGCGAGGGGGCTACCGCGGCGCTGGCTATGCGCGAATATTTGCGCAGGCACGACGTAGATGCATAAGATGGGGGAGATGCTGATGCGCACCTGAAAGTGCGTCTCAATCAAGTCTTTATGAAACAAAAAGGAGTCAAGCAGGAAAAGAAGGCCACTCAACGCGCTTAGGGGGCGGTAGCTCTCGCTTGACTACACTACAACTCTTTCATATCCTCTGGTGCTCTACAATATGAGCAACCCTTGATTTACTGCCTTTTTTGATGTATACTCAGTAATTGAATATTCATTAACTGAGTACATGCAGGGCCACAATAAAAAAGGCTTCATCATCATAGACAGGCTGATGCATTGAGATGCCCTGGATAACGAGCCTTACTCATGAGTATTCGTCTCTTCTACTTTCAAAACTGGAATTCGTGTTAGTAGTCGTGGTTACTCATCACATGAGAAAACCAATGTTGTGTACACAATCGAGTCCGAAGAAAGGGAGAAAACCATGGCGATTTCCGATGTAGAAGTCAAAGTAGCTCCAGAGGTGACCCGCTTTATCGGTACCCCGAAGCAATTGCTGATCAACGGGAAGTGGGTAGCATCCGCTTCAGGCAAAACATTCCCCGTCTATAATCCCGCAACAGGCCAGGTCATGGCTCAGTGTGCACAGGGAGAGAAAGAGGATATTGACCGCGCGGTACAAGCTGCGCGACGTGCCTTTGATCAAGGCCCCTGGCGCACAATGACCCCTTCCACGCGTAGTCGCCTCTTGAATAAGCTGGCCGACCTGCTTGAGGAGCACAGTGAAGAGTTTGCACAACTCGACTCGCTCGACAATGGGAAGCCGTTGACCGTAGCACGCGCTGCCGATGTTCCTCTCGCTATTGACACATTCCGCTATATGGCAGGCTGGGCCACAAAGGTCGAGGGAAATACGATCCCTATCTCTTTCCCTGGTCAGTATTTCGCTTACACTTTGCGCGAGCCGATTGGCGTGGTGGGGCAGATCATTCCCTGGAACTTCCCATTGTTGATGGCGGCCTGGAAGTTGGCTCCTGCACTCACCGTTGGTTGTACCGTTGTCCTCAAACCGGCAGAGCAAACACCCCTTTCCGCCATCAGGCTGGGTGAACTCATTATGGAGGCGGGTTTCCCCGATGGTGTTGTGAACATCGTGACTGGCTATGGAGAGGAAGCAGGCGCACCGCTTGCCGCTCATCCACAGGTGGACAAGATCGCCTTCACCGGGTCCACTGAGGTTGGCAAGCTCATTCTCCACGCTGCCGAAGGTAACCTGAAGAAGGTTTCGCTCGAACTGGGCGGCAAGGCCCCCAACATCGTCCTGCAAGATATGGACCTGCAGACTGCGGTGGCAGGAGCGGCCAATGCGATCTTCTTCAATCAGGGAGAAGTCTGCTGCGCCGGGTCACGTCTCTATGTCGAGAAGGGTATATTCGATCAGGTTATTGAGGGAGTGGCAGAGCACGCGAAAAAGATCAAGCTCGGCCCCGGCTTTGACCCCTCGGTGACAATGGGGCCACTGGTCTCCGATGAGCAACTGGCTCGCGTGACCGGGTATCTGCAGTCAGGCGTCGCTGACGGTGCCACAACAGTCACTGGTGGACAGCGGCACGGCAAAGACGGGTATTTCGTCCAGCCAACGGTTCTGGTAAATACAAAGCCGCATATGAAAGTCGTATGTGAAGAGATCTTTGGTCCAGTCGTGGTAGCTGAACCGTTCAGCGAATTGGATGAAATTCTTCCCATTGCCAACGACACCGAGTATGGCCTCTCCGCAGGTATCTGGACAAAGGATATCAGCAAGGCGCACCGGGTCGCAGCAGCGTTGAAGGCAGGCACAGTATGGGTGAACTGCTACAACGTCTTCGACGCAGCCATGCCTTTCGGTGGTTACAAACAATCCGGCTGGGGCCGCGAGATGGGTCACGCGGTACTGGAGAACTATCTTCAGATGAAGTCCGTCTGTATTGGCCTCTAAGATCAGTCCTTCTGAAAACGGGCGTCAGCGAGCCAGCAGGTCCCCAGAAACCTTATC
>CAXUEY010000039.1:0-22122 GCA_964250225.1 uncultured Ktedonobacteraceae bacterium | reverse complement strand
CGTGCCCGCCGGCCCCCAGTACCTTATAGTGGGGCCGGCCTGGCTCTGTTTTATAGACGAGACGGATGCTCTCATGTTGTTCTCGCCCGCCATCAGCCTGGATATGGGGACGCTCCCTTAAGCCAGGGTTGTAATTGTTGAGGTACCGACATTATATCTCCCCCAACCAGGATGGAAGCTGGAAGAAAATGCGCTGCCTGCACTAATTGCTGTCCTGTTGGCGAAAGGAGATAGGCCACAACCTGGAGTGCAGCCTGAGGATTGCTGGCGTTGTTCAGGACAGCAGCGCTAAAGCTGATCGGTTTTCCGTGGAATGTCTGCCCGCTGTCGGTGGTATACTGCACTTTTGCATAGGAAGTCGCCAATGCCGCGTTGCTCAAGTTAATCTCATCCGGGAGAAGAAGAAAAGGCAAGTTACGCTCGACTGCTGCACTGCGATAAAGAAAGAGCGCGTCGATTTCTCCCTGTTCCAGTTGCGCGATATGCGGTTGGTTCACCTGCTCCGGGTTGTTGGCATCGCCCAGGAGTCGTTGTTTGAGATCAGGGAGACGATATCAGTTTTGCTTCCAAACCCTCAATCAGGAACAAATAGTCTCTGATCTGTTAGCTCACTATCCCTTAGAACGCTGGTATGAGATGCAACTCCTGACCAAAGAGCAAGTGCGTACCTGGCTTGAGCAAGCCCTGCTTCTTCTCACATCCGGCCCGGACGATACCCGTGCCTGAAAAGGCTGAGGCCACAACATAGACAACCTATGCTATAATTGAACTGGTCTAAAAAAGCGCGTCATTCAGTAAGCGCTCCCTTGATCACCACAAAAACTCAGGAGGTACAGTCGTGCTAAGTCGTGAAGAAGTCGAGCAGATGATCAATCAAAAAATAGAACCAATAACTGAAGAAATTGCAGCAATTAAAGCGCAACTCGGCAAAGTTGATCTTCTTACCATCGATAACCGCAACATACGGCAATCATTAGGACGCATCGAGGCCACGCAAGAAAGCCTAAAACTCGACTTCGAGCGCCAGGAAAAACGGATCGTTCGTTTTGAAACAAAGACAACCGATCAGCTTACCGATCTGAAAGAAGATACCACCACGATGAAAGAAGATATCACCACGATGAAAGAGCAGCTGAGTCTAGTTGTTGCAATGCTCCGCCGTGTGCTGCCCCCAGAAGAACACCGCTAAAACGCTATCAGCCACGAAAGATGCGGGACGGTTTGCACCATCCCGCATCTTTTCTCGTCAAAACGTGAGAGTTACAATAGCCCTTTGCTCTGTAAGAACTTAGTCGCAACCTCGTTCACACTCTCTCCACCTACGACCTGGGCCTGGAGCTGCTGGCTCACCTGAGTAGTCAGGAAAGGGGCCAGTTTGTTCAGGATATCCTTGATCTGTGGCGACTTCTGCAGGACGCTATCGCGCACAATGGGAGCCGGGTTGTAGATTGGATAGGCGTTTTTATCGTCTTTCAGCAGGACGAAGTTGAGTTTGGCAATCTGAGCGTTGGTGGTATAGCAGACATTCAAATCCTGCGCGCCAGAAACGACTGCCGGGAAGGTCAGACCCTCTTCATTGTAGGTCACAACCTGCTTGAAGTTCAGGTTATAGGATGATTTGGCAATATCAACGCCGTATTGGACGCCATCGGGTGGGGTGGCAACCGTTAGGTTAGATGCCTTCGAGTCCAGATCTGAGATTTTGGTCAGGCCCAGGCTGCTGGCTTTGTCTTTTGTGGTGCAAAAACCATAGGTATCGTTGAGTGGCGAAGTGTCGAGCCAGGTAATATGGTATTTCTGCTCGTAGCCCTGTTTGATCGCCTGGTAATCCTGCTGCACATTGCCGGTGCTGTTTATCCCCAGCTTGGCCAGGCCAGTGGCTGTGAACTCAGGATAAAGGTCAATCTGGCCACTGCTGATGGCGTTGAAAACGACGCTGTTTGTGCCAAGAGCTGCACGCTCGTTCACGGTAAAGCCCGCGTGGCGTAGCAACAGCACATACATCTTGGTCAGCAGTTGGGCCTCGGTATCCAGCTTGCCACCAACCGTTAGTGTAACGCCAGCATTCGCATTTGACCCGCCACCACCGCCGGGGGTAGTGTTGCCGCAGGCTGTCAAAGCCAGCATCAAGACGATGGTCAGCAACGCGAAAGAGCGAATTTTAAGTGAACGGAATAAGGGTGTCATGTGTTCCTCCTTAGAATGGACAACAATTAAAATGGGATACCACACTGGCATAGATTCAGCAAATGGATAGATATTTCTATCCCTGAGATGAACCCGCGACTGCCTGCACACGCAGGCCGAGTGGCGTTAAAGCGCGTTCCAGCCAACTCAAGGATAGTTCCAGGAGCAGCGCCAGGGACGCAACAGGTAACGAGCCCGCGAGCAATTGCGTTGTATTAAACTCGCGGAGTCCCAGATAGATATATTCGCCATAGCCGCCACCTCCAATGATAGCGGCCAGCGTCGCAGTAGCAACGATTTGTACTGCCGCAGTACGTACCCCGGCAGCAATAATCGGCAAAACCAGCGGCGTCTGCACACGTATGATAATTTGCCGGGATGTCATACCTATGCCGCGCGCCGCATCAATCATAGCTGGATCGATACCGCGCAGACCAGTGTAGGTATTCAAGAGAATGGGCGGAATGCCCAGAACAGCCAGAGCCACGAATGATGGCGTAAAGCCAAAGCCCAAAAATGGCCAGACAGCCGCCAGAAACGCAATCACCGGGATAGCACGCATAAGTCCACTCAGGTTAACCGCAGCAAAGGCCAGCAATGGTCGGCGCGACACAGCGATGCCCAGTGGGACGCTGATGAGCAGAGCTACGATAATAGCCGCGGCTGAGAGTTTGAAATAGTCCAGGGTGTGCCCGGCGAAATTATTATTCGGATCGAGAATAAATTGCCACAGACTACTCACGGTCTTCTCCTCCCCGCTAGCAGATTCGTTGGCCAATAAATATTACGCAACTGAGATCGCGCTCCTTCCTCTATTTAGCAGCACCTGAACGACGAGCAGGAGCAGATCCGCGACCACAGCCAGCAGACTAATCAGGATCGCTCCAGCCAGCACCTGGCTATTTTGCAGGTTGGCCAGACCGACAAAGATCAGATCGCCTAGCGAAGAGACGCCCACCAATGTGGAGAGCGAGGCAATGCCAATGCTCGTAACCATTGCCACGCGAATACCTGCCACCATCACCGGTAATGCCAGTGGCAGAGTCACGCGTGTCAGCAGTTGCCAGCGGTTCATGCCCATCGCTCGTCCCACTTCGAGCAAAAGCGGATCAATCGCACTGATCCCAGCAGATGTGTTACGTACAAGTACTAACTGTGCATAGAGTACCAGAGGGATAATAATTGTGGGCGCATTCAAGCCAGTGACAAGCACTAGAAAACCCAGCAAAGCCAGACCCGGAATGGTATAGAGCAAGCCCGTTATAGTGATAACTGGCCCCTTAAAGGGCCTGTAACGGGCGATCAGAATACCCAGAGGTATGGCAATGACCAGGGAAATCAACATACTGATGCCGACGATAAACATATGCTTCAGCATGAGATTGGGAATACTCCCAGGGTCACTCAGATCGTAATTGAATGGATCGAGTAAATAACTCATACAATAGGTACTCCTCCAGCGCAGAGACCGCGCACAAATATATAGAGCATGGCCATACTAAATCCGCGTTTCTTCCTGCTCAGGCGTCTTTTGATCAGGGTGGGTGATTTCGCGGTTAATGCTGGCGAGGGTCACGAGTCCGAGGGTTTCCTGGGAGTGAGCATCGACGATAGCGAGGGCGGGGGCTTTATTTGAGAGGAGTTGCAGCATAGCATCAAGTAACGTGGCGTCAGAAGAGCACGTTGCCAGATCTCCCCAATGAGCCGAAGAAACCGCATCGGGCTTCTCATCCAACGCGGATGTCACGGGCAGGTATTGCAGTTGACGCAGGGTGTTCTCCGCGCCGACCAGTCTGCTGACGAAGCTATTGGCCGGGTTAGTGAGCAGTTCGATGGGCGAGCCAATCTGCACCAGTTTGCCTTCCGAGAGCACGGCGATCAGATCGCCCATCTTGAAGGCTTCCTCAACATCGTGGGTCACAAAGAGCACGGTTTTGCGCACACCGCGTTGAATGCGCAGCAACTCTTCCTGCATGCGCTCGCGGGTAATAGCATCCAGCGCGCCAAACGGCTCGTCCATAAGCAGGACCGCGGGGTCGGTGGCCAGAGCGCGAGCCAGACCGACACGCTGCTGCTGTCCCCCGGAGAGCTGACGCGGGAAACGTTTGCGGTACTCCTGCGCGGGCAGCCCGACCAGTTCAAGCAACTGGTCCGCGCGTTTCCTCAGATCCTCGCGACTCCAGCCGCCGCTGATTCTGGCGGTAATGTTGATATTCTCCTCGATGTTCATATGCGGGAAGAGACCCACCTGCTGGATTACATAGCCCATACTCCGGCGCAACTCAATGGGGTTCTCTTTGAGGATATTCTTGCCATCGATAAAAATAGCGCCCGCCGTTGGCTCGATCAGGCGATTGACCATACGCAGTAGCGTCGTCTTGCCTGAGCCAGAGGTGCCCAGCAGCATACAGACCGCACCCTCCGGTACCTCGAAGCTCACAGCATCCACAGCGGGGCTGCTCGCGCCCTTATACTGCCTGGTAACTTCCATAAACGCAATCTTGGCCATGCGGCTTCCTCTCCTTCAAAATCCTCTGCTTCCGCAAAAGCAAACAGCTTACGCGCCGTTCTCCTCGCCTTTGCGGAAAGGAGATACCTGAACGCCGCAAGCGGGCCAGGCCTCTTTTTCTCTCTGCGTCAGGATGCGCAAGATTGATTATACGCCATCCATTCTACCAATTGCAAAGATGGCTCTTGCCCTGTCCAGATTGATACACCTCTCTTGAATACGTACAACGCATGAGATTCGTATCAAACAGACTTTCCAATAATTATAAAGGGCTATGTACACTTTCTTTTCAACCTATGCCGAACAGGTAGCGGTTCAGTGGAGAGAGGGGCAACCTGCCTGATCCATGTGCTACGCAACCAGACAGAGCAGGTACGCCGCTTGCACCACACACCAGGAAAAGTGCTCCTGGTACTTTTATACCAGGAGCACGCTTGTAACGCGGATGCGGCTAAGATCGGGTTGTGGCGTTCGTTCAGGTGAGGACAGCCAGTTGTGCGTTGACTGCCTGTCCGTAGGCGGTCTGCGCGAAAAGTGCGCGCAGTTCGTCCAGGTGGGCATCGGCCTGCGTGGTCAGGACGGCAAGTTGGTCCAGCAACGCGAGATCGTCGCTGGTCAGGTCGGCTTCGGGCTTCGTGATTAACTCGCCCCAATTGTCGGAACCCACTATCTCGCACTTGTTCAGATACGCGAAGTCCTGAAGCAGGGCATAGCGAATCGCTGGCATACCCCGAACAGTAGGACTATCCCCAAAATCCTGGGGATCGAGTTCACCCGCTCGACAACGTTGCCAGACCTCGCCAGCCGTCAGGAAGGTGGGGCTGCCGATGTCCAGCGTATCAAATGTCAGCTTGTAGTCGCGTCTGTGGGGATCGTCGATCATTGGGTCCACGCTCACCCAGCGCTGTTGCGCCTCGTGCCAGTATTCGGGGATACGATGGTCAACGGCGTACACAACTGGGAAGTAGTCAGCAAAGCCTACACGTGCTCGCGCTGGAATGCCTTGCTGACGAAGCATTGAGACCAGCAGGAAAGCGAAGTTGCGGCAGTTCATGGCAATGCGCAGGATAGGCGGACGCTCCACACTCAGCGGCGCGGCATGACGGCGCTGGATGCGCTCCATGAAATCTTCCATACGTCGCACGCCAAACGGAGCGCTATCGATCTCTTCGGGATCAAGATGATACATGTCGCGTAAGTCCGCATCGTAGGGTGTAATGATCAGCCCTTGCACGACGCGCACCAGACCGGGCACGTCGCGGGGCAGGTCGTCGTAGAGCGCGGCATACCTGCCTGGATCGGTGAGAGAACTGTGGGCACGATAGTAGGCGAGTAATTGGGTAGTATCCATCATAAGCTCCTTCTGTGTAGAACAGGGGATTATACGTCTTACTTCTTGATGATCGGGATATAGATCTTGACCTTTTCCGCTGGGTCACTGCATGGGTACCACTCAAAATCAGCTTTTCCTTCAGCGAACTCATAACCTGAGGTGGGGAACCAGGTCTCGTGGATATAGTTCCAGGTTCCTTGAATCGCTGGCGCGATATTATGCTCACCGTCGTTGGCCGGAGTCGTGAAAATTGCATAGACGCCCTCTGGTATTTCCGCCGTGAACATATCTGCCGGAACGCCCTTGAAGTCGCTGACCTCAACGGCGATGACATAAGAGAAATCGCCATTGGCAGGGTCAGTTGGGAAGGACAGGCCGAGCTCAGCCCCGCCCACACTCTGAAACTTGTTATGCAGAGTCTCAAGATGCTCTGTGGTCATCGTGCCCCAGAAGGCCGGTACCTCTTGACTGCTCGCATCATCACGCGTGGTCGTCTTGAGTTCATAACCAGCAACTTTAAAGGCTGGCCTGGTCATAATCTGTGGTTCCATCACGATTGCTCCTCTCAAATTGTACTGAGCGAACAGGGACAGATCGACCTTCGCAGGCAACTGTCCCGAAACATGCAGGCGATACTTTTCTGGCGCGCACCCATAGGTCTTGCGAAAAGCCTTGCCAAAGCCATTGTGCGTCTCAAAGCCGTAATCCATCGCAATATCGATGATACGTTTGTTTTGAACAAGTTCGACAACAGCATGGGCCAATCGCCTGCATCTGATATACTCCATAACGGTTTTGCCAACATACGCGTGAAAAACACGGTAGTAATGATAGGGCGAGAAGCCAGCAATGTCTGCCAGATCTTGCGCCGTCAGCTCTTCTTTCAGGTGATCTTCGATATAATCAATACTTGCCTGGATGCATGCGCGATAGTTCATGGCCTTTCCTTTCCCGCTCGGTGCTTCAGCATTATACCAACACGATGGAGCTGGGACTGTTCCATTCTTGCTCTTCTGGGAGAAGTGACGAGGTAGGTTGCCCTTGACTCTCCGTTTTTTGTCGCGTATACTAAGTCATAGTGACAGGTCACTATGACTGGTCTTACAATCGGCAGACTAGAGGGCAAGCTATGTATGAATTATGCATCCTCACGCTACTGATACGCTTCCCAGCGCATGGATACCTGATCGCGCGTATCATCAACGATATGATTGGGCCTTATGCGAAGGTCAGCAATGGACGACTCTATCCGCTGCTGGCAAAGCTGGAGGAGAGCGGACTGATCGAGGTCAACACAGAGGCTGGTCAGGAACAGCACGGGGAGCGTAATTCGCGCTGCTATCAGATCACCGAGAACGGGCGCGAACGTTTTCACGCGCTGATGCTGGATACCACCTCGAACCTGGGTGAGTATCAGCGTATTTTTGCCTATAAGTTGCCGGTCCTCCACCTCTTGCAACCTTTTGAGCGACTCTACCTCATCGATCATTATATCAACTACTGCCAGGCGCATGTTTTGCACCTGAGCGCTGAGGCAGCAGATCTGGCTGCACGTGCTCGTCGGGAGTATAAGTGGGAAAATATGTCGCTGGATGCGACCCTTGAGGTGATGAAACACGTTGAGGACTTCTGGGGCCACGAAGTTGAGTGGGCGCAGCGTTTGCGCCAACAAGAACTGGCCCGCCAGGCCGAGAGCGGTATCCAGCAAGAAACGGGCGGCGTATCACTACAGAGGAGGCGCGAGCAGAAGCAGCACGAGAATCACGATCATAGTCATAGTCACAGTCACAACCAAAACCAAAATCAGAACCAGAGTCCCAACAGAAATCGACAATAGTTACAAAGAGAAACTGCCCATCACTTTGCAGCATCAGGCAGAATTTTTCAGTATTAAAAAGAGGAGAAGAATTCTCATGTCTCAGAATACAACGGGCGCGGTGCCTCCAGAGAAGAGCGCGGCACTGGCGAGCGGGCGCAGCCTGCATGGATTTGCCCTGTTTAGCGTGCTGGCGGCCTTAATGCTCACGCTGCTGCTGGAGGCGCTGGACCAGACGATTGTGGGCACGGCCCTGCCACGCATTGTGGGCGAGTTGCAGGGCTTTGACCGCTATAGCTGGGTGGTCACGGCCTATCTCCTGGCCTCGACGACGATGATCCCGCTGGTCAGCAAGCTCTCTGACCAGTTTGGGCGCAAATGGTTCCTGGTGCTTGGCTCGACAGTCTTCCTGCTGGGATCGGTGCTCTCCGGCGCGGCGCAGACGATGGACCAGTTAATCGCTTTCCGTGCTATTCAGGGCCTGGGCGCGGGTACCGGCATCGCTCTGGTCTTCGTAGTGGTTGGTGATATCTTTGTGCCAGCCGAGCGCGCGAAATGGCAGGGCATCTTTTCAGGCGTCTATGGCTTCTCCAGCGTGGTTGGCCCAACCCTCGGCGGCTGGCTGACCGATCACGGCCCACTGCTGGGCAACTTTGTCACCGATGCCACGCGCTGGCGCTGGGTCTTCTATATCAACCTGCCCATCGGTATCATCGCTCTGGCAGCGCTACTGATCTATATGCCGCGTAACATCTCCAACCGCAGCAACCAGTATCGCGGCTGGGCAGCCCTCAGGCGCGTGGACTTTCTGGGCGCGCTGCTGGCATCGTCGGCGACCGTCTGCCTGCTGCTCGGCCTGACCTGGGGCAGCGACGCAACCTACGCATGGAGCTCGCCACAGATTATCGGTATGCTGGTAGCCTCTGGTGTCCTCTACATTCTCTTTTTCATCACCGAGCGCTTCGCGAGTGAGCCATTGTTGCCTCTGAGCCTCTTCCGCAATCAAGTGTTCGCGGCTGATACCACGCTGGCGCTTTTTATGGGGATGATCCTCTTGCCACTGGTGATCTATCTCCCGCTCTACTTGCAGGGCGTGCTGGGCGAGAGCGCGACCAATTCGGGAGTGGTCATCACACCCATGACCATTAGCCTGACCGTTGGCGCGGCCTTCTCCGGCATCGTTATCGCGAAACTGGCGCGCTACCACGGTGTAACCATCTTCGGCGTGATCCTGCTCTCCATCGGCGTCTTCCTGATGACGCGCATGACGGCCACGACAAGTCCACTGGAGGCGGCTGGCTATATGATTATTACCGGCGTGGGCCTGGGTATGTTCTTCTCGGTGCAAACGCTGGCGATCCAGAACGCCCTTCCACGCAAACTGATGGGTGTGGGTACGGGCGCTGTGACCTACCTGCGCGCACTGGGCCAGACCCTGGGCGTGGCTATTGTCGGGACCGTCGTGAACAACACCATCGCCAGCGACCTGCCCAAGCGCGTGCCGACCAACGCCGTGCAGCAATTGACACCGCAGGGCTGGAAATTCGCCACTAATCCGCAGGTGCTGATCGATCAGAACTATCGCGATAACGTCGTACACACCGCGCAGCGCATCGCCAGCCAGATTGCGGCAGCGAAGGCCAGCGCCAACATCCCGGCGGGTCCACAGCACGACGCAGTGGCGCACCAGGCCGGAGCACAGGCCGCGCAACAGGTGCTCACCCTGCTCAACCAGGTCTTCGACGGGCTGAAGCAATCGCTGGCCGTGGCCATTCAGCACGGTTTCCTGGTCGTGCTCATCTTCTGTGGCTGTGCCTTTATCGCGGCCCTCTTCTTGAAAGACATCCCGCTAGCGAAGTCATGGGACGCAAAGAAGCCGGAAGGAGATGAAAACAAGTCTGAGGGTGAGAATATAGCAACACATACTATTTAGATATATATGAGGGATAAATTATTTTATTATCCCTCCAGGCATTTATAATCAGTGCTTAAAAGAAAGGATGCAGATATATCACAGATGGAAGATAAGTCTCCCACTTTTCACGCGTTGGAACGCAGCATATAAACGCGAACTGCAAGAGAAACGGAACAATATATTTAACATGCCCATAGTACTATTGGCTTTTATCACTTTTTTGTGCTACTATTAGCAACAGGTCGCCAACCTTTTTCGCATAGCTTTCATCCAGGCATGCACATTTGTATGCCGCGTTTTGTGACGCCGTGCGCTGGCGGTATCTATCGCCGAGGATTATGTGTTGCAAATTGTAACGTGTAGCGTAGAAGGATATGTTAGAGAAGTGTCGTTTTTCTAACAGTCAATCAAGGAGGAACAACAAGTATGTCTATTTCTAAGTTGAAATTGACGCGTTTCATCATGGCAGGTGCAATAGTTGTCGTGGCCATTGCGGTCCTGCTAATGGGGAGTAGCCAGCCAGCTGCGGCAAGTGGCGTACAGCGCGCTCGCGCTGCAGTGCTTATTCTGCCCCATATGCCTCATGGCTCGGCCTCGCTCACCTGGAACGCGCAGACGCAGGATTTAACGGTGACGATCAAGCTGGTAGGGCTGGCCCCCAATAGCACGCACCCGGCGCATATCCACGGGGGGAATTGTAACGTCAATGGCCCCATTCTTATTCCCCTGAACAATGTGGTCACCGCTGCAAGTGGCGCCGCGTCAACCACCACCGTGGTGCATAACGTCCAGGGCGGCATCCCCAATAGCGGCTGGTATATCAATGTGCATAATGGCCCAACGTTGGGCGATGCCGACCAGGCCGAGCCGATTACGTGCGGCAACGTGCCAGCTCCTCGGACACACAATGGCCAGGAACACTCAAAGGTTATGCTGGGGCAGGCCGTTATCTCGCCCAATCAGCACTCCACCGCAGCAGCCGTGCTCTTCATCCATGATGGGTCGCTGACGGTGATCATCGCTGCTCAGCAGCTCGCGCCCGGTTCAATGCATGCCGCGCATATTCACCTCGGCAGTTGCGAGAGCCAGATTCCTGGCAATGTGCTCTTCCCGCTCACGCCGCTGACCGCGGACCAGAACGGCAATGCCGTCTCGCGGACAGTCATCCCGAATGTGTCGTCCATTCCCAGAAGCGGCTGGTATATCAATATCCACCGCACCACCGATCTTTCCACACAGACGGGCTTAGACCCGATCATGTGCGGAGATGTGACCCCATTCTAGGGAAAGGGAAATAGTATATCAGTGTTTTGGCCCACACAGGTGGGCAAAAACACACCTCACACATCAATCTCCATCCTGAGTAGCGCTGAGGAGAGCGACTTGCCCAGAGAATCGCTACGCAGTGAACGCGAGGCTCCTCCGTTGAGTGCATCGTGCAGTACAAAGTTCAGCGCCAGGACGTTGGGTACCTCAAAGCGCTCGACTTTACCATTAACGATACCCGCAAAATGTGCCTGGACGCGTTCTACCGTGACTTCGCGCACCAGCAGTTCATAGGTGGCACGGTCTGCCACAAAAAGCGCGATATTGGCCTTATCACCTTTGTCGCCTGAGCGCGCGTGAGCCAGATGCACAAGCTGTTGCTTCATATTACGATTCCTCCACACTTACGCGGATATACTCTTCGATTAGAGCACGCGGGGCCAGTGTGGGCCAGATTCCCAGCAGGCCGCGCGGCTCCAGCATACCACCAGATCCGCCGATAAAGGGTGGACCGCTCAGGGCCAGTGGCGGGAAGAGGCGACCCAGCTTCGCCGCCTCCTGCCTATCTGCACAACGTACCGCGATGCGCAGGTAGACCTCGTTGAGATCCTCGGCGTAGGCGGCATCGGCCAGTGGACCATGAATCGAGTTGTAGCCGATGTACTCGATGCACGTCTCCTCGGTCTTCAAACCAACTTCGCGCATCTGCTGCTGTACAATCTCAGCCGCCACGCGTGCTTTAGCCAGGGCATCAGGCCACGCGTAACCCAACATGGCCTGACCCATCACGCCATCGGCGTAGCCCGCCACAATCTTGAAGGTTTCCGGCGCGGGTCGTCCGCTCGCACCCGTCACGCGCACCTCGTCGGGCGCGACCTCCTCCAGATACAGGGTGGTCATATCCACATCGACATCGGGGGTGAGGTAGTGCGCGGGATCGTGAACCTCATAGAGTAGTTGCTCACGCAAGGTATCGAAGTTCACACGTCCACCTGTGCCTGGTGCTTTGGTAATCAGCGCCTCGCCGTTCTCCCAGACCTCGGCGATGGGATAGCCAATGTGTGCCAGGTCGGGCAGGGATCGCCAATCGCCGCCAAAGTTGCCGCCGGTAGCCTGTCCGCTGCACTCCAGCAGGTGACCTACAACCATGCCCTGGGCCAGTTTGTCCCACTCATCCCACCGCCAGCCAAGCTCGTGGACCATCGGGGCCAGGAAGAGCGCCGCGTCAGCCACGCGCCCGGTCAGCACAATATCCGCGCCCGCCTCCAGCGCCTCCACAATGGGACGCGCCCCCAGATATGCGCTGGCAAAGAGCAGTTGCTCGCGTACAGTGCCAATCTGCGCGCCCGTGTCCATATGGGCCAGAGAAGCGCCTGCCGCCTGCAACTCGTCCAGGCGCTCCAGCACAGAATCACCGAGCACTACCCCTACATTGAGCTTGAGATTGTGTTTCTTGAGCGCGTTGAGCAGCACCGCGCGCGCCGCCAGGGGATTGAGTCCACCCGCATTCAGCACGAACTTCACTCCGCGTGGCATGGCTAGTGGTAACAGGTCGAGCAGCATAGGAGCCAGGTCGCGGGTATACCCCAGGTTGGGATCACGCTGACGGTCTTTTTGCAGGATCGCCAGGGTCAGTTCGGCCAGGTGGTCCGAGGCCACATACTGCACCTCCCCACGTTCAATACTGGCTTTGATCGGCTGCCAGGAATCGCCATAGAAACCCAGGCCGCCGGCAATACGTACCGATTTCATGGGACACCTCTTTTCCTTCTGGCTATAAGAAGTTTTGCCAGGCAGGAGATAATGTTTTATCGATATACACCTGTGTACACGATCATGCACATAAAACGGATTTACGCTATTTTAGCGCATCCCCAATAGTTCGCGCGCGATCAGCAGTTGGCGAATCTCATTGGTACCAGCGCCAATCTCGCCCAACTTGGCGTTGCGCCAGAGGCGCTCCACCTCGAAGTCGGTCAGGTAGCCCGCTCCACCGTGGATCTGTAGTGCCTGGTCTGCAGCGCGCATGGAAGCCCGCGCGGCAAAGAGCACCGCCGCCGCCGCCTCTTTGCTGATGCGTTTGCCCTGTTGAGCCAGCCACATACAGCGATGTGCCATCAGGCGAGCTGCCTCCAGGTCGGTGTACATATCGGCAAGCTTGGCCTGGATCAACTGAAAGTTTGCGATAGGCTGACCAAACTGCTCACGCTCTTTCGCGTACTTCAGCGAAATCTCCAGCGCGGCCTCCAGTCCGCCGACCATGCCAGTTGCAAAAAAGGCGCGTTCCAGGTCCAGACCACTCATCACCACCCTGAAGCCCTCGTTGACCTTCCCCAACACATTGGCCTCCGGCACAAAAACGTCCTCGAAGACCAGTTCGCCAGTGGGTGAGCCGTGCATACCCAGCTTTTGCAGTTTGCGCGCCACATGATAGCCGGGGGTGGCAGTCTCAACGATAAAGGCCGTAATCCCGCGGCTGCCCGCCTCTGGCTTCGTCTTAGCGTAGATAATCAACAGGTCGGCAATAGGACCGTTGGTGATAAAGATCTTCGTGCCATTGAGCCGATAGCCGCCGTCTGTGGCGCGTGCAGTCATCTGAATGCCCATCGCATCTGAACCAGCGTTGGGCTCAGTCAGGCCCAGCCCACCGATCAACTCTGTGCTGACCAACCGGGGCAGGTATTTCGCCTTTTGCTCAGCGGTCCCGTTACGCAGAATATTATGCGCGCAGAGATTGAGGTGCGCGCCAAAGGACATGCCGATCCCACCATTGGTCCGGCTGATCGCGCGTCCCACCAGGGCCGCCATCAAAAAATCGCCGCCGCTACCACCATACTCCTCCGGGATCGCAATACCCGTGTAGCCTTGCTCTGCCAGGCGCTTCCAGATCCAGGGGGGAAAGTCATCGGTGCGTTCAATCTCGTCGTTATGGGGAGCAATTTCGCTCTGCGCGAACGCATAGGCGCTTTCATAGGCCAGTTGATGTTCTTCTGGCAAATCAAAATCCATGCCCAGCTTCTCCTTTCTAGGAAAGCACAACAGTAGAAATAGCGAGGAAATGCCTGGACATAGTGTACGTTGCACAGGCGCATGATAGCAAGGACTTCCTCACCCATGCATAAAGCGCATTGCTCGCTCTGGCCTGTGTTTCAGATCAGAGCGAGCAATGCGCTTTAGATACGCTTAATTAGATGCGCGTTCAAGCGCGGTGGCGAAGGCGCGGATACTCTCGAAGCGCTCTTCGGGCCGCTTAGCAAGGGCCCGCAGGATCACTTTATCGATGAAAGGATAGATCTGTCGATTGACCGAGCTGGGAGCTGGCGGGTGCATCGTCAGGTGCATACGACGCATAATCGCGTCCGAATTGCCCTGGAACGGTGCGCGGCCAGTCAACAGCTCGTAGGCCAGGATCGCCAGCCCGTATTGATCGGAAGAGGTGAAGGACTCACCCTCCCATTGTTCGGGTGCAAAATAGCGATAGGACTCGATGGTCTTGGGCAAATTAATCACATCCTGCACAAACGGTAAATCCCCGAGTACGACATGCAGTTCGCGCATATTATCTGTCTCATTTACCACCAGAATATTTGTTTGTTTGAAGTTCTGGTAGAGTACGCCACGCTCATGCAGGAACTGAAGCGCGTCGGCTACCTGCAAAATCACGCGCGAAACCTCTGGCGGCGTAAATACTCTGCCATTGAACTTGCTCAGCCACCTGTCCAGGGAACCTTCCGCATAGTGCGGCATGGTTTTATATATGAATGGAAACCCGCTGATATATGACTTGCCGATATTCATGACGCGCGAAATATGGGGATGCTCGACATGTTGCAGCAAGTCCATCTCTTGTTGAAAGAGGTTGTAATCTTCCTGCAGACCTTCCATCAGGTGGAAAGGGATCATATTCGTCTGCAGCGTTTTCAGGGCGATGTCCTGTTCGCGCAGGCGATCATAGGTCACATAGACATCGCCAATGGGGTTACCGCCGACCAACGATTGCAACTGGTAACGCCCGATGCTCAGGCCATCCAGGGAGATCTTCTCAATCTGCTTTTTGGTAAACTTCATCGACGAAGCGGAAGGCAGGGGAGCTATCCGACGCCTGGACAGCGTTCCTGGAGGAACAGTTTCACGCACGGGCGGCGTTTCAGGCGTGCGCATTGGCATAGGTGAAGGGGCTGGCATCCTTAAGGGACCAGAAATTGAACGCGGCTGGCGCATCGTTGGTTCTGGTTGAGGCGGCGCCGGCGCCGGTCGCTGAAACTGGGACGACGATGGAAACGGTGCGCGGCCCATCTGCTCTCCTGGCCGAAGAGTTGACGTTCCAGAGGGAGGCTGGAGCGTTTGCGTTCTGGATGGCTGTTGCAGTCGCGGGGTTCTGGATGGCGCCTGCATAGGCGGGAATGATGGCTGCACTGTTTGCCCAGATGACGTGGGGCGGGGAAACGATGGGTACGACGTTTGCTCAGGCGACGAACCAAAGGACGGTGACGTGGGACGGGGAAACGTTGGCTGTACATTTGCTAAAGGACCGGTTGAACGCGATCCAAAAAGCTTCGACGGTGGAACCTGCAAGCGAATAAACGGCACATTCCAGTCATAACGCTGCACAAATTGTTGTGAGAGGCGTGTTAAAAAGAACTGATTATTGGCCGCGCCCTCTTCGCATAAAATAATGGCAAAGGGATGAAAGGTGCCCTGCAAAAACAGGGTATATGCATCCAGCGATGTTGGAGCGACAAACGGCAAATAGCCCGCTGATGAGAGCAGGTGCGCCACATACTGCGCCCGCCCCTGCTGGGAATCCACGATCAGCACTTTCTGCGAACCCAGCAACGTCATTGCCCGCCCCGTTTTCTCCCCAGGACGGTTCAACAATTGCTGGAGTATGGAGAGCAAAGGATTCCGCGCGTCTCCTGGCTGGTCGAACGAAAGGACAACCTCGTGCGTTTCAACAGTCATGCTCTATGGCTCCTTCAATACAGGGACAGACATCTACTCGGACGTTCCTTCGTCTATAGTACACCAAAGTGGCTGAGATGAGAAGCCCCCTTACGATGACTTTCTGGCTCTCAGGTAATTTTGGCATGCCAGGAAACAAAGGGAAATCGTTTTGCTCTAGTGGGGAATGTAGGAAAAAAGAGCTGTCTATCGTTTGCCCATAGAAAAAGGAGATACAATGCAAGAATCACGGCGATATAGCACGTTATTCCCGCATTGTGTCTCCTCTATGCACTGATACGCTATCCTTTTTTTTCGCCGATCAGAGGCGTTTCAACCAGATGCTGGGAGATAAACCAGACCTGCATCTCGTGCATACGCAGAAGATCGGACACCAGCAAGTCATTGGTCCCATAATCTTTGTTGTCCGAGGTCAGCTCTATACCCTCGCGAATGGTGCGAATCACTGTAGCATGGGCGTCCACAGTGCGAGCCAGGAGAGATGGCACGCCCTCTGCTCCCAGTGGGGGCCGCTCAATTTTGGTGCGTTCGGCCACATCGAAAGGCATGCCGCATGCCACACCACCAAGCATCTGAATACGCTCGGCGACCAGATCAACGCTGGCGAGCACTTCGGCGGCGTGCTTATCAAGCAACAGATGCAACTCATAAAAAGTCGGGCCAGCAACTTGCCAGTGATGCTTTTTATAGAGGTCGTGCAACGTAATCGTATCCGCCAGAATCTGGTTCAAAAGGGTGACGCTCTGTCCAATGGCTTTCTCCGGTAAGCCGATGGGCAACGAACGAAGCTGATTTACAGATTGTATTTCATGCGAGCGTTGCCGCAAACGAGGCTGTCCCTCCATTGCCCCTGCTTGCTGTGGCGCAGGCGCGGTTCTGGTAGTCATTGTTCTTCTTACCTCCTCTCAATACACTCATGTAAGCCTACCAATCTTATACGACGACGCAAAGCAAAGTGTGACACTGAGAATCGATGAGAATCGAAAGGATGTGTTCTCACTCATACTTATTGTGTGAGGTGATCAGACGCGCGCCACGGTTGAAGGTGAAGTAGGTCCAGGCCCACTGAAACAGTGTGACCAGGCGATTGCGGAAACCGATCAGGTAATAGATGTGGATGGCTAGCCAGAGTATCCAGGCCAGTAGCCCCGTCAGGTGCAATTTTTTGAAATCGACAATGGCATAGGAGCGTCCTACGGTTGCCAGGTTCCCTTTGTTCACATAATGAAAAGGTCGTTCCGGTCCTCCAACGGTTGCGCGCTGCTTGATTAACGCGGCCACATAGCGACCCTGTTGCATAGCAACGGGAGCAACACCGGGCAGCGGTTTACCATCCTGCTTCAAAGAGGCGGTATCGCCAATCACAAAGACGTTGGGATGTCCTGGTACGGTCAGGTCAGCCTCGACCAACACACGCTGCCTCCGGTCCACCTTAGCCCCCAACCACTTGCCGGCGGACGAAGCTGCGACACCCGCGCTCCAGATGACCGTTTTGCTACAAATACGCTGACCCTGAATGATAACGCCATCGGCATCAATCTGCTCCACAGGCGCATTGGTACGAATTTCAACGCCCAGGCGCCGCAGCTCTCTGTGTGCTTTCTGAGCCAGTTTCTCCGGGAAAGCCTCCAGAATACGCGGCCCAGCCTCAACCAGGATGACACGCGCGGATGAAGGATTGATCCGGCGAAAGTCCTTGACCAGAGCCTTACGCGCCAACTCGGAGATTGCCCCGGCCATTTCTACACCTGTCGGTCCGGCTCCTACCAGCACAAAGGTCAGGAGTTCCTTGACCTTCTCTGGATCAGACTCGATTTCCGCAACCTCAAACGCTTGCAGAATACGACTGCGAATGTTCGTGGCCTCCTGAATGGACTTCAACCCTACCGCATACTGGCTCCACTCAGGATGGCCAAAGTAGTTATCACACGCCCCTGTCGCTAGCACCAGATAGTCATAGGCAAGGGCACGCTCTCCCATCAACACCTGCTGCTGCGCCAGATCGATACCTGTGACCTCAGCCATGAGCACTTCGGTGTTCTTCTGTTCACGCAACACGCGGCGGATTGGCGCTGAAATTTCAGCCGGTGAGAGACCGGCGCTCGCCACCCAGTAAAGCAAGGGTTGGAAAAGATGATAATTGTTGCGATCAACCACTGTCACCTCAACTGGAGCGTGAGCCAGCACTTTCGCGGCCAGCAATCCCCCAAAACCCGCCCCGACAATCACCACACGCGACAACGTCGTAACGGCCCGCCCATTTGCTGTGGTCACTGACGTTGCCGATATATTCTGCTCTCGCGTATGTTCTTTATTCTGAATGTTTTGCATAGCTGTACCTCATAAACTCTCGCGCTAATCCTATTGAAACTACATATACAGTGCATACTGCTGACCGATTTCGCCTCTCTACCTCTAACATAGTACGAATTTCAACAGGCGACAAGAGACAATCCGAGAGCATACGAGCAGTCTGGATTAGAGCGTTTTCCAGACATGCACCACGGCATCTCTACCAGACGAAGCCAGATATTGACCATCGGGGGACCAGGCTACGGTGAGGACGCGGTGCTGATGGCCACGGTACGGAAAGGCGTTCTTGCCATCCAGCGCGCCCCAGACCTGCACGGTATGATCGTGGCCGGCGGAGGCGATGCGCTGGCCATCGGGGGACCAGGCCACGGCAGTTATCGCCCCTCTATGATGACGACGATAAATGTAGACCAGGCGCTGTTGCACTATGTCCCAGACATGCACCTCACCATTGCTGCACCCAAAGGCCAGGGAGTGTCCATCAGGCGACCAGGCCAGCGCTAGTGGCGTATACAGTGTATCGGAGCAACTGCACAACCAACTTTTCCAGCTCAATAGGCAATGTATGATCATGGGCACGCAAGGGCGGGAAATGGAAAGGATTGAGCGAGGGATCTTGACCCGTCACCATCTGGTGCAACAACGCTCCCAGACTATACAGATCGGCCTGGGGTGTCGTCTGAGCGCGTCCATACTGTTCTGGGGCCGCATAGCCGGGCGAACCAAAGGCAATGGTATCCTTGAGTTTTCCCGGCTTATACTGACGCGCCACGCCAAAATCGATCAGGTAGAGCCTCTGCTCTGGCGTGAGCATCACATTCGCCGGTTTGATATCGCGAAAGATCACCGCCGGCTGACGGCTATGCAGATAGTCCAGCACATAGCACAGGTTTATCCCGATACGTAGCACCTGATCCAATGGCAAACATCCCTCAGTTGTCCGCAGCAGATGGTCCTCCAGCGTCTCACCCTCAATAAAATCTATCTCGTCCCGGTAGACGAGGCACCTGGTATGGCTATCAACCTCAGATTGCTTCCCACTAAAATAAACAAGAAAAAAATGTGCGTTGGGCAAAAGATTATGAGTTGTAAACAAAGGCTCCCGATTGAATTCAATCGGGAGCCGAATGGGCCCAGCTGGGATCGAACCAGCGACCTACCAGGTGAAGTTGATACCCGGCGTGTGCTTTTAGATAGCTACACTTCCGATTACCCCTTCCCGAACCGTGCATGCACCTTTCAATGCACACGGCTCTCCAGAAGCCTTTCCAGACTTCCTGTGCCCCTTCCCCTTGTATTGGGCATTACCCCAATCATTTGAGTACTATGAGCACTCCGTCGCCATGTGTCTCTCGACGTTTAGGCGATCCCCAAGTTCTCTTACATACCTCGTCTGTACTTAGGTTCCCCGTTCGTCCTCTCTGCTTTCGTTAAGCATTGCCGTGGAGGAGGTTTTTAGTAAGCCTCATAACCGCGCTCACTAACTCCACACTGACTATACGACTTTTGTAGGTCGTTAGTCTTTTCGCTCGGACTAGGATTCAAGCAATTCAGCTTTAACCATATACAGCGTAGCTGCCTGGCAAAACTATTCAGGCTTTACCAGACTTTTACAGGCCATGCTATTGTCCCCTTCAGGCTTTCCCATCCAGGTAAGACCCTGCTTTAGACACCTTAACCTCAGTGTCGCCTACCTCTGTAGGCATGGTATATAAAAGCACATGGGCGCACATCTATTATGAGCCGGCAGCTCTAACCGCTGAGCTATGGGCCCTTGAACGCGAGCATTGTATCATACTCTCCGCAAATTTAAAAGGGGGAAAATATGGTGACGCGGCTGGCTTCAGGCATCGGGCAGGCATTTTGCAGAGAGCGTCGAAAGATGCGTATACTCAGGGAGAGCGTTTCAACTTCTTTGAGTGTCTCTTCAGAAAATGTCTGAATGAAAGGAAAATGGGTGTTTTATGTCAGCAGCACAATCTCAGATGACGTCGGGCGAGCGGGTGCGCGCAGCCCTGGTTGGCGAACCGGTTGATCGCGTGCCGTTTGTTTTCTGGCACCACTTCAAGCCACAAGGGTCGGGCGAACGCATGGCGCAACTCACCAGAGCGTTTTTTTACGATACATATCAACTGGATATCGTCAAAATTATGCCGGATCTGCCCTACCCGGAGCCGGGACGTGGGATCACGGCCTCGGAACTCTCCACACTGCCCAGGCTGGGTCTGGAAACGCCAATTTTTCAGGAGCAACTAACCTGTATTCGCAGTTTGCGCGCCCAACTGGGCCAGGACTATCCCCTGATCCTCACGATCTTCAGCCCCCTGACCTACGCCCTGCGCTGGGTGGGACGCGAGAAGGTTGTGGAGGCCGCGCGCCAGAATCCCCAGGCGTTTGAGCAGGGTTTGACCGTCATCGCTGAAAACCTGCACGGACTGCTGGCGGCGGCTATCGAAGCTGGGGCCAGCGGGATCTTCTTTTCCTGCATGGGCGCGACTAACCGGCACTTCACGCGTGAAGAATATAAGCGTCTGGGTCGTCCCTACGATTTGCAAGCGCTGGCGGGAACAAGTAAGGGCTGGCTGAACATTGTACACGTGCATGCCGATCCTGAGCAGGTGGACGACGAGATCTATTTCGAAGACTTTGTCGATTACCCGATCCAGGCGATGAGCTGGAGTGACCGTTTGACCGGCCCTAGCCTGAGCGAGGCGCTGAACCTGACCGATAAATGTCTGATGGGAGGTCTGGCCGAGCGCGGCCCTCTGACCCACGGCAGCGAAACGGAGATCGAGAACGAGATTCTGGGGGCCGTCACACAAACCAGGGGGCGGCGTCTGATCCTGGCCAATGGCTGCTCGATCCCCGACGACAATCCTGAACAATGGCTGCATGAGGCGCGCAAGCTGGTCGAGCAGTTACACTGAGAACCGTCCCCACGGGCCACGCTGCCTTTCTCATCCACCGGATGCGGTTGGCTGGCCTGTGGGGACGGTTTGGCAGACCCCTCAAAACCTGACGTCCACTCCAATCGAGCAAACCCTTGACTGTGTACGTAAAGCTGGTCTATACTGTCCGCAGCCACGTGACCAGCCTGAGATGGACGGCGCGGGCAAATTTGCAGAGAGCCGCAGGAGACGCCAGTGTATCAGGACTAACCTTTTTTATCACCAAGAGTAAATAATGTTGTTTCATACACAGAAAACAGGAGTACACAGCATGCAAGAGAATCATGCTCAAAATACGGCCCTGCTGGTGATTGATGCTCAGGTTGGTCTGATCGATGGCGAGTCCCCCGCGCATCAAAGGGACGAGGTGCTAGCGACTATTCAGGATTTGCTGGCGAGGGCGAGAGTCAACGAAACGCCCGTGATCTATATGCAGCACGACGGCGATCCCGGTGACTCGCTGGAAGTGCATTCGCCCGGCTGGCAGATCCATCCCCAGGTCGCGCCTCAAGAGGGCGAGCTGGTCCTGCGCAAACGAGCCTCGGACTCGTTCTACCTGACCACGCTCCAGCAGGAACTGGCGGCCAGGGGCATCACGCATCTGGTAGTGGCCGGCTGCAAGACCGAGTACTGCATCGACACAACCAGTCGGCGCGCCACCACCCTGGGCTACGATGTCACGCTGGTCAGCGACGCGCACACCACCACCGGCAACGATGCCCTGACGGCTGCCCAGGTCGTCGCCCATCACAACGAAACCCTTGACGATTTTGGCAACGATGACCACGCTATCGCAGTCAAACCGGGTCGCGAGATCGTCTTCTAGCACAACCTTCCCACGGGAAAGAGCGAGCTGCCAGTCAGTCACCGTAG
>CAXUEY010000038.1:13358-44194 GCA_964250225.1 uncultured Ktedonobacteraceae bacterium | reverse complement strand
AAGGACAAAGTGGATATAAGTCGGGCAGGCTCACTGGCAGCTTGCCCTGTGGCTGAATCTCCCCAAAGAGCACGCGTACCGCGGCGGCGATGGCTGGCCTGGTGTATTCATAGGTTGCCAGATAGGTGCCCAGCGTGGGGAAAGCTAGCAGGTCGTAGGGGCTGTAAGTCGCCAGCCCAATCACCGGACAACTCGTCGCGAGCAACGCTTGCATCACCTCAATCTGGCGCGGGTCCAGCAGCGCGTTGATGGTGACCATCAGGACCGCTGCGGCTTCCCTGGCTGTGTGATAGAGCGCTTCATATTCGGCGGGCGAGGTCTGCTCGCTGAGGACAATGGCTGTGGTGTTGGCGTGATGCTGGCGTAAACTCTCGACAAGAAACTCCTCTGGATAGCGCTTATCCTCTACCTGCGTCCAGATAGCGCGGTGCGTGTAGACTACCAGCAAACGCTGCTCTGGCTCCAGGCGCAGTGGGAGCAGGTGCCCGTTATCCCGCACCAGCGTGATCGCGCGCTCATAGATCTGTTCACTTAACTGCCGATGCGCTTCGCAGCCAACCACGGCCAGAGATTGCGCCTGTTCCTGGTTGCTCAGCCGTTCTTTGAGCGCGAGGATACGTGCTACCGCCTGGCGAAGCTGCTCGCTTGAGATCTCGCCCATTTCCACGGCAGCTTTGATGGCCGCGATCCCGGCCAGTTGCCTTTCAGGGCGATGGGAGATCAAGATCAGATCGTTGCCGGCCTGAACTGCCAGCACTGCACCCTTTGCCACGCCGACGGTTTCTGAGACCGCGTTCATCTCCAGGCAATCGGTCATAATCACGCCCTGGAAGCCAAGTTGTTCGCGCAGAAGTTGACGGATGACGGCGGGCGAGAGCGTGGCCGGGAGCTGCGTGTCGTGCATCAGGGCCGGGAAATAGATATGCGCTGTCATCACACAATCGGTCCCGGCTGCGATCCCGCTTTTGAAGGGCAGCAGTTCGATCTGCTCCAGGCGCTCCATCTCGTAAGGGACGGTGGGCATGGCCAGGTGCGAATCGGTGGCCGTGTCGCCGTGGCCGGGGAAGTGTTTGATGCAGGTTGCTACCCCCGCGCTCTGGTAGCCACGAATCTCAGCGTTGGCCATACGCGCGACCTGTTGGGGATCTTCTCCAAACGAACGCACGCCAATTACCGGGTTGGCCGGATTGTTATTCACATCCACCACCGGCGCCAGGTTCAGGTTCACGCCGAGCGCGCGTAGTTCCAGACCGCTGGCCCGCGCCACATCATACGCGTTCTGCTCGGATCGTGTCGCGCTGAGGGTCATATTGCCAGGGAAGGTCGTGGCATCCTCTTTCAAGCGCCGCACCATGCCGTTCTCCTGGTCAATCGCGATCAGCAGAGGATAGCGCTGCCCAGACTCGCGCGCAATATCTTGCAGGCGGCTGGTCAGCTCGTGGAGCTGGCGAGCGTCGCGCACATTGCGTGAGAAGAGGACAATATTGCCGACGTGATGGTGCTGGATCAACTCGATCAGTTCAGGTGTGGGTTCTGTGCCGGGAAAACCCACCATCAGCAATTGGCCAATCTGTTCCGCCAGCGTCAGGTCATCTACTGTGCCAGACATTGTGTGGGATATCCTTTCTATCCAGATACGCTGTTACTCCAGGTGAAGTGCCGCGCGGGCCGCGCTCAGTGTGGGCTGAGCGACCAGCGCCACCTGCCCGATGGGTTGGTAGTGGCGAATTTGCTGAATCACCTGTGTGCAAAAATCGGCCTCGTTAATCAGCAGGCCGCCGCCCAGGGCCAGGGGAATCTCCTTGCCGGGAAACTCCAGCGATTGGCAGACCGCGTGGACTGTCAGGGCCAGCTCTCTGGCCGCGTGCTGCACAATTGTCGCGGCCACCTGGTCGCCTGCGCGCGCGCTGAGCAGAACCAGAGCAGAGAGGCTGGCAATTCTGGCTTTATCCTCCTCGCCGTAGACCTGGGTGATGATCTGGTCCGCCTGGGATATGTTCCAGTACTGGAGAATGCGTTCAAGCAGGATGGTTTGCGGTCCCCGGCCATCAACGGCGCGCATGGTCGCTTGCAAGGCTTGCTGGGCTATCGTATAACCACTGCCCTCGTCGCCCAGGATATGTCCCCAGCCGCCAGCTCTGGCTCTGTGTCCGGCGGCGTCACGACCCAACGCGATTGAGCCTGTGCCAGCGACCAGAGCCACGCCCACCGCGTGCTCCAAACCCGCCAGCAGTAACTCGGCATCGTTGGTCAAGCGCACGTGCTCCGCGAATGTGCTGAGATGAGGCTGGAAGAGATCGAAATCAATCTTTCGATCCACACCAGCCAGTCCAAACCAGGCGTTGCGTAGGGGGAGCTGGCAGTGCGCCATGCGCGTAGCTTGCTCGACGGCGGTGGAGATATGCTGCACCGCCGCCTCCAGGCCAACCGCGTTGTAGTTCGCACTTCCCGCGAGGCCGCGCCCGACCTCTTCCCCACTTGCATTGACGATGACGGCCAGGGTTTTACTGCCGCCGCCATCGACACCCAGCGCAAAGCAGGGTTGCTCCTGAAGCTGTTCGTTCATAGGAGCAGTGCGTCCAGCGTTGCGCGCAACACCTCGCCATGTTCAGCCAGTTTCGCTCTGGCCTGCTCAGGCGTCAGGTTGGTCTTGCCCACCAGAATCGCCGTCTTGACCTCGCCTCCGCTGTTCTGAAGAAGCGCCTCGGCCTGCTCTGTGACCGCCCCGGTCGCTTCCGAGACGATATTGAGCGCGCGCTGGTGCAACTTATAATTGCTGGCGCGTACATCGACCATCAGGTTACCAAAGGTCTTGCCCAATAAAATCATACTGCCCGTGCTCAGCATATTCAGGACCATCTTCTGCGCGGTCCCTGCTTTCAGGCGTGTCGAGCCAGCGATGACTTCCGGGCCGACTACCGGCGCGATCATAATCTCTACCGCCTGTTCCAGCGGCGAGCACGCATTACAGGCGATGCCGATGGTCAGCGCGCCGAGGGCCTTTGCGTAGGCCACCGCCCCCAGCGCGTATGGTGTGCGCCCACTGGCGGCGATGCCCACTACACTATCCTCAGCAGTCAGGTGCAGTGCCACCAGATCGGCCTCGCCCGCCTCCGCTCTATCTTCCAGATCCTCCTGGGCCTGAGACTGGGCAATGGGGCCACCCGCCAGCAGGCCGACCACGCGTTCGGGGGGAATTTGAAAGGTTGGTGGGCATTCGGCAGCGTCCAGTACTCCCAGTCGCCCGGATGTCCCGGCTCCCACATAGATCAGCCGCCCTCCACGACGCAAACGGGCCGCGATCCCCTCAACCGCCCTGGCAATCTGGGGCAGCTCCTGTTGAATCGCTGCCGCTACCTTTGCATCCTCCTCATTCATCACCTGCACAATCTCCAGCGGACTCATGCGATCAATGTCGGTGGTCGCGGGATTTCTCTGTTCGGTCGCCAAAGTCATAACTGTTTGCTCCTGCGTTTGGTCTCTATGTCGTTCGTGGGGCATAGGTCTTGCTCCTCTTGATGCCTCCTTGCAATGCAGATGAGTGTGAACGCTCAGGGTACGAGCTGTTCGCGTTTCATCTGAGTGAAGAAGATATACTTGTTGCCACAATAAATAGATCGCGCATATTCAATGGGCTGGTCGCGTTCGGTATAGGTAGTGCGACGCACGAACAGGGCCGCACTGCCTACGGGAACCTTCAGGAATTGGGCCTCGTCGGGACTGATCAGACCCGCTTCCAGTTGCTGCTCAGCCTCCATCAGTGGCAGTCCATACTTGTGCTCTAACAGACGATAAAGGGAATTTTGCTCCAGATCATCTTCCAGCAGCTTTTCACAGCCAGGGAAGCAAAGATTGGAAACTTCAATGGCCAGGGGCTCTTCGTCAGCCAGGCGCAGACGTTGCAGTTGGAAAATCATCAGGCCAGTTTTAATGTGTAGGTGTTCGGCGACGGTTTCGTCTGCAGGCACCATCTTCGCTGAAATAATTCTGGAGCCAGGCCGTTGCCCACGTGCTTTGATATCTTCAGTAAAACCGGTCAGGCGGATCAATTGTTGCGTGATCTTATGTCGGCTGACAAAGGTCCCTTTGCCCTGTTCGCGGTAGAAAAGACCTTCGTTGACCAGTTCTGTAATCGCCTGGCGGGCAGTCATGCGACTGATACCGTACTGTTCCCCTAGCTCGCGTTCCGAGGGGATGAGATCGCCCGGTTTCCATTCTCCCGAACTAATCTTCTCTCTCATAATCTCCTTGAGTTGGTAATAGCGAGGCAAGGGGCTTTTTCTGACTATCGAGTTCACGGGTATGTACCTACCTTTCTTTCGTGATTTTGCACTAAGTATACCACTCTTGCGTCGCTATGGGGAGACGGTACTCGCGAAAGCTTCGTCGCCGCATGGTATAATTGGTATGTTGTATAGACCACTGATGTGGTATAATAGTGCCATATTTTTCGCGAAGCGTCAAGTGGGGAGTTATCATTTTCCCACTTCTAGAGGAAAGTCTTCGCTGGCTTCCACGCTTTGAGAAGGGATTCTCTGCATAAGAGAACTTGTATATTGTAAGGAGTATGCGTTCATGCGGTTTACGTTACGCGGAGCACGTTTAGTTGATGCCACGATGGACCTGGCTGACGCTGATATTACTGTGATAGGGGCGCGCATTGAGCAGGTTGGGCGAGGTCTCCACGCATCAGAGAAAGTGCTGGATGCCAGTTCAACGATTGTGATGCCGGGTTTTATCGAGGTGCATACGCATGGTGGTGGCGGCTTTGAGCTGCATACAACCAGCGCAGATGAAATTCGATCCTATGCTCATTGGGTGCCGAGTACGGGGGTAACCTCTTTCCTGGTGGCTGTGGTGGGCACACCTGGCGCGCTCCCGGAGGCACAATTATGTACGGCTGTCGCAGCGATTGAGCAGCCCGGCGAGGGTGCTGAAGCGCTGGGCATCCACCTGGAGGGGCCATATATTAACGTGAAACGCCGTGGCGCCCATCCCCCGTCCTGGCTGCGTCGGCCTGATGCCGCCGAAACCGAGTACATTCTCGCTTTGACCAGGGGACATCTGCGCCTGATCACTCTCGCTCCCGAACTGCCCGGCGCGCATGCCATGATCAAACGCCTGGTAGAGGCGGGCGTGACCGTGAGTATCGGGCACACGGATGCCACCTATGAGCAGACTGAAGAGGCTATTGCCCTGGGGGCTACGCACGCGACCCACTGCTTTAACGCTATGCGTCCATTGCTGCACCGCGCGCCCGGCCCCATTGCCGCGATTGCCAAAGATCCACGGGTGCAGGGCGAGCTGATCGCCGATGGCGTCCACGTCCACCCCGAAGTCATGTGTCTGCTGGTCAGGATGCTCGGACCCGAACGTACCGTAGTGATTACCGATGCCCAGGCAGTCGCCGGTCTGGAGATCGGTGCGACCTTTGAATTCGCCGGCCAGACGGCTCAGGTGCTCTGTGGCGCGGCTTATCTGGCCGATGGTACCCTCACCGGCAGTGTGCTGACGATGCAGCAAGCCCTGCATAATATGCTGGATATCACGCAGGTCTCACTCTCACAAGCCGTTGGTATGCTCACGCTCAACCCCGCGCGCGCGGCCCGCGTTGCCGAACGCAAAGGATGTTTACAGGCAGGTTATGACGCTGATCTGTTGATCTTCGATTCGTCGCTGCACTTACAAGCCACGATTTGTCAGGGGCAGCTCGCCTACGCAACCGAAGCCTGGCGCGCCTTGCTGCCAGAGAGTTGATGCTCACCGCCGAGCTTTTCCATATGCGGCGATCTCAGAATGAATAGTACTATCCTGAGAGACTTTGTTTTGAACATCTCTTGTCTGGACAAAGGTCCTGGAGATGTTCTCTTCCTATGTAGGAAGCTGATTAACGGTGGAAGCCTCATGCATTATGCTTGACATAATGCATGAGGCTTTTTGCTGGGAAGCGCACACGCGCTCGCTACAATCCACCTGTTCGTCATTTTCTTGGTCTAGTGGTATAGACATCTTTATGAATGCTCCAGTAAGAGAGAGAAGCGTGCAGCAATCGCGCGCGCTTGAGAGCCAAACGGCGTTTCATTGTAAAACAAGTTTCTTGCCGATTCCTGGTCCAGTGGTATAGACATCTTGACAAATGATCCAGCGTCATGTATAGTCTTATATAGAGGCCAATCCGAATGAATGCATAAGCAAAAAGCAGGTTCATTCCGAATGGATTTTTATTGGTCGGATATTTAACGGAATGGCAAGGACATTTTTAGATGCTATTCCACTTGTGTTAGGAGGTTTCCCGTGTCTCCCAACTCGCTGTTTTCATCGATGCAGATGAAACTCAAAGCAGGTTTCATATTTTGTTCCCTGCTGATCGTCGTTTCCATGTTGCTGGCTGCCTGTGGTGGTGGTAGTGCCACTCAGAGCAAGGCCCATACCCTGGTGATGGCCGCCACGACTTCTCAGTTTACAACTGCCGGTTTTAACCCCTACAGTCCAAATGCCAATGCTGGCTTAAGCGGGCTGATCTACGAACCTCTATTTTATGCCGATCCTCTAACCGGCCAATGGACTGGCCTGCTGGGTCAGTCGCATGATTTCAGCGCCGATGGCACACAGGTCACAGTCCACCTGCGCAGCGGTGTGAAATGGAACGACGGCCAGTCTTTCAGTGCTGCTGATGTTGTTTTCACTTTCAATGCACTGAAACAATATTCCACAGCTGACATCTGGGGCGTGACCCCTCTGCTGACCTCAGTCACGAAGGTCGATGATAGCACCGTACTCTTCACGTTCAAAGCCTCGGCGTTTGTCTCCTTTGACATCGTTGGTGGCTCGGTCTTCATCCTTCCACAGCACGTGTACGCCAACGCGGGCGATATCTCGAAGGTCTCGATAGACCCGATGAAGAGCGTTGGGACCGGTCCTATGATGGTTGATAAGTGGAGCCCCGACCTGATGACGCTCAAGAAGAACACCGGGTTCTATAACGCGGACAAGGTGAAGGTTGACGTCATCAAAATGCCCGTCTATAAAGATAACGACGCCTTTAAAGTGGCGATGTCTACCGGCGGGGCCGACTGGGCTGGTTTCTTCGCAACTGGTCTGCAGGACAGCTACATCAATCCCGATCAAGCTCACCATCACTACTACATGGCGCCGGTCGACATGGTTGGCATTTTCATGGATACCCGCGATAATCCTCTGCTGGCCGACGTGAATGTGCGCAAGGCCCTCAGCATGGGCATCGACCGCAAAGCCTGGTCTCAGCAGGGCGAAGATGGCCTGGTTCCCCCCGTTACCCAGACCGGTCTGCTCGACATTGCTGGGAACAAGCAGTATCAGTTGCCTCAGTACCAGAACCTGTCCACCACGGCTGATGCCAGCAGCGCGAAAGCTCTACTGACACAGGCTGGCTACGTGCAGGGCAGCGACGGCATCTTTGCTAAAAATGGTGCGCGCCTCTCCTTCTCCTTGATCACCGTCACTGGTTGGACCGACTGGAACGCAGCTGCTCAGTCGGTGCAGCAGAACCTGAAGGATATCGGCGTTGAGGTCACAATCAAGTCGATGCAGCCTACCGACTACGCGACCCTGCGCAGTGGCGCTCAAAAGTACGATCTGATGCAGAGTGCTGTCGCCGGCGGCGCACACAGCGCGTATGACATCTACAATGGGACGCTGGCCGGCGCGAGCATTCCCCCTGCTGGCCGCAACAGTAGCTACTGGAACGATCCAACGACCAACGCGCTGTTGGCCGATCTTGGTAGCACGCAGGATCAGACCAAACAGACCACCGATATCGAAGGCCTTGAGAAGATCATGGTCAATCAGGTACCCTGGATACCGACGGTGGCTGGCGCTCGCTGGTTCGAGTACAGCACGCAGAACTTCACTGGCTGGCCTGATGCGAACAATCAGTATGCGACAGGCGCAACCTGGGCAGCTCCTGATAATGAGATCATTCTCCAGCATCTGGTCCCAACGTCCTAATCCTCTCAAGCAGAGCGCGAGGTGAGCAGGAACTCGCCTTTCGCTCTGCCCTGGCACATGGGGATGGCTATAAAACCATTCCCATGTGCCCTTGCACAGATGGCCATCCAGCCTCTGTGCAAGGGTATGAGATCCCAATCTGCCTTCTGCTGTCTTTGTACAGAAATCCACAAATGTCTATCAATCCAGGTTCAGGAACGCTTGAGGCTTCAAAGCTCGAAACACATTTGTGCTATGCTGTACCTGGAAAGGAGCACATAGATGCGCCATTTATTACGTCGTATCATCTTCTATATTGGTGCGGCCTGGGCAGCTATCACATTGAATTTTATTCTTCCACGCCTCGCGCCAGGCAATCCCGCCCAATCGCTGGTCAATACCTTGATTGATCGTGGCTATCACCCTAGCCCTGCCTTTCTCTCCTCCATTGAGGCACAAATGGGCTATGGCCCCAAAACGCCGATCTGGGTCCAATACGGCAACTATCTGAATAACTTGCTGCATGGTAACCTGGGGAATTCGCTGACCTATTCATTTACGCCGGTCTCCGAGGTTATCGGCCACGATATCTGGTGGACCCTGGGCCTGGGCCTGGTCTCAGTTGTGCTCAGTTTTACCCTCGGTTGCCTGATCGGGATTGTGGTGGCCTGGCGCCGCGGTGGTGCGCTGGACTCGCTCTTGACGCCCGCGCTGAACTTTCTCGCCGCGATCCCCTATTTCTGGCTGGCTCTCGTCGTGCTCTTCCTCTTTGGCTTTACCTTGCACTGGTTCCCCGTATCGGGCAGCTGGTCCGTGCTAAATTTTGATGGGCCTGAGTGGAGTATGGATTTTATCGTCGATATGCTCCAGCACGCTATTTTGCCCGCGCTGACGATTGTGCTTGTTTCGCTGGGCGGCTGGATGCTGGCCATGCGCAATGTGATGATTACCACGCTCTCCGAAGATTATGTGCTGATGGCCCGCGCTAAAGGTCTGCCAACCCGTCGCGTGATGTTCGTCTATGCCGCGCGCAATGCGATCCTGCCGAACATCGCCGGTTTCGCGATCTCGCTGGGCTTTATCGTGGGCGGCCAGTTGCTCACCGAGATGGTCTTCAACTACCACGGCATTGGCTACGCGCTGCTGCTGGCAGTGCAGAACCAGGATTATGCTCTGGTCCAGGGCATTTTTCTCTTTATCTCCCTCGGCGTGCTGATGGCGAACTTCCTGGCCGATCTCTCCTATGCGTGGCTTGATCCGCGCGTGCGTGTTGAAAGGAGTGCCTGACATTTATGAGCCTGATTATACCGCCGCAAGCACCGGACGCTGTCCCAACTGCGCTCCCTGTTCTGACCCCACGCTCTAAACACGCGCCCGGTCTGTTGGGATGGCTCTGGCGGCGCATTACCGCGAATCCCAAAGTGACGCTGGGATTTGCGATTGTCGTCGCTTTTCTGCTGGTCGCCACCTTTGGCCCACTTTTTGCGCCATACGACCCTCAGGCTATTTCACGCCTCAAACATGTTGCACCGAGCCTCCAGCATCTCTTAGGGACAACGACGCTGGGCCAGGATGTCCTCTCGCAATTCTTGTATGGGACGCGTAGCAGCGTGTTCTGGGGCTTTGCCACTGGTTTGCTGGTTATGATCATCTCTACCGCCGCTGGTCTGACGAGTGGCTACTTTGGTGGGGTGATCGATGATGTGATCACCTGGTTCGCCAATATTACGCTGGTGATTCCCGCGCTGCCTCTGGCGATTGTCGTGGTTAGCTTTTTCCCCAGAGGGCCGCTGACGATTGCCCTGGTGATCGCGTTCACCAGTTGGGCCTGGAATTCGCGTATCCTGCGCGCGCAAACGATGTCATTGCGCAGCCGCGATTTTGTGACTGCGGCCCGTGCCAGCGGCGAATCAAGCTGGCGTATTCTCTTCTTTGAAATTTTGCCCAATGTCAGTGGGATTGTCGCCGCGGCCTTTGTTAGCACGACAGTCTTTGTGGTGCTGGCCTGGGCTTCCCTGGAATTCCTGGGTCTTGGCGATATCAATTCTGTCAGTTGGGGCAGTATGCTGTATTGGGCGCAAGCATCTGACTCGATTTTCTCTGGACTCTGGTGGTGGTTTGTGCCTCCCGGCCTGGCTATTGCTGTGCTGAGTGCTGGCCTGACCCTGATTAACTTTGGCGTCGATGAGATTGCGGACCCGCGTTTACGCAAGCAACCTACTATCAAACTCTTGAAACAGAAGAAGGCGGTGGCATAATGGGAAGTAGCACGGCTACCCAGACGCTCCTGGATGTTAGAAACCTCAGCGTCGATTATGCAGCGACCAATGGCAATGTTCATGCGGTTGATAACGTCAGCTTCACCTTAAAGCGCGGCGAGATCCTGGGTCTGGCTGGAGAAAGTGGTTGTGGCAAATCAACGCTGGCGTATGCCATCACACGTTTGCTGCGTTCGCCTGCCTATATTACCGGCGGCGAGATCCTCTACTACCCATCTGAGGAGCAGCAGAGTTTGCCAGTGATCACGAAGCTGCGCGCGACCAACGCTGCCACGCCCGATGGCGCGCTTGATCTGCTGCAACTCAGCCCCGCGCAGTTGCGACGTTTCCGCTGGAATGAGCTTTCGATTGTCTTTCAGAGCGCTATGAACGCGCTCAACCCGGTCCTGACGGTCGGCACTCAGATTATGGATGTGCTCCAGACGCATCGCCCCGATATGCGCGCGGAGCAGCGCAAAAAACGTGCTATCGAGTTGCTTAACCTGGTGGGCATCGCCTCTGATCGCTTGAAGAGCTATCCCCACGAGTTGAGCGGCGGTATGCGCCAGCGCGCGGTGATTGCGATTGCCCTGGCGCTCAACCCATCCCTGATTGTCATGGATGAGCCAACGACGGCACTGGATGTGGTGGTGCAGCGTGAAATTCTGGAGTTAATCAGTTCGCTGTGTAAGGATTTCTCGATGGCGCTGATCTTTATCACCCACGATCTGTCGTTACTACTCGAACTGGCCGATAAAGTGGCGATTATGTACGCGGGCAAGATGGTGGAAAAGGCGAGCAGCAAAGATCTCTATCTCAATCCGCGCCATCCCTACAGCTATGGCCTGCTCAATTCTTTTCCAACGTTGCATGGTCCCCGCCACACGATGGGCGGTATCCCCGGATCTCCACCTGACCTGCGCGAAGTTCCCGCCGGGTGTGCGTTTCGCCCACGTTGTCCGATGGCCTTTGGACCCTGTCAGAGCGTCGAGCCTGTTCTGCAGCCGAGCAGGGATGGTACCGTCGATAGAGATACTCCGCTGGTCTCCTGCCACCTCTATAACCCACAATTTCGCGCCACAGAAACACCAACGGCTGAACAGTTCGCAGCGGGGTATATGTTTCTCAGTGAGGGAGGAAAGGTTCGATGAAGGAAATAGCATATCAGCCAGAGGACGCCCAGACGGTAACTCCTGTGCTGGAAGCGATACATCTGCGCAAACATTTTCCTGTTGGCTCGCCCCTGTTTGGGAAAGCGCGCGCGGTCCACGCGGTTGAGGATACTTCGCTGAGCCTCTACCCTGGACGCGCTACGGCGCTGGTGGGCGAGAGTGGTAGCGGAAAAACCACTATCGCGCGTATGCTGGCCCGTCTCTATGACCCCAGCGCCGGTACCTTTCAGTTTCGGGGCCAACCACTGCACCTGACGCGCAATTCAGCGGCGCTACGCGAGTATCGCCGTCACGTCCAGTTGATCTTTCAAGACCCCTTTTCCTCGCTGAACCCGGTGCATAATGTGCGCTATCACCTGGCGCGTCCATTGCGCATCTTTGGCCATGCCAAAAATCGGCGTCAAGAGACAGAGCAGATCCTTTCTCTGCTGAACCGCGTCAGCCTGACCCCGGCTGAGCAGTTTATTGAGAAACATCCCCACCAGTTGAGCGGCGGTCAGCGCCAACGCATCGCCATCGCGCGTGCCCTGGCAGTGCATCCCCAGGTGTTGCTGGCCGACGAGCCGGTTTCGATGCTGGATGTCTCGATCCGCCTGGATATCCTCAATCTGCTGTTGCGCCTGAAAGATGAAGAGCAACTGGCTCTGCTCTATATCACACATGATATCGCTAGCGCCCGCTATTTCGCGGAAGATACGCTGGTAATGTACGCCGGGCAGATGGTGGAAGGCGGGCCGAGCGAAGAGGTCACGCAAGAGCCGAAACACCCCTACACACAGCTGCTTATCTCGGCAGCCCCAGACCCTGAACGTATCAAGGCTGGTGAAGTCGGGATGAAGCCGGTTGGCGCGCGTGGCGAGATTCCTAGCTTGATTACACCCCCCACCGGCTGCCGTTTCCATCCACGCTGCCCCCACGCGATGGAGGTGTGCCGTCAGCGTATTCCCCAGCGCACTGAACTGGGCAACGGCCACTGGACCCACTGTTTTCTCTATGGTGCTGGGACTGACGAAAAGCAGGATGTAGCTCAGCAGGCTGCTGGAAAGCCCTAAAACCTGACTACCTTCATACGAGGAAAAGCGTCCCTGAGGGCAAACACATCGCAAGTATCGTGTTTGCCCTCAGGGACGCTTTTTGCTCTTCCAGAAGAGCAAATGGGCATATCACTAGCTCTGGACGATAAATCATTGCCAATTTTGTTTTCATTGGCAGACACGAAAAACATATGCTTATTTGCTATAGTACTTTTAGATGTCGCTATCATCGAATATTGGCTTTTGTGAAATATCGTGTGCAGAGATATATCTTGTGTTACACGTCTATGTAAAAGGCCACAAAGCCAGAAAAATATACCCTTGTTTTCAAGTTTAACAGGTATTTAGATTAACAGGTGCAAACGATTTTTTACTATAAATAGAATTTTGCCAATTATAAATAAATAAAGGAAAAAGAGATGGATTCAGGGAAACAGGAAAAGCAGTCGTTCGTGGATATTTGGTCACGCAATCCCTGTTAACTAGCAAACCCATAAAATTTGCCTATTGAATATATTTTATTTATCTGGTATAGTACATTATTATACCGGTTTAGGAGTTAAGCTTTGCGTCTCTGAGAGTTTGAAGGGACCAACTTTCAGTCAGGTGCAAAACGAACGGTGTGAACAAGCGACATAAGGAGGTTTTTTATGGTTGTTCATGACGATCACGATCTGCTGACGGTCAGCGAGGTTGCACAAAAGTTACGCGTAGATGATACAACGGTACGACGTTGGATTAAAAACGGCGTACTTGAGGCGGTGACATTGCCCCATGTGGGACAGCGCCAGTCGTATCGCGTGCGTCGCAAAACCCTGGATGTCTTGCTTAACGCTGCGGTCGTGTCGCAGGCGTAGTCAGATCATAGCCAGACAGGAGAGCCTCGCCGGTGTGTAGCATCGGTGAGGCCTCTCTTTATTCTCCTCTCCAGTTCGAGTTATAATTATATAGAACGAAACAGTTAGCATATTGTGTGAAATAACCGACTGGAGGAACAAATTATGCCACGCGCAATCGATTTTCATGTCCATCTCCCCACCACCGAATTTATGCAGGTGACGCTTGGTCCCTATGCCAAAGCTGCCGAACGCTATTTCCGCACTGAAGTAAAGCTCAAAGATATCGACCAGCTTGCCGCTGAGTACGCGGCTACGGATATGATCGGCGTGCTGCTGGCCTGGGATGCTGAAACCGCGACGGGCCTGCCTCCGCTGGGTAATGATTATGTTGCGGCGATTGTCGCGCGCTATCCCCAGCAATTCATCGGCTTTGCCAGCGTCGATCCCCACAAGGGCAAGGCCGCCGTCAAAGAGATGGAACGCGCTATCAAAGACCTGGGCCTGGCGGGCGCGAAATTCCATCCTGGCGTCCAGGCCTTTTACCCCAACGATCCCACTTTCTATCCGTTGATGGAGAAGATCCAGGAACTGGGCGTCCCTGCTCTTTTCCATACCGGCACCAACGGCCTGGGAGCTGGTACGCCCGGTGGGATGGGCATCAAAATGGACTATACACGTCCAATCTACCTGGACTCCCTGGCCGCCGATTTCCCCGGCCTGACGATTATCGGCGCGCATCCCTCCTGGCCCTGGCACGAGGAGATGTTGGCCGCGATGCAGCATAAAACTAATATCTACAACGATCTGTCGGGCTGGGTGCCCAAACGCATCCCCGAAGAACTCTTGCGTATGGCCGCCACGCGTATGCAGGACCGTTTTCTCTTCGGCTCCGATTATCCCTTTATCACGCCTCAACGTTGGCTGGCCGACTTCGAGAAGCTCGACTACTTCTCACCCGAAGTCACCGCTAAACTGATGTGGGGCAACGCGCAGAAACTGCTCGCACATACGGCAGTGGCGAAGATGACCTTTTCGTTCTGAACAGGACAACTCTGCCGCTCAACTTGTAGCCAGCTTTGTGGGCGCGCTCTACCACACCATCACCACGCAGATCTATCAGCAATTGCTCGCGGGCCAGCAAGCTGACGCGATCTATCCCGAAATCGTGGCTATGACGAAACACGCGTTTGCACTGTTAGAAGCTGGTGTCGGTTCGTATGGTGAGAAGTAATCATAAGAGAAGTGTATGGAATATTATACAATACTCCATACACTTCTCTTATTTGTGTAACCTACACAATGCTACAATTCGCTCCATTGAGCGTGAATGAGGTTGGCGATGGATTTGAGCCGTTGAAGGTGGCCTGGAAACCTGGTGGCACAGTCAACGAGCTTCCAGCCGCAATAAAACCGTTAGACGGCGTATTGGTAATCGTTACCGCGCTGCCTGATTGTGAGAAAACGCCATTCCAGCCCAGGGTGACCTTTTGCCCATTGGTAAACGAAAATTTCAGCGTCCAGCTCGTAATCGCGGTGGTACCCGTATTCGTAATCGTGAACCCGACCTGGAAATTGCTGGGCGGAAGGGCAATCACGCCATAGTGGATCTGGCAACTCGTACCTACTGGTGTGGGCGTGGGTGTAGGCGTGGACGTCTGGGTAGGCGTCGGGGTGGGTGTAGACGTTTGCGTTGGGGTTGGAGTCGGTGTACCCGCCCCAGGCATGGGATGGTTTATGAAGAAAGTGTACATGGCGTTGGTAGCGCTTGGTCCATTGGGATCAGTAAACGAGCCAGCAGTGCTTCCGCCTGACCAGGCGTGCCCCATGCCAGTAACCTTCCAATACTCCTGGATTTCATTCCCATTGCTGTCATTCCAGGTCTGGGTTGTAAAAGCACGCCCCTGAGAACCAGGAACCTGCCCATTGGTGCTGCTGGTGGGGCTGTTAAAGCTGGCGTTATACGTGCCATTGGAGGCGAGATGATCGGTCTGCATCCACTGCTGCACGATTTGATCGCCATTGATAGGAGCTACCGTCGTGTCGCTGGTTCCCTGGAAAGAGATGGTAGGGACAACGCGCGCATTACTACCCATTGCATTGAATGCTGCCTGCCCCTGCTGTGATGGGCTGGGACCACCATTCGACTGCGCGGTAAATGCGGCATTCAAAGAGGTTGCGGCCTGATACTCCAGACCCGACTCTTCACCCATAGCCGCGAAGATGTCGGGATAGGTCGCGCCCATGATGACGGACATTGCTGCGCCAGCAGACATGCCAGTCACGTAGACACGCTTCGTATCAATGGACCATTGCGCGGTGTTCTGCTCAACCGTTTGTACAATGCCCGCGATGATGGCCGGTTCCCCGCTACCCCGCGACTGATCAGCAGGTAGGAACCAATTCCAGCACTTGCTGGAGTTATCGCTGCTCGTTTGTTGGGGATACACCACGATGAACTGTTTCTGATCGGCCAGGGCATTCATCTGGGTGCCAGCCGCGAAATCTGTGGGATCTTGCGTGCAGCCATGCAGCATGACAATCATGGGAACGACCTCGCTGGTCTGGTAGTTGACGGGCGTATAAACAAAGTACGGACGACTGCCAGCCGAACCATTAAAGGTGAACTGCTGAAACGTGCCGCTACTGGCATGAGCAGTATGCACGAAATGCGGAAAAACGAGACTACCCCCCAGCAAGACAAAACCCAACAGCAGAGCAAGCAATTTTGATGAACGTGACATCCGTATACCTTCCTGGTACTTCTCTGTACCGAACTGCTGACCTGAGACCAGCCTCCATAGCTGACCAGGGAAAAACGGTGCATTGATAGATAGGAAGCACTACAACGCCGCATTACTATGTGACATATGATTCATATATCATATTACAAAGTAAGCTGTCAAGTGGATCAAGGTAGTGTACATAGCTGTTGCGCTTTGACGTTATTGAATCACATCCTACAATAATAAAGAGAGGCTAGCAATCAGCCTTTTTTCCTATCAAGAGCTATGAGCGATAAAGGAGCCAGTATGCATATTGCATTGTTTGGGGCGAGTGGAATGATTGGGCAGCGTATCTTGCAGGAAGCATTGGCGCGTGGCCACCAGGTCACGGCACTGGTGCGCAGCCCCGCGAAACTCACGAGCACAGAAGAGTACTTGAATGTCAAAGAGGCCAATGTGCTTGATTCGACCAGTGTGGCGCAGGCGGTGAGCGGCCATGAGGTGGTAGTCAGCGCGATTGGGCCGGGCAGTGACCAGCCGGAGACGGCAGTGGTCGAGGCGGCTCGCGCATTGCTGAAAGGCGTCGCGCAGGCCGGGGTGCCGCGTCTGCTGGTCGTTGGTGGCGCGGGTGGCCTGGAGGTTGCGCCAGGCGTCAAACTGATGGACACACCCGAATTTCTCCCCGCGTGGAAAAGCATTGCGCAGGCCCACGTCGATGCGTTCGCAGTTTACCAAAAAGAAACCAATCTCAACTGGACCTACCTCAGCCCCGCGGCATTGATCGCGCCGGGACAGCGCACCGGCCAGTATCGGACCGCCACCGATACGCTGGTGATCGATGAGAAAGGTGAGAGCCGTATCTCTGCGGAAGACTTCGCGGTGGCTATGCTCGACGAGGTTGAAAAGCCGCAGTTTGCGCGCCAGCGTTTTACGGTGGCTTATTAAGCCTCATTATCTGCGCAAAGCGACTCACTTTCAACAATCTCTCTTTGCGCATAGAAGGCGACCAGATTCTGGGCCAGATCGATGACCTGTTCTCGCAATTCCAACGGCTCCAGAATCTCTAACTCGGTGCCAAAGCTGAGCAAGTAGCCGCATGCCTCTTCTTTGGCCTCGAAGGTGATGCGCGCGGTGAGCCAGCCAGCGTTGTCAGGAGGACTGACCTGCTCGACCTGGATAAAACGGCCAGCGTGGAGCACACGAGAAAGTGCGCGCTCGGTGAGGCGCGCGTTGACGATGTGACGCGGGATGTGTGCGACAAAATCGGCGGATGACTCCTGCCAGTAGCTGGCAAGATCGAAGTCAGCCGGACGCGTGCATGGCTCGTCCAGCATACACGCCTCCTGGATGCGCGAGATGCGATACGTGCGCGCCTGGCCCTCGACTTTGGCCACCAGGTACCAGATGCGGCCCTTCGCCACCAGACCCAGCGGGTCAACGATGCGCGTCACCGGCTTGTCTTCACGCTGATAGCCGAGACTTACTTTGCGCTCCTGCCAGATGGCTTCTTGCAGCAGCGGGAGAAAAGTCAGCCGCTCTTCTCCCGGACGCTGCCAGCCAGCCACATCCACATAAATGCGCTGGCGCACATATTCGGCATTGTAGCGCGAGAGCGAGGGTAGCACCGCCTGAAGTTTAATCAACGCGGCCTCAGACGCCTGGTGTAGCCCCAGATCGCTCAGCACGTGCATGGGTCGGCTCAAAAACAGCGCCTGAATCTCCAGTGAGTTCAAGCCGGTCAGATTGGTGCGGAAGGTCTCGGAGAGCACCAGACCGCCGCCGGTACCGCGCTCAGCAGTGACTGGCACACCAGCCATGCTCAGCGCCTCCATATCGCGGTAGATCGTGCGTTCCGAAACCTCCAGCCGTTTCGCCAGCTCACGCGCCGTAATTCGCCGATGCACCTGCAACAGCAGCATAATAGACAATAATCGATCAGCGCGCATAGTGGGGTATCCTCGTCCGTGTGTTAGCCCCAGCGTTTCCTCAGCCGTGGCAAAATTTCCTTCGCATACAGTTGCAAGAAACGCGACTGGTCATCGCCGGGGGCGTGGAAGACCAGGTGCGTAAAGCCCAGCTCGATATACGGGCGGATCTGCTCGATATGCTCCTCTGGGTCGCTTGCGACCAGCCAGCGTTTGTGAGCCTGGTCAGCCACGGCAGTTGCTTTTTCCTCCATCTCACGCGGATCGTGGATATTGGCCTTATCCTCGGCAGGCAGGGCCAGTGCCGCCCAGATTTTGGTATCCTGCATGGCCCGCGCGCGGTCAGTATCGAACGAAACCTTTACCTCGATCATTTTCTCAATCGAGCCGGGATCGCGTCCAGCGGCTTGCGCGCCCTCGGCTACTGCTGGCAGCAGCTTGTCGCGGTACAGCTCGTCGCCTTTGCCGGAGGTGCAGATAAAGCCATCTCCAACGCGGCCCGCGAATTTTGCCGCCACGGGACCGCCAGCACTGATATAGATGGGAATGGGCTGCGCGGGCTTATCGTAGATGGTCGCTTTCAGCGTGCGATAATGGGCGCCCTCGAACGTCACCAGATCTTCGGTCCACAGTTTGCGGATCAATTCGATGGACTCGCGCAGGCGGGCCAGGCGTTCTTTGGGTTCTGGCCATGCTCCCCCTGTCACCGCGACCTCGTTGAGCGATTCGCCCGAACCCACGCCCAGGATCATGCGTCCAGGGTTGAGCACGCCCAGCGTACCAAAGGCCTGGGCCACAATCGCTGGCTGGTAGCGGAAGGTCGGCGTGAGCACGCTGGTGCCGAGCAAGATACGCTCAGTGCGCTCGCCCAGCGCGCCCAACCAGGAGAAAGCGAAGGGCGCGTGCCCATCAGTGTGCCGCCAGGGCTGGAAATGATCGCTGATCCAGACACTATCAAACCCGCAGGTTTCCGCTTCAATCGCAAAATTGAGCAATGCTCTGGGTCCGAATTGCTCCGCCGAGGCTTTATAGCCTATTTTTAATGGATGTGCCAAGATGTTTTTCTCTCCTCACCTGTTCTATCTCGAACTGCTCTGTTTCCGTGCTTGCTGCTATGAGCACACCCGGAACGAGCGTTTTTGTGTGGAACCTGTTTGCTACCATTTAGCATATGCCAAAACGCTGCATTACAGCAAGCAGAGCCTGATGGTTTTTTGCTACCCCCGTTTTTAAAACTTGCTGTTGACATAATCTGTTCAAATTGGTACTTGCAAAAATGGCTATGTCATGTGTATCTTGAAGAGGTCATCTTTATCATATGTACACAGCGCTCTGAAAAAAGGAAGGATACTATGCCAGCGACAAATCAGTTTCCCGTTTTTGATGGCCACAACGACACTCTGCTCCACATGCACATTCCCGCGCTCGGCAAGGGGCGCAGCTTCTTCGTGGAAAGCGAGCAGGGGCATATCGACCTGCCACGCGCGCGTAAGGGTGGCTTCGGCGGCGGCTTCTTCGCCATCTGCCCGCTTGATTTGAAACGTCTCGATGTCATCAATACCAGCCCGCCTAAGAACCCTACGAGCAAGGAGATTGCTACTTTCCCAGAACTCGATCCGACCTACGCTCAGCAATTCACGCTGGCGGTTGCGGCACTGCTCTTTCGCCTTGAGGAAGAGGGACAGGGGCAGCTCAAGGTTGTGCGCACGGCTGACGAACTGCAACGCTGCTTGCAGGCGGGCATCCTGGCGGCTATCTTGCATTTTGAGGGCGCGGAGGCCATTGATCCACACCTTGATGCGCTCGAAGTCTTCTATCGCGCCGGGCTACGCTCACTTGGCATTGTATGGAGCCGTTCAAATGCGTTCGGGCATGGTGTGCCTTTCGATTTTCCCCACTCGCCCGATACCGGCCCCGGTCTGACCGAAGCGGGCAAAGAGCTGGTGCGAGCCTGCAACCGCCTGCATATCATGCTGGACCTCTCACACTTGAATGAGCAGGGTTTTTGGGATGTCGCGCGTCTCTCCCACGCGCCGCTCGTTGCGACCCATTCCAACGCGCACGCGCTGTGTGCCTCGACACGTAATCTCACTGACCGGCAGTTGGGCGCCATTAAAGAGAGCGAGGGTATGGTCGGGATTAATTTCCATGCCGCGTTCCTGCGTGAGGATGGAAGCAAAGATCCAAACACCTCGCTTGACGAGATCACCCGCCATGTCGATTACCTGGTCGAGCATCTGGGCATCGATAGCGTTGGCTTCGGCTCCGATTATGATGGTGGCATCACGCCTCCGCCTGAGCTGCACGATGTCACGGACCTGCCAGGGTTGCTCGCGAACTTACGCACGCACGGCTATGAGGATGGGGCTGTGCGCAAGCTGACCCACGAGAACTGGCTGCGCGTGTTGCGCAAAACCTGGCAAAGCTGATGGACGGGCAATAGGCCTCGAAAGGGCAGGAGTTCTCTCCTTCCCTTCCCCAAAAAAGTGCGTAAGGCAAACGGGTTGAAACGTGCCATACTAGGAGAACCACTACTGAGGAGTGTACGCAATGGCCCCTATTCAACCCGATACGCCAGACAAGCAGGCAGAACTGACCAGCAAGCTGGCTGATGCTGACCATCTGGATACACAACAGGCGCCTTTTGCTATCCAGATGACGAATATCGAACAGACGCTGGCCGCCGCGCGTCCACGTTTGGTGCGCCTGGCGCACCAATGGGGCGTCGCTCCTGATGGCCTCGACGATGTGGTGCAGGAGAGCTTGCTGGATGCGTGGCGACACCTGGAGACGTTACGCCAGCCGGAGCGCTTTGATGCCTGGCTCAACGGGATCTGCCGCAACCGCTGCTTGCGCTGGTCACACAGCCAGCAACGCTACACAGAGATGCCACTATTGGATGACGAGGGGTCCATCCTGGATATCCCCGATCCCCACGCCTGGAACCTCACCGCGGAGCTGGAGCGTCAGGATCTGGCGACGCTGCTGGATCGTGCTCTGGGCTATCTCTCAGATGATGCGCGCACGTTGATCGAATTGTGCTATCTGGTGGAGCAGCCGCAGCGCGAAGTGGCAGCCCGTCTGGGACTGAGCATCAATGTGGTAGAAGCGCGTTTACATCGCGCGCGTCGTCGTCTGCAACAGGTGCTTAACACCGATCTGCGCCAGGATGCGCTGGCCTTTGGATTAGCGCTGGCCGGCGAACCGGATGGGCAGTGGCGCCAATCGCGTGAGTGGTGCTGGTCGTGTGGTCGCCATCGTTTACTGGGGACATTTGAGCCGCGTGCGGATGGCCTTGTCTCGCTGATAATGCGCTGCCCGGCCTGCGGAGTTGTAGTCGATACCGGTGGCCTGCCGCGTTTCGATGGGCAGCGCGCCTTTCGCCCGGCACTCAAACGCCTGTTTCACCTCACCTCTCTCCTGGTAAGCGGCCTGGAAGATGGGGCATACACCTGCCCAATGTGCGTGGTGCACCAACCTGTGCGCGTCCTCCACCCGGATGAACTTGCTGCCGTCTATCCAGATTCTTTAAACATTGATATCAGTAGATCGATCCTGGTGCTCGATTGCCCCCTCTGCCAGACCCGTGTTGAAAGCGTCGTCGATGGCTGCCTCTGGCCATTGCCCATTGTGCAACGCTTTGTCGCGGAACACCCGCGCACGATCTCGGAAGCAGAGATCATGGTAGAGCACGCGGGCCAACTGGCGATTTGTCTGCGCCTGACCGATATCACCAGCGCCGCTCGTCTGACGGTTCTCGTTCACCACCGTACATTACGGGTGCTCGCGACCTTTCAGGAATAGTTGATCCAATCGCTGCAAAGGAAGCTAGCTCATCATTTACCAACCTTTGTCGTGGGAATCTTTGCCCTTTTTTCAGACCTTGTCTATCTTTGGCGATAATTTTCAGAGCACGGCATATCCCGTCGTTCTGAAAACGTCCTGGTCAAAAGGAGTGAATTTTATGCAAGATGCCAGTATGAATAGGAAAAAGCCTGGTATATTCATTAATCGCAATTACGCGCTTTTGTGGAGTGCAGATCTGATCTCTATCGCTGGCGATTATCTCTTTGACACAACGCTTGTGCTCTGGATCGTTACGCGTCTGGCACGTGGCGAGGCCTGGGCACCCCTTGCCGTCAGTGGTGTGCTCCTGGCTGCAGCGCTGCCCACGTTTCTGGTAGGGCCGTTCGCGGGCGTGTTCGTTGATCGCTGGAATAAGCGTCGGACGATGTTGCGTATGGATGCGCTGCGGGCCATCCTCATCGCACTCTTGCTCCTGCTGACGGGTCTCGTTCCGTTGCCCTTTCTGCCTGGCGGCCAATTGCCGGTGGCCTGGACGCTTGGCATCCTCTACGGCCTGGTTTTCCTCGCCAGTGCCTGTGCTCAGTTCTTCAATCCTTCAGCCTTTGCGCTTACCGCAGATGTGGTGGAAGAACCCTATCTTGCTCGTGCAACGGGCCTGACACAGATGACGGGCAGCGTTGCGACGCTCATCGGGCCACCGCTGGCCACGCTGCTCTTTTTTACGGCAGGGGTGCAACTGGCCATTCTCTTCAACGCGCTCTCCTTTGCCGCCTCGCTGTGCCTGATCCTGGCGGTGCGGGCGCCTTCGGTTGCGCGCAGCGTCGCCGAGGGCGAGCAGGGTCATTTCTGGCGCGAACTGGGCGCGGGGCTGCGTTTCTCGTTCCGAAATCATGTGATTGTGACTGTGTTGATCGCGGGTTTTCTGATCATCTTCTGCGAGGGGATACTTACCACGCTGGGCGTTTTCTTTGTGCAACAAAATTTGCATACGGCGCTGACTTTGTATGGTTTTCTGGCCACTGCTATGGGAGCTGGCGCGATCCTCGGTGCGCTGCTGGCGGCGGCCTATGCACAGCGTCTGGGGGTCGCGCGCGTGCTTGGGTATAGTTTGTTGGGTTATGGACTGCTCATCCTGATCTATGCGCGCCTGAATAATTTTTTTGTGGCTCTCTGCCTCCAATTTGTCCTGGGTTTCCTGGTTGCCTGTGGGAACGTGGCTATCGGGCCAATCACCTTCCACATTACGCCCAAAGAACTGCTTGGGCGTGTGCTGGCCGTAGCGAATCCGCTTTTTGCCATCGCCTCTCTTCTTGCCATTAGCGGCGCAGGCTATCTGGATAGCACCGTGCTGCACGACTTCCATGCAGCTTTCCTGGGCCTCAGCTTTGGTCCACTGGACACCATTTTCCTGGGCGCTGGCCTGCTTGCCACACTTGGCGGCCTTTATGCCGCGGTGAACCTGCGTGGTATAAAGATAAAGACGGGGGAAGAGCATTTGTTAGAGATGCACGAAAATGTGAGTTAAACTGCTATCTAGCTATCTAACTCACATTTTGTTATTGAGTGCTGAATTTATGGACGCGCCTTCTTACCCTCTTCATACGCTCCATGCAATTCTGTCAATAGTGCCTCGCGTCTGGCGTAGAGTTCGCGGCGTGGACGCGGTTTGGCTTTATCGACGGCGTAGGCTGTCATCAGTGGCAGGGCGAGGGTGGAGTCGCCGTAGATGACCACAGTGTCGCGCAACTGATCCGGCTTGATCTTGCCCCAGGAGACGGCCTCAGAGGGCGTAGCGCCGGAGAGACCACCCCAGTGGGGGGCATCAGCGGTGATCTGGATGAAGTAGTCGTGGCCGCCCTTGTTGATGCCCAGTACTTCCCACAGTTGCGGCTGCGTTTGCAGATAGAAGTTTTTGGGGCTGCCTCCGCCCAGAATAATCACGCCGTTGCGCGTGGCATTCATAACAATCGCGGTGGTCTCGTTGACATCGGCCAGCGGATCGAGGGTAAGCTGGCTGCCGTCCAGAGCGTGGCGCGCTACATTCATGCCAATCGATGAATCGCCGGGCGATGAGGTGTAGAGCGGCACATTCCAGGCCGCTGCCTGAGCCAGCACAGAATATTCAGGCCTGACCCCCGCTTTGAGCAGTTGCGCGCCCAGATGATAGTGCAGTTCGGAGGTCGAGATAGGCCGGTTGGGCAGGCTCTTCAGGCTCTCGCGTACAAAGGCGTCGGTGTCGAGTAGCACTTTGTCTTCAAACAGAATGTCATAGATACGGATCACACCCTCTTCCTGCAAAACAGTATCATCCAGGCGGAAGTCGCCGCGATGCAGGGTCATGGCCAGAGCGTGGTGCATATCGTGATAGAGGTTAGCGCCGGTACTGACGATAAAATCGACAAAACCGTACTCCATCAAGGTCAGGACACAGCCGCCCAGACCAGCCGGGGTCAGCGCGCCCGCCATCGTCAGGCCAATCGTCACATCCTTCTCAGGATTGAGCATCTCTTCAGCAAAGAGACGCGCCGCCTCGTTCAAGCGCGCCGCATTATATGCCTGGTACTGCTCGTCGATCAGCTCACTGACGGTCATACCGGGTCGCACACGCCTGGGTACAATCTGCTCGCCACTCAGATAGTGACTGTGCTCTGGCTCCTGGTCCTGGTGATTGTTACGTGTCATGTCTTCTCTCTATTGTCCTTCCATTCGCTAAAAATCTACTTTTTGTCGCGTACTCTGGTGATCCATTCCTCTGTTGGTAAGACCTCGCTAAAAGCGGTTTGCTGTGTGACTAGCACCGCCTGATGGAGTTCTTCAGCGCTGACCTTGCCCGCGTTGTTGGCAAAGGCCAGGGTACCTGTGGCGTCTGAAAGAAATTCAACGCCAAAGCCCAAATGCATGGCCTGCCGCGCCGTGGTATCGCAGCACATCTGCGTCATGTAGCCACTGATGACGACACGATCAATCCCGTGCTCTTTCAGCCAGTCTTCTAACTGTGTGCCGGTGAAACTACCGGGCAGGTGCTTTTCAATCAACACATCATATGGGCGCTCAGCTACTTCCGGACGCAACTCCCATTCCTGGCTCTCACGGCGAAAGGTCGGGCTATCCGGCTGGGTCGCGCTATGCTGAACCATGACAATCGGGATCTGCGCTTGCTCAGCCGCGTCCATCACCTGTGTGATCCGTTCCAGGCTACCTTGAGGATAACTGATCGGCAGTTTCCCGCTAAAATATTCGTTCTGAACATCGATAACCAGCAATGCTCGTTTCATCTTGATGTACTCCTATCTGTGGCTATGCTATCGCTGCCAGCTCTGGCACCCAGCAACGTGAAATTATATCTCATCGTGTTCTTGGATAGCAAACGCGACACTCTGCTACCAGCAATGGCTGGACATTGCGGCAAAAGAGCCTGGAGAATGGTTGCTTTACATAATGTGATTCGCCTGAGAAGACATTATGGATGACTTGGACCTAACTGGTCCACGGTTGGTTCTGCTCAGCAGAACCAGGATTCGCTCAGGTGCGGCAACACTTTGCGTTTACCATAGTGCTCGAACTCGCTGGCCGCGTCAGCCTTTTGTCCGCAGGCTTGCAGGGCCAGGGCCTTGACCTGGAAGAAGGTAGCTACCGGCTCTTGCCGCGCGACCTGCGCCCGCGTGACCAGTTCAGCCACTTCCTGGTGTAGAGCATCCATACGTGGGTCGGGATGGCGCCAGCGATAGGTGTAGGCTGCGGCATCCAGTTCGCCCAGCCAGGGCTTCTCCTCTGGCGTCTCCAGCAGGGCCGAGCCGGGCGGGATCAGCAGGCGAATGCTTAAATGCACCGGGTCCAGGTGCTCGACCAGGTGTTGCTCCTCGAAGAAGCTGAGCAGCTCAAGGTAGCTCTCCAGCGTTTCCCAGGGCGAGAAGGGTAGTAGCGACGGGCGTAAGGGAATGCCTGCATCCGCCATCAACTCGAAGGCGCGAGCCACGTCATCCCGGCTGTGCTGCTTGGCGAGATGGTCCAGCACATCCGCATTCAGCGATTCAAGCGCGGAAACCACAAACGCGCACCCCAGCTCGCGCATTTCAGGCAGCATATGCTGATTTTTTAATAAATGCTCGATTTTAATTGTCGCGTCAAAGGTCAGCTCTGGAAATTCCTGGTGCAGGGCGCGTGTGATGCGCAGTGCATGGGTTGGGCCGTTGAAAAAGTCCGGGTCGCCAAAGGTGATATGGCACGCTCCCTGCTCAACCTGGGCGCGAATATCTGCCAGCACAATCTCAGCTGGGATCGCGAAGAAGCGTCCATGATAGATGGGCGTGATTGGACAGTGCAGGCAGGTGTGTTTGCAGCCGCGTGTAGTCTCAGCATATCCGGCCAGCACCGATGCGCCATTGATCTCCAGGCGCGCATAACGGCTGAGCGCGGGCAACGCTGCGCGCTGTGGCAGCGTGACGGGTGCGCGTTGCAGCCAGGGGCCGCTCTCGTGCTGGTGTGTTTTCACGCCGGGTATGTTCGTCAGCTTGTGCTTGTCCAGCGCTGCCACGAGCTTGAGCAGTGGTTCCTCATACTCGCCGCCAATCGCCGCGTCAATGGTATCCTGGAGCAGATAATCTGCGTTGAGCAGCGCGTAGAGACCATAGAGGCAGATAAACGCCTCAGGATTGAGCGCGCGAATACGTCTGGCGACCTGTTCGCCCAGGCGTAGCGCGGTATGCATCGGCACAGAGATGCCCACAAAGCGCGCGCGTCGCATAGCCTCATCGCTCAGCGGCTCGACCGCCGTGTCGATGGGCATTGGATCGTAGCCAACCTGAGTGAGCAGGCTGTGCAGTGAGGCCAGGTGGAGCGGCTGATGCCCCAGTTCATAGCACGAGATAAGCAGGATCTCCCCCGATGCTCTCATTTCTTGCGCGGTGCTCCGCCACCGCCCTTACTGCGCTGACCGCCAGCGCCAGCCGTTTCGGGCGCCCACCCTTCGGGCATCTTCGCGTCGGCGCCAAAGAAAAACTCTTCCATCTGTTCGCGCAAAATCTTGCGCGACTCTGGATCGGCCATGTTCAGGCCGTAGTGATTGATAATCAACGTGCTCTGAGCCGGCCACATCTCGTAGGCCTGCTGGGAGATGTTTTCATAGATACGCTGACCTAACGTGCCCGGAAAAGGCGGTTTTTCCAGTCCGGGCAGTTCGCGCCCCAGTTTCGCACAATGCACCATACGTGGCATAAATCTATTTGCCTTCCTTTTGTGATACGCTCGTTTCCGCACTGATCAACATGCTCTGTTCAGTTTTTTACTCCACGCGAACAAAACGCTAAATCGCTTAGAGATGAGCTACTTGTTACGATCAGCATACCATATATTATATGGGAAATTTTTCTGAAATCGCAAATATACGCTGGCGTCTTGATGAGCTAAAGTAAGCAGTAAAGCGCAGAGGGCCGCACCCTCTGCGCTTTACTGTACACAATCAAGCATAGACAATCTCACGAAAATGAGTGATTGTGTTTAATTGGCACGGTGAGACTGGTACTTGGTATAAACCGTTTTTTGAACGCCTTGTGCCGTAAACATCGCTGATGTCGGTGGAAGTACATCACTGGGGATCGAACCACCTGTTATATCAAGGCTTGCTGCATTCATGGCTTCGTTGAGTTGCTGGCCATTGGGAGCATGGGCTATCGGAACAACCGATACGCCTCGACCGAAGGCAATTGTTGTGTAAATGTAATCGCCGGTCATAAATCCCGCGTCGGTATTGGCGTACCATGACTCGGAAGTTGGTCCTGCCAGCGTCAGCCTCTTGCTCCAACTCGCCCCGCCATTAGTGGACGACGCAAAGCCTGCAAACAGTTGGCACGGTTGGGTGGTACAATTCGGGTTGGGGAAGTAGTAATAGGTCACCGCCAGGTGAGCTGCGCCCCCTGCTGTGATCCCATCCACAGCTAATCCTGCTGTCAGATGTTCGACACCACTTCCAATAGGATCAAGCGGTATGCGCCGCAGTGTCGCCCAGGTGATGCCATCCGTGCTTGTTGTAAACACAATATCATCGATGCCTGTACCACCGCTGCAGTTGGCCTCGAAGTAGCAGCCAGCCCAGGCAACGTAGATTTTTCCACTGGCATCAACCCCCGCTGTTGGCAATGAGCCACCACGATATTGTGCAGCCGCGCTTCCTGCCACATTGAAGAAGAGGCCAGGGGCAATCTTGACCAGGTTCGTCCAGCTCTGGCCTCCATCGGTTGACATCGCAGAGTAGATGTTTGTCGTCTGCGTGGTCAAATCAAATCCGAAGATCGGAAGAAGCACATTGCCATTCGGCTGTACCACAAGCGATCCTCCTTCAGCGGTGAACGATTGACTGGCCGGGCTGGTGGGGGCTGACCAGGTTAACCCTCCATCGTTGGAGAAACTGAGCTGAAGTTTTCCATTGTTATTGGCATCGTCCCATTGGACATAACAACGGCCAAAGAATCTGCTTCTGGGATTCTGATCGCATACGCTATCATCTTTATCCCAGTTTTGTGTGGCATTACTCGCGGAGACAAGGATAGGTTTGCTCCAATGCAATCCATCACTGGAGCGACTGACGATTACTGCCGTGCTATTATTCACATCTGTTGTGGTCTTGATCGCCAGTGAAGAGATGAGCCAGGTATGATGGAGCAGATCATAGGCGACAACCGAATCACTGACCCGACCATAGGTTCCACCGCCAAAGATCGTAATGCCTGGCAAGTTGCCGGTTTTCCAGGTGATCCCTGCATCAAAGGAAGTGGCCCAACTAATATTAGAACTGCCTCCTCCTGTGAAAAAGCGTCCACTCTGGAATGCAGAAACAACGATAGGACCGAAGGCGAAGGTAGCTGGCTCTACCTGCGTCTGATGTTGAGAGGTACTATTTGTGTAGGGGTCATGGCTGATCTGTTTGATCAGAGATGCTGATGCCTGCGCGGACTTTGGTTGGATGGAAAAGAAGCTGAACCCCCCAATAAGCATGAGGATGGCGACAATCGTAGAGCCAACAAAGTACTTACGACGTATAAACACTGTTTTCATGTGTTCTCTCTTTCTATGAAGCACGTTCCTGCTGCAAACAAGTGCAGTTTGACCAGGAAGTAGTTACAAAAAGTTATATTTTAAAACTTTGAGGGCGCTACATATACATATTCGCAAATGCGCTGTGTTTTCGCCACAAAGGGGAAGCGCTTAGCCTGAAAGTACTGATCTGCGTTTTTGTAGCTGGACATACTGAAGCCCTTGACGCTTGCTTTTGTATGGCATATCATTATGTCGTAATACGATACAATTATCTGAGAGATAAGCTCATGTTTGAGGATACTCTCGCTTGTTGCGTATGCAGGCGCCTTCGGCGCCCAGAGAGTCAGAATAGCTGTACAATAAGGAGGGAACAACGTGCTTCAGGTGTTTTCTCGCAACTGGCGCAAGCTTGTCGATGGTCTCAATGGCCTGGGCAATGCGGAAGCGCTGGGAAAACTAGGCGACTTTACAACGACTCCGCGTGTGATCGTTCTTTCGCTTTTCGCCATTGTAATTGGCGTGATTGGCGCGTTTGTGGCGCTGGCTTTGTTGCGCCTGATCGGTCTGTTTACCAACCTCTTCTTTTTCCAGCGCTGGGGGACCACTCTGGTCTCGCCAGCGGGAAATCATCTGGGTATTTTTGTGATTCTGGTGCCGGTGGTGGGCGCGTTAATCGTTGGCCTGATGGCGCGCTATGGCTCGGAACGTATCCGCGGACATGGTATCCCAGAGGCTATTGAAGCTATTCTGATTAACGGCAGTAAAATCTCTCCAAAGGTTGCGCTACTCAAGCCGCTCTCTTCAGCTATCTCCATTGGCTCAGGCGGGCCGTTTGGCGCGGAGGGACCGATTATCATGACCGGCGGTGCCTTTGGTTCGATGCTCGCGCAATTTTTTCGTCTGACTGGCAGCGAGCGTAAGACCTTGCTGGTGGCTGGAGCTGCCGCTGGTATGGCTGCGACCTTTGCCGCCCCCATCGCTTCGGTGTTGCTGGCGGTTGAACTGCTGCTCTTCGAGTGGAAGCCGCGCAGCCTGATCCCTGTCGCGCTCGCCAGCGTTACCGCCGATGTGCTGCGCCGCTATATCATCGGCCTGGGACCACTGTTCCCCACCCCGCCGCATCCCGCCTTTATTGGCCCTGTGAATATCCTGGCCTGCGCGCTGATCGGGTTGCTGGCCGGTGCCCTCTCTGCCCTGCTGACTGTGGCCGTTTATGCTAGCGAGGATGGCTTTCGCCTCCTGCCCATTCACTGGATGTGGTGGCCGGCGCTGGGCGGTCTGGTTATCGGCGTTGGCGGCCTGTTCTATCCCCAGGCGCTGGGTGTAGGTTACGATATTATCGGCCAGCTGTTGCAGGGCCATTACACGTTGTCGCTCCTGCTCGGTGTGCTGATCGTCAAATCGATTATCTGGTCGGTTTCGCTTGGTTCGGGTACATCAGGCGGCGTGCTGGCCCCATTGTTGATGATGGGTGGCGCGCTGGGTGGCCTGGCCTCGTTATTTTTGCCCAATCTCGGCCCTGGCTTCTGGCCGCTTGTCAGCATGGGAGCCATTCTGGGCGGCACGATGCGTTCGCCTTTCACCGGCATCATCTTTATGCTGGAATTGACCCACGACGTGAATATGCTTGTACCATTGTTGATCGCGGTCATGGTCGCGCACGGTTTTACTGTGCTGGTGATGCGCCGCTCTATTCTCACCGAGAAGGTCAGTCGGCGCGGCTATCATCTCAGCCGCGAGTATGCCACCGATCCGCTAGAGACGATCTTCGTACGCGAGGCTATGCGCACCAACATTGTGGCGCTGTCCGATACGCTTGCCCAGCAAGATCTGGCGCAGATCTTGCATAAAGAAGGTAGTCAGAGCAGCAAATTGCAACGCCTCTACCCGGTTCTCAACGCTCAGGGACACTTGCGCGGCGTGATGACGCGCAACGATTTGCGACAGCTTCAGTCGACCCATCCTGAGATCTACGGTGGGGTTCAGCCAACGCCTGGTACTACCGTGATTGCAACCACGGTGACTGAGCCAATTGCTGGGAATGGACATAGCGCGCAAAGCTCGCTAGAAGATCAGCTTGC
>CAXUEY010000038.1:0-13258 GCA_964250225.1 uncultured Ktedonobacteraceae bacterium | reverse complement strand
TTGCCGAGAATGGGCATGGCGTGCAAACCTCAGTAGAAGATCAGCCGACACTCCTGCATATGCTGCATACCAATCCCATCGTCGCCTATCCCGACGAACCTCTGCGCGCCGTCGTATATCGCATGGCTGAGACGGGCTATACGCGTTTCCCCGTGGTTGAACGCGATGACCCTGGCACGCTGGTTGGGATGATCTCGCTCACCGATTCCCTGACCGCCAGAGCGCGCAACCTGGAAGAGGAACGGCACCGTGAACGTGTGCTCCATTTGCGTCTGTTTGTGCCCCGCCGCAACAGGGAGAGGATTAAGCGCATGTAATCCATTGCGTGAGCAGAGCAGAAACACGAGGGGCTCTGCTCACGCAACAAGCCAGCCTGAGTTTCCACTTTCTCTATCTCCCCGCGCTCTATTGACAGAATTAAATTTGCGTTCCTATACTTAATCACAAGCAAAACACGTTGCTGCGAGATGCCTGTTTGTTCAGCGTCTGCAACGCGAGGTGCGGCACCTTTTTTCTGGAAGACGGGATGCGGCCACGTCGCTTGCGCGTTTTCTTCCCGATACAGATTGTCCTTTTCACTGACAGAGATGAAGGAGCATATATGAGCGTTTTTCTTCAACCAGGCGATGATCGCGCTGAGCCGCAGGGTGGCCTACGCCATCCGCTGCCACTCGCGCGTTCGCGTCATCATGGCAAAGACCCGGTGCGCGTGAAAGAGGTTCCCTCGCTACTCCTCAAAGAGCGCATTATCTTTGTTCCGCCCGCCATTAACGATGAAGTGGCGAATTTTGTGGTCGCTCTTCTGCTGTATCTTGAGAGCGAAGATACCCACAAAGATATCCATATGTATATCAATTGTCATGGCTCGATGGATGGCAACTTCTACTATGGTCTGGGTATCTATGACACCATGCAGTGCATCAAAGCGGATGTCGCGACCTACTGTGTGGGTATCGCGCAAGGTGTTGCTGCCGCGCTCCTGGCCGGTGGAACGCCAGGCAAACGCTATTGTCTGCCCAATGCCCAGGTGGTATTGCATCAACCATACAGCGCCGCCAGAGGGCAGGCCAGCGATATTGATATCCTGGCCCGTGAAATTGTGCGCCAGCGCCAGCTTTTCCACGATCTGCTCGCCCAACACACGGGCAAAAGCGCCGAAACGATCCGCCAGGACGCTGACCGCCGACGTTATATGACGGCCCAGCAGACTCTGGAGTATGGTTTGGTAGACGAGATCATCACACCTGACGAGTAAAGCAGGCGAACAGAAGGAGCATATATTATGGAGAGCATATTCAACGCCAAAGCTATGCAAGCGAACCTGGAGCGTCTGGGCCTTGCTTCGCCTGCCCGTAATTCCACTTACGACCGGGAAGAGCGCACGATCAGCCTCAGCCCGGATGACCTGCTGCTGCAGGAGCGCATCATTTTCATGGGCAAGGTCATCGATGATTCTGTAGCCTACGAGGTAATCATGTTGCTGCTGTACTTACAGAGCGAAGATGCAAACAGGGATATCACGCTTTATATCAACTCACCAGGCGGAAGCGTCACTGCAGGCATGGCGATCTACGATACCATGCAGTTTGTGAAACCGGATATCTCCACGATCTGTACCGGTATAGCCATGAGCATGGGCGCGTTCTTGTTGGCGGCGGGTACGAAAGGCAAACGTTTTTGTCTGCCCCATTCCACGGTTCTGATTCACCAGCCCTTGCTGTCCGGCGGCCTTGAAGGGCAAGCCAGCGACATCGATATTGAGGCGCGTGAAATTATCCGTTCGCGCGCCGCGCTCAACGAGCTGCTCGCCAAACATACCGGTCAGCCCCTGGAACGGATCATTGAAGATACCGACCGCGACAACTACTTTTCCGCGGAGAAGGCCGTCGAGTATGGCCTGGTGGATGAAATCCTGACCAAAGAGTAGGCGATGCATACGTTTGTGTGTCAGGTGGAAGCGTCCCGTATGGGAAGACACGTTTCACGCGTTCTTCTCTGAGGGGCGCTTCCATATAGCACTGTTCCCCCCGTGAGATAGCCATCGTTAACCCGACTCCATAAGCAAGTGCCTGCTGGCCAGCCATGATATAATGCGCAGCATGTCGAAGAATGTAACATTTGAAAACAGGCCGCCGCGTGTGATCTTTCTGGGCATGCAGAGCAACTTCTCTCATCCCTCTCTGCGCGCGCTATTGGCCGCCGGCGTTGAAATTTGTGCAGTGGTTATGCCCACAGCTGAGAGCAAACCGGACGCGTCAGCCCTGCGCCGTCTGGACCCGCCTGGCCGCCGCCGCGTGCTCCTGCCAGTCAAGCAGTCCTCGTTGCACACTTCTGTGCAACAACTGGCCTGGGAGCACGCTCTCCCGTTGTGGGAAGTCTCGCGCCTGACCGATCCAGCGGTGATTGAACTGTTCAACGGGTATCAGGCGGACCTGATCTGCGTGGCCTGTTTCTCACGGGTCATTCCGCGCGCAATCCTCGACATCCCGCGCCTGGGTTGTGTGAACGTTCATCCCTCGCTATTACCCGTCAATCGCGGCCCAGAGCCGCTCTTCTGGACCTTGCGCCTGGGCTATGAACACAGTGGTGTGACCATTCATCTGATGGACGAGGCTCTGGATAGCGGCGCGATTGTGGCTCAGCAAGCGTTCGATCTCCCTGAGGGCATCACCTATACCGAACTGGAGGAGCAGGCCGCTGAACTGGGAGGCGCGCTGCTGGTTCAGGCCGTGGACGCGCTCTATCGCGGGCAGGTCCAGCCCAGGCCACAGGACGAGAGTCAGAGTTCGTTCTATCCCTATCCTTCCAGCCAGCGCGGGCGCGACGATTTTGTCATCCATCCCGCCCAATGGGATGCGCGCCATGTCTACAATTTTATCTGTGGTGTGAAAAATTGGGGTGAGCCGCTCCTGCTCGTCGCTGATTCCCAATTAACATTGGAGGTGGAGGATGTACTGGCCTACAGCTACAAACCCAATGATCTGCGCCTGCTGACCAACGAGCGCGACGCGTGGCCGGTGCGCTGCAAACGAGGAAAAGTTGTGGTCAAGGGGAAGCCGCGTCGCTAAAGAACCTCTCCGGGCATGAGATCAAGTTTTTGCATGTCTTGCAAAAACTTGACTGCGTGCGGCAAATCCTCTATATTTCGCGTAGAAGCTGCTCTCAGGGAGGGAACCATGATGGACTATTTAGCCCGTAGAGCGATAGGAAATCATGACATTTCGTAAATTACGACGAAACGAGGCAAAAATACGTGGGTGAGTCAGGTCAAACAGTCTGCGTCCATCCCTGTCGGGGCTTGAGTGGAACGCTCTTGCCGCCGTCTTCCAAATACCACACCTTGCGCTATATCCTGGCGGCATTTCTGGCTGAGGGCGAGAGCGTGGTCAACTATCCGGCTTTAAGCGACGATACCAGCGTGCTGCTCGCGGCCTGTCGCGCTCTGGGCGCGCGCATTGAGGAGCAGCAGCAAGCGGATGGGCGCCTGATCTTGCGTATCCAGGGAACGGGCGGAGTGTTGCGTACCCCTGCTGGCGGCGAACTCAGCGTGGGGAACGCTGGAGCGGTATCGCGCCTGCTGCTGGGCATTTGCGCGCTCGTGCCTGAAGCGATCACACTGACCACGCCTTATCCCGCGTCGCTGGGCAAGCGTCCCAACATTGATCTGCTGACCGCGCTGGCTCAACTGGGCGTGGAGATGAAGAGCGCGACGCCGCAGGGGACGCTGCCGGTGATGCTGAATGGCACGCGTGTGCATGGCGGTCCCGTCACGATTTCTGGACGCAACAGCTCGCAATATCTCAGCGCCCTGCTTTTCCTGGGACCATTGTTGCGCGAGGGACTGGAGATCGAGGTCGTTGATGGCCTGGTCTCCTCCTCGTTTGTTGATCTGACTATCCAACTGCTTGCTACGGCGGGCATCACAATCCACACGCTTGAGCGCCATCGGCGTTACGCTATCCCCGGCGGCCAGCACTATCGCGCAGGCGTCTACACTGTTCCCGGCGACTATCCCTCTGCGGCGGCTCTCTTGGGCGCTGTCGCAGTCGTTGGTGGTGAGATTACCATCCAGAACCTCGCTGACGACGACCCCAATGGTGAGGCGGTGCTCGCGGCTTTCGCGGCTCTGGGTGTGGAGATGACGCGTCATGGCCACGAGATTACCGCGCGCGTGTCGCAGCCATTGCGCGGGATTAGGCTGGACGGTGATCGCATGACCGATAGCGTGCCGGTGATCGCCGCCGCCGCTTGCTTTGCGCGTACATCTAGTCGTATCTACAACGTAGCCAACCTGCATCTGAAAGAGAGTGACCGCATTCAGGATCTGGCCGACGAATTGAACCGACCTGGCTGTCGCGTCACACCGCTGCCCGATGCCATCGAGATCCAGCCAGTTGAGCCAGGCGCCATCCACGGCGGCGTCGCCGTCGAGGCCCACGCCGACCACCGTCTGATCCAGGCTCTCGCCATTGCTGGTCTGGGCAGCGCGCAGCCAGTCACTATCCAGCACGCGCAGCATATCGCGAAAAGCTACCCCCATTTTTTTGCGGATCTGGTCACGTTGGGCGCGCATATTTCTACGCAGTCTGTGAACCTGGGAGAATAAGGTTATTCTTGAGGCGCCTCCCTCATACCATCGCTTTTTACCATACAAATGGGCGTATGCTGACATATTCCTTGAACAAAAGGCCCCTCTGACCCAAAAATCGCGTCGAACAAAACCAGGAAAAAGATCTCTTTCTATGGTATACTTTGGGCGTAAAGAGCGTTCATCGGGTACAAACCCGCATACGTGTGTGTGGTCTACACCACATCAGCGAAGGAGGCAAAGGATAGCTCACAGGTAAACATATGATAGAAATTTGTAGCGCGAATGTTCGCTTGACGCGAACAAAGAACTGTCCCACGCTGGAGTGGAGATAGTGCAAGCCTACCTCACCCCGTGGTAAGCAGTTGCGTGGCTCTCCTGGCCACGTTAAACAACATGATCAATGATTGAACGTGTCTTGCTTAATCGTTTGACGAAAGGTGGGAATCCTCATGGCTCAAATCGCAGCAGAACGCACTGAAGAAGTTGCTCCGGCTCCTGCTTATGCCAATCCCGCTCCCCTCGGCCTGGCCGCATTCGCCCTGACCACATTTGTTTTAAGTGCCTCAAACGCGGGCTGGTTTGTTGGCGGCACGACCATAGTCATCAGCCTGGCATTATTCTACGGTGGCCTCGGCCAGGTGCTCGCCGGTATGTGGGAATTCCGCAATGGGAATACCTTCGCTGGCGCGGCCTTCGCTTCGTATGGTGGATTCTGGTTGGCTTTCGGCTGGATGCTCCAGAACAAACAGATTCCCAATGATGCAGCCCTGGGCTATCTCTTGCTTGGCTGGGGTATCTTTACCTTCCTCTGGTTCCTCGGCACATTGAGAGCCAACCTGGCCCTGCTTGGTGTTTTTCTGTTCTTAACGCTGACCTTCTTTGCCCTGGCCATTGCTAATCTCGGTGGTGGGGCGCTCTGGGGTCAGATCGGTGGCTACCTGGGCGTAATCACTGCAATCATTGCCTGGTATACCGCAGCCGCTGGTATGCTGGCCTCCACTAACAGCCCTGTACAGTTGCCAATCTTCCCAATAGGCTAAACAGTTTCCGGGCTGAACAACGGCGTTCAGCCCACTTCTATTGGACGCACAGAGAAACGAGCATCATTGCCCGTTTCTCTGTGTTTACGCACCTGCGTACCCATCTGCTTCTCGCCTCAATCCAGAAAGTATTTCATGATTTTCTTATAGCCGCAGTCCTCATGGATAGGGAGCGCGCTTGACCTTGCTGATAAGCTACATTATAGGGGAATTATCTCTACGAGAATTTTTCAGATACAGGACGAGCTTCTCTGCGTATCTTAAGTTTTGGATTGAGGCGAGGATCGATGACCATAAGCAAAGAGGTACAACACACACCAATGGATATGTCCGCATATCTCACAGAATTCGTGAGCGAGGCGCTCACACGCTATCTAGCCCAGGAAAAGCTGGCTATCGAGCTGGCACAACTGCCCGTCGTGATGAATTTTTCGGCGCAGGCCAGCTTTGGCGATTATTCCATGCCGACGATGGCCTGGAGCAAAGCAACCAGACGTCCGCCGCTGGTGGTTGCCGAAGCGCTGGCGGAGCTTTTGCGCGCAACCCATAATCCCGCCATCGACGAGATTACGGTCACCAAACCGGGCTATCTCAATTTCCGCTTGAACCGCCCAACCATCGGGCGCTCCATTATCGAGCAGGTGTTGGAGCAGGGCACTACCTTTGGCCAAAACACTAACGGCCAGGGGACAAAAGTGGTCGTCGAGCACACCGCTATCAATAGCAATAAGGCCGCGCATGTCGGCCATTTGCGCAACTCGTGCATTGGCGATACCGTCGCGCGTATGTTGCGCGCGCAGGGCTACTCCGTTGAGGTGCAGAACTACATCGACGATTCGGGCGTGCAGGTGGCTGACGTGGTCGTGGGCTTTACACTGATGCAACAGGGCGAACTCCAGGTGCCGGGCGGCAACAAGCCAGCTCAGGGCGAGTCGTTCGACTACTTTTGCTCGCGCGTCTATGTGGCGGTCGGCAAAGCGTATGAGCAGCGGCCAGAACTGCTGCAACTGCGCAAAACGGTCCTGCATGCTATTGAGCATGGCGACGAGCCAGAGGCAGGGCCGGACTATCCAGCGATGGGGGCCGATCTGTCGCACCAGATCGTGCAGGCGCATCTCAAAACGATGGGGCGCCTGAATATCTCCTATGATCTGGTGACCTGGGAATCGGCGATTCTGGGTGCCGGTCTCTGGACGCGTACCTTCGAGATGTTGCGCCAGAGTGGTTTGCTCGAAAAGCCGGAGAGCGGCCCCGCGGCAGGCTGCTGGATTCTCCCCTTTGGCGATGAGGGCGGCGCGGAAGAGAATGAGCGCATGCAGGATAAGATTCTCGTGCGTAGCGATGGCACCGCGACCTATACCGCCAAAGACATCGCCACCCATCTCTGGAAATTTGGCCTGTCCGACAATCCAGCCATCGGTGTGCAATTCCACTATATGCCGTGGGGGACACAGCGCGATGGGCAGCTCCTCTGGACCATGCGTGTTCCTACTGACACCACTGCCGCCAGCCAGGAGGGCGATCCCAAACGTTTTGGGCACGCGCAAGTCGCCATTAACGTCATTGATATACGCCAGTCGTATCCACAGCAGGTGGTGCGCGAGAGCCTGAGCCGCCTGGGGTACAAGGACCAGGCCGCACATCTCAAACACATCGGCTACGAAGTGGTCACGCTCTCCAGAACCACCGCGGCCAGCCTCGGCATCGACACCTCAGATGGGCGCAATTTCTATCCCATGTCGGGGCGTAAAGGCATCGAGATTAAGGCCGACGACCTGATTAACGCGGCTGTGGCGCGGATGCAGGAGGCCCGACCTGAATTGAGTGACGAGAGAGCAGCTATCCTGGCTGCCTCAGCTATTCGCTACTTTATGATCCGCTTTGGTCTACAGCAGGTGATCGCGCTGGATATGGACGAAGCGTTGCGCGCCAATGGCGACACTGGCGTCTACCTGCAATACGCTTACGCGCGCGCCAACAGCATTCTGCGCAAGCTCAAAGAGACAGGCTATACCATGTCCACGCCCCTGACGAGCCTGCCGGAAACGTTGGAGCAGAGCGAGTGGGAACTGTTACGTCACATCGACGCTTATCCGCGCAGCCTGGCCGAGTCCAGCGCGCAGCTCACGCCTAACATGCTGGCCAACTACGCCTTCGATCTGGCCTCGCACTTTAGCGATTTCTACGAGCACACGCCGCCCATCGTGCGTGAAACCGACGAGAGCGTCAAGGCCTTTCGTGCCCGGCTTGTGCTCACCACCGTCCAGACATTAGGCAATGCCCTGCGCGTCCTGGGCTTTGTCCCGCTGGAAGAGATTTAAGGGCACGAAAAAAGCGGTGAGGCTGAATTGTATCTCAGCCTCACCGCTTTTTGTGGATCGCTCAAGGGATTACGCCCGGCTCAAAGCCACATCACCGCAGGTAATGGGGTCAAAACCAGTCTGAGTGGAGAGATCGGTGCTACGATGCACGTTTACATACCAGCCGGTAGACGGGATGCCGTTCACATTCTGGATGGTCGTTGTCACCGTGGCCTTGCCCGACGCATCGGCCTTGACCACTTGCAGCGGATAGAGGACTGGACCCTGGTTGGCACAACTCCCGGTATGGATGTGTGCCGCGTGCTGGGTTCCTGGCTGCAAACCGCTGACCTCCAGCACCACTTTGAGGGTATGTCCGGTCAGAGTCAGGCGTGCTGTCCCGCTCGCGCCCTCGCTCTGGCTGCTGCCCGGCGCTGACTGCATTTTAATCTGAACAGCCTGGTCGCTTCTGAGCGAGGTATTGGTGTTGGCAATATCGCTGCACGTAATCGGTAAAAACTGATCGGCAGGCGAGAGACCAGGACCATTATGTACGTTCAAATACCAGTCTTTCGTGGCAATGCCATTCGGCAGAGACACTTTCGTGGTGGCATGGGCGACGCCATGAGCATCGGCCACAAGATTGCTCAAGGGATAGAGCACCTTGCCCTGGTTGGCGCAGCTCCCCTCGTGAATATGAGCCGGATGGATGCTATTGGGTGCCAGGCCAGTCAGCATTACCTGCACCGTCAACATCTTCGTCGTATGGTCCCAGTTGAGATTGGCCGTACCAGTAGGCACGTGCTTCAAGGTCGCCATAGCCGAGTTGCCAGTGGTGACAGTCGTCGTTGGGGTCGCACTCACTGTAGTAGTCGGCGTATTCTGCGCCGGAGACGTTGAAGATGATGAAGATGCAGTGCCGCTGTTGCCACATCCCGCCAGGGCGAGCAGAGCCAGCACGGCCAGTACCGGGAACACATAGCTTCTTTTTGCCGTGAACTGTTTACTACACATAGAAATTCCTTTCATTCTAGCTTTTGTTCCTGACCTGAGCCTCCTCTCGACGGCCCAATGCGCCAGGTAAAATAGGAGCATATGCTCAATCAGAACGCATAAGAAGAGCAACGCAGCGCAAAAAACGTGCAATGCAGAGAGGAAGAAGGGTCACAGTAGGGGTGATAAAGTGAAGTTGAACACCTGCTACCACACACTTTCCCCACATAGGCGCATCTCTCGGCTCATGCTGAAATGCCCACAGCCCATAGTATATTGCTCCTATCTATCAGTATACGTTTGCATACAAATAGAGATTGGCGAATTAGCTGTAGGATACAAAATGTCGCGCAGCACTGCGCGACGTTTTGTATCCTACAGCTATGCCTGCTTAATGCTTATTTACTCTGATCCATTGCCTGACGAATCATTTGCGCAAGTGAGGCCATTTCTTCATCAGAGAGTGCAAGAATCCCATTTGCAGAATCAAGGGCGGCAGCCTGTTGTTTTTCGTAGGAAACCCCGGGAGGCAGGGGGGCCAGGTGCCAATGTACATGCCGGTTCCCTTGCTGACTGCCCAACGAGAGAATGTAAATCCTCTCTGTAGACACAGTGTGTCTAATGGCCTCCGCAACCCGATAAATTAGCTGTTGAAGTGCAAGATACCCTTCGAGAGTAAAGTCGCCTGTGACTTGCTCTTGATGCTCTCGTGGGACAACCAGCGTGTAACCGTAGAGCGTTGGATACTTGCTGAGAAAAACGATTGCTGTTTGATCCTCATAAATGATGTGATGACGATATTCAGGATTGCCTGCCAGCATCTCACAGATAAAACAGGGGCCCTTCTTTGAACGCTCCTCGTATGCATGGACATCAAATGGTTGAGAACGAAACATCCTTTTCCCTTTCAAGCCTGTAATCAAGTCAAACTCAAGCGCAACGTCATAATCGCTCCAGCAGGTGTGGGGACCCGCCAGTGGCGGGTGGGAGCATCATCTTCACCCGCGATGGCCGCGCGTGTCTCTTCGTTGAGTGAGACGCAATCGGCCCGCTGGAAGTCGAGCGCGGTTCTGAGGTCGGCGGTAACTTCGATGTCCAGCGGATTATACCAGCGCAAGATAATGCCAGTGCCATCCTCGCAGCGTTTGATCGCGCTGAGCACAAGACGCGTCGGCTCCAGGCTCACAAAGCTCCAGGTGGGACCGAGCGGCCCGTTGTACAGACCGGTGGTTGTGGCCCAGACGCCCGCGTTGAACGCGCTGGCCTCGCGGCTGACGCTGGCTGCATTGGTTTCCCAGGAGCCCACGTAGGGGTAGAGCGCGTAATCAAAGCTCCACGTCCCCTCCATCTGTGCTTCAGGTGTGGGCAGAATTGGTCCTGCGGGTCCGCGCCGGTTCGTCAGGTCGCCACGCGAGAGCCAGCCTACACAGCGCAGCAACGTCAGCGCGATGCACACGCCATGCCCGTCTTCAGCAGGTTGCACTTCGTATTCGGGCAGGCCGCGATTCAGGATGGCCAGGCCACACTGCGCATCGGCCACGCTGACAAAACGTTTCTGTGGATGCGTGTCCACTGGCGCCTCGACCCAATCTTGCCAGCCCTGCGTCGGCTCTGTGCGTCGCACCGGGCGGCGGTTAACCATGAAAGTGCCGTCGGCGTCGGCGCTGGTGGTCACGATGGGTGTAGGGAAGAGCACGCGCAAACGATGGTCCCGCGCGGCATTCTCCACAGTGGTGTGGCATTGCACAGTCCGTCCGCCAGCAATCAGCGTGATCTCGCTGGCGATGGGGCAGTCTAGCAGCTCCGTCTGGCGCGCTTGGCGATCCGCGCTACAGCTTTTCGGCAACTTAAGATGCGTGGTGATACGCAGGGTCGCGTGCACAGCATCGGCCACAAGCAGCTCGATCAACGGCGGCTCTACCGGCTCGCCGATCAGCGTATCTTCAGCGGGCGGCGTCCAGTTGTAGAGGTCGCCAACATCACCGCCATCCTCAAAACAGTGCAGGCCGCTGTAGACCGTTCCGCTGGCCTTCTCGGTGACGCTCAGCGTGCCAGTGGCGGCGTCAACCTCCACGCGCAGCCAGGCGTTCTCGATACTTGTGGCATCGGCAATGATCTCGCTTGCGAGAGGCAAAGTTGGCTGGTCGCCCTCCTGGCGTGCCCGCAGTAGATAGGCGCGCCCCCCAAAGGCGGGCAGATCGCGTGCCACAAAGTTGAGCGTGACACGCGGCGATTCCAGCGCGGTCACTTGCCATTGCGACGGCTCCGGCGACTCCAGCGCGGCGCGGATACGTTCCAGCACTGCCTCGCCATAGAGACGTTGCAGTGGCGGTGTTTCAGAGAGAGCCACCCACAGGCGCAGGTTGCCTTGCTCGTCCCGTCGTTCCTCATCAAAGACAATATTCACAATATAATAGCCGGAGACTTTCTCGTCATGCAGCATCGGCAGGAAGCTGGCTAGCAGCATACTATCCACCGTCAGGTTGAGGATCTCAGCGCCTTCGGTCACGCGCGCGACATGGGGAATCAAGCGGCCCTGATCATCGAACAATTGCAATGTATCGGGCGGGATGTGTGCCTGGAAGGAGACTTCAGTCAGCGCGGCAGCCTGCTGCTCCACGGGGTTGAGCACGACCAGGGGAACAGACACATCGTCCTGCACCGAGGTCAATGTGGGCAGAATCGCCTGAATATCGATATGCTGGACCAGTTCCTGCAAGGCATCGTGGACGAGTTGGCGGCCAATCTGCTCGCACTGATCGTAGCGCACGAGCATCTCGCGGTGAACCTGATCGATACTGGTGCCACATACGCTATCATGTGGCTGATTCTGCAGCAACAGACGCCAGGCATGCTCGATCAGGCCGCCGGGATAGCGTCCATCCAACGTCCAGACCCAGGCGTTGAGTGGCTCAACCCAGCGTGTGAGTAGCTCCTCGCAGGCGGCGTTGCGCTGCTTGATCCACATGCGCGTCGAGAGCACGCCGGGCAGCAGATGGGCCACATGCGACGAACGAAACTCGCCACTAAAGGTTGGCAGCTCCGGGTTGGCATCCTGCACGGCCTGTATATACTGCGGCAGTGTGCCAATAACCAGACGTTGCTCACGCTCGGCCAGCAGCGCGTTCGTGGCTGCCAGAGCGTCGGGCAATCCTTCCTGCGGTTCCAGATGATCCGAACCATTCATCAGCAACAGGTTTGCAGTCGTGGCGCGCGGTCCCTGTGTGGCGAGAATGCGCTCAATACGGCTGAGCAGTGCTTCTGGATCGAGTGGCAGGTCGCGCGCGTTGGAGTAGCCCACCTCGCCGTCCAGATACACCCCCAACACGTGTGAGCCATCGGGAGCGGTCCACCAGAACTCGCTCTGTTCTACTTCTGGATCGATGCCGCGCCAGAAGACAGCGTTATCGATGCCAAAGCCCTGGAGAATTTGCGGCAACTGCGCGATATGCCCAAAACAGTCCGGCACATAGCCCACCAGCATCGCGCCGCCATAGGGTGCAGCCTGGCGCAGGCCGCGCAAGAAATTGCGAATGATCGCCTCGCCGCTCACCAGAAATTCGTCGGGCTGGATATACCAGGGGCCGATCAGCACACGCCCGGCCCGCGCGTAGTTCAGCAGACGTTCCACCTGCTCCGGGTGAACTTCCAGGTAATCGTCGAGCAGAATGGTCTGCCCATCGAGCATAAAATTCGTAAAGTCAGGATCGCTGTCCAAAATGCGCAACAGGCGATTAATGCATTTTACCAGGCGCATACGAAATTGCTGATAGGTCTGGTGCCATTCACGGTCCCAGTGTGTATGCGGGACGACTAGCAGGGTGGTGATCTGATCGGTCATAATTTGCTCCTTTTGCCCACGAGAGATGCTCATGAAGACAACTGTACAAGGTCAGCCACAGCTTGTCAAATCTCGTCATCATATGTCAGGGGTATGTCAAAGCTGCTGGAGAAATCGGGCGCCGATTGTCCCGTGAGCGCGGCAAGCAGGCCCGGTCGAGCAGCACGCTCGACCTTTACCACCCATCTATGCGCGGATGTGTTCAAGGTGGTTGGCTATACTATCAGGTAGGAGATGATTACCTGTTTTTAAAAATGTGTTGAAACGTATTCAATCCTCAATATTCTCCAGCTTTGGTGAGCTTTCTGCGCATGAAAATGCCTGAGCGGTCTCAATGGCGAGGCCGCTCAGGCATTGGTGGAACATCTCTACTATATTCCCGGAAACTGTTGCACCCTGAGATCAGCCGGGAACTCGGCGATATCCTCGCCTTTCCAGTTGCGCAAGCCGTGCTGCTTGGCGTAGACGGTCCCCAACTGTTTCATGAAGAACG
>CAXUEY010000037.1:0-44733 GCA_964250225.1 uncultured Ktedonobacteraceae bacterium | reverse complement strand
CTGGGCAACCAGGCAACGGTCGCTGAAAGAGGAACTGAACACGGTTGATTCTGGCTGGTCCAGAAAAGACCACGTTTCAGAGTACGGAGGATTTGAGGATGTATATTTATGCTATTAAGAAAAAACGTGCAGGGTGGCTTGCTTCTACTATGGGTGGCTCTGCCCCCTGGCTGCTGATTTTACTGCTTTTGCTGGCCTCGTGCGATAATGCGTCATCAGCGCGGCAACCCGCTCGTCCTGGTAGCCCTGGGGCAGGCATGCAGGCGGCGACGGGCGATGTCCATCATTATGAGTATGTGTTCCCCGATGGCGCGCTCTACGTGTATGATATGGATCATGGGCATACTCTCGTCAAGCAGAAGAGCCTGCCGACAGCGGGCGTGCGTGGTGTGGTGGGCGACGCGGCCACGCATCGTTTGTATATTAGCTATGGCAGCGATAGCAATACTGGCGGACAAGTGCTGGCCTACGATGTTGTGAGCGACCAGGTGCTCTGGATGCGCTCGTATAGCTTCGGCGTCGATAGCATGTCCCTGACGCCCGATGGAAAGTACCTCTACATGCCCGATGGAGAGCTGGCGAGCAGTCCCTACTGGTACGTGCTTAACGCTGCGGATGGTAGCCCCACAGGTACACGCATCGCTGGTGGTTCCGGCCCGCACAATACCGTCGTGAGCTTGAGTGGCGCGCATGTCTATATGGGTGCGCGCAACTTCGCCAATAAGCCCACCTATCTCACCGTCGCCGATACCGCCAGCAATAGTAATGTGCGCAATATCGGCCCGTTCAAGTCGGGTATCCGGCCCTTTGTCATCAACCGAAACGAAACCCTGGCGTATGTGACGGTCACCGGTTTGCTAGGCTTTCAGGTCGCGGACATCCAGCATGGGAATATCCTGTACACCGTGGATTTCACGAGCATGGGCTTCTCAGATACTCCAAAGGGACCGTCCGCGCCCAGTCACGGTATCGCCCTTTCTCCCGCTGAAACGCGTCTTGCGGTGATGGATTGGCCAAACAATATGGTGCATATTTTTGATGTCAGCGCCCTGCCAGCTACAGCGCCGCGCGACATCGCGGATATCAAATTTAGCAGATCGATCCAGCACAGCGAAAGCCCCTGCGCGTATGATTGCGCGGGCGACGGCTGGCTGGAATATAGCCGCGACGGGCGTTTTCTCTACATCGCCGACACCGGGGATGTGATCGATACCGCGACTAACCGCGTGACCGCCAACCTGCCCGCGCTCTACACCACGCGCAAGATGCTTGAAGTGGATTTTCAGCACGGCACTTCCAGCTTTATGCCAATCAATAGAGCCAGCGTTGGCTATGGGCCAGAGGGCAGCGGGTAAACGCGTGCTTCTCGTGCCTCTGACCCTCTCCGGGTGATATACTGCCCAAAAGCGTCTTTGTATATTTCAGGAAAGGGATACGAGCATGACAACTCCATCTGTTGAGAGCATTGATCAAGCGGTTGAACAGGCCAGACCTACGATTGAGAGCCTTGCCAGCGAATTGTGGCAGTTAGCTGAACTCTCGCTGCAAGAAGTCAAATCAGCGCGCCTGATTATGCAGGTATTGCAGGAGGCGGGCTTTCGCATTGTCAGTCAGGGGACAGCAAAGGTGCCAACGGCCTTTATCGCGGAATGGGGCACGGGCACGCCTGTGCTGGGCGTACTGGCTGAGTACGACGCGTTGCCGGGCCTGGGGAATGAGGCGGTGCCTCGCCAGCAAGCGCGGCGCGACCAGGTGACAAGCGGGCATGGCTGCGGCCATAACCTGCTTGGCTCGGCGGCTATCGGGGCGTCTATTGCACTCAAAAACCTGATGGCTGAACATGCTCTCCCCGGCACGTTGCGTCTGTATGGATGTGCTGCTGAAGAGACCGAGGGGGCCAAGATCTACATGGCACGCGAGGGTCTGTTTCAGGATCTGGATGCCGCCCTGCACTGGCATCCGGGACCAAAGTCCTCTGTCTCGTATTTCAGATCGACGGCGATCAACAGCTTCAAGATCGAGTTTTTTGGCAAAGGCTCGCACGCGGGCGGCGCCCCCTGGCTGGGACGTAGCGCGGTTCACGCGGCTGAACTCTTTGCCCACGGTGTCAACCTGATGCGCGAGCACGTCGAGCCTACTGCGCGTATTCACTATATCTTCGAGAAAGGCGGCGAGGCACCCAACGTTGTGCCCGATTACGCCCGCATACGCCTGTATGTGCGTGATATTGATCGCGCGCACGTCGAGGCCTCTACCACCTGGTTGCGTCAGATCGCTGAGGGCGCGGCGCTGGCGACCCAGACCACGGTGAAGGCACTGGTCTACGCTGGCCTCTACGACGTGCTCCCGAATCGTCCCCTGGCCGAGTGTATGCAGACGCACCTGGAGCGCATCGGTGTCCCTGCCTACACCGAAGAAGAGGTGCGGTTCGCCCGCGAGGTTCAGCAGAACTTTGGGATGGAGCCGGAAGGGATGGCTGCCGAGCCGACCGCGCTGCCTGCCGAAGCCACGTTTATGGGCGCATCCACCGATGTGGGCGATGTGAGTTGGAACACCCCGACGATGGGCTGTGGCATGCCGACAGTGCCGCTGGGTATCGGGATGCACACGTGGGCCGCGACCGCCTGTCACGGCACCAGCATTGGTCGCAAGGGTGCATTCTACGCTGCCCGCGTGCTCGCCGCAACCGGCATCGATATCCTGACCAATCCAGCATTGCGCCAGGCCGCCCGCGCCGATTTCGAGCAGCGTACCGCGGGTAAACCCTATGTCTCGCCGCTTGGCCCCGAAATGGAGCGCCCACTGGAGATCCCGGACTGGGTGTTACAAGAGGTAGGTGTTTTATAACCCTGACTCTTGCGATACACACTGACTCGGAGATCTCCTACGTGTCAATGTGAGGATGGCATAGGAGAAGCTTCGCTCATGACGTGGGTGACCAGTGACTTAGAAGAGCGTTGGTCACCCACTCATTGTGTGCTCTAATGGGCGTGCTCGCGAGAAACGGGGAAAACCTCAAGAGCGGATATTACAGGATAGTCAAACTTACATTGACTTGATGGGTTAAACTGCCACTGGTCGCGGTGACAGTCAGCGGGAAGGTTCCCCGGCCCGATCCCTTCTTCAGTTGAACAGTAAAGCCGGAAAAAGTCGTGCCTGCCGGTACGGTGAAGACTCTTCCTCCCTCGATGATATCCCCCGCAGGCAGCGATCCAGTAATGGTGAACGTAATGCTTGCATTGAAGCCGTTCAGATCGGTAATGTTAAAGTCATAGGGCGCACCCGTGCCTCGTTTTCTACTTTGCGAGAGGGGAGACACGGAGAAGGAAAAATCAGGTGCAGATGAGGCGGTGACGGAACTTGCCGCCGAGGCTGAGGGGGTCTGCCCCGAAAAAAGAGGCGTGAAGAGGAACTGTGCCAACAGGACAAACAGGAGCAGCAACACCGTTCGAAGTGTCGTCCGAAACATCATGGATTCCCTTTCTCATCAGGTGAAGTGATGAACACAAGAACAACATCCGTGAAAAGGCTCGATACGTGTACAGCTTTTCGAGATTTGGGAAACCTCTGAGTAAACCTGTCTTAGCCACACATATCAGCATATGATTTGTTTCTATACGAGCACACTCATTATACCATAAAGGGGAGTTTCTAGCAAGAAAGGCAAAACTGGTAAAAGTATAATCAACTATACCCATTTCCTTGCCCTTTTTTGCAGAGTTGCGTCCAGATATGGAATGAGTAGAGATATGCACCTATTTTAATGTATACTAACGGGAGGAAGGCACCTTCATTTTTACCAAACACGAAAGAGGAGGAACCTGATGTTCACTCAAGTACTCAATCCGCTAGGAAGTCTCGCGCTGACAGTCCTGGTCGCACTCATCCCAATTATCTTCTTGCTGGTGCTTCTGGCTGTCTTCCGCGTTACTGCCTGGCTCGCTACCTTGCTCGGATCGATCCTCACCCTGATCATGGCCATCACTATCTGGCACATGCCGGTGAACGCGGGCATCTCAACCTATCTCATCGGCAGTGCCAACGGGATCTGGGCGGTGGACTGGATCACCTTCTGGGGCGTGGTTATCTTCAACACGCTCAAGTTCACTGGTCTCTTCGATACGCTCAAAAGCTGGTTGATCCGCCAGGCCACCGCCGATATCCGCGTCCAGACCATCCTGCTGGCCTGGGCTTTGGGCGCGCTGCTGGAAGGACTGGTCGGATTTGGCTATCCGTGGGCCGTGGTCGCGCCGATTTTGATCGCTCTGGGCGTGCTCGAATTGGACGCGATCCGCGTGGCGGCGATAGCCAACAATGCCCCGGTCTCATTTGGCGCGCTCGGTGCACCAATTATCGCTCTTGCAGCCGTCACGAACCTGCCACTCCTCGCGCTTTCGGCCTCGATAGGCAAAATTGTGGCGATCCTGGCCTTGCTGCCGCCGTGGGTGCTGATCTATCTCGTCTCTGGTCGCAAGGGCTTTCGCGAGGGCTGGCCGTTGGCCGTAGTAGGATCATTGGCCTACATCGCAGGTCAGTTTCCCGTTTCTCAATACTTTGGTCCCTATCTCCCCGATATCGTTGGCGCGCTGGTCTGCTTTGGCGCGCTGCTCCTCTTGCTCAAGGTCTGGCGTCCAAAGGTCGTGTTGGGCTATGGAGGCCGGGAACTGAGCGAGGAAGAGCAGTTGGCACAGATGAGCATGGGCTATGGCGGTAGGGAAGTGATCTCGGAAGTGCCGAGGGAGCAGACGGCGTATGAAGGTGGAGGACTGGGGGATGGAGAACCGCGTGAGGAAAGGCCACGGGAACAGGTGGCATATGAAGGCGGAGAACTGCGCGAGGAACTTCAGCGCGAGCAGAGTAGCGCCGCCATTGGAGAGGCTACTTCTCCGCATTCCGTTTGGGCGGCGTTGCTGCCTTTCCTGATTCTGGTGGTCGTTGTGGTGGCCTGGACAGGGCCGTGGTCCAAGCTGCCGGGTGTCACTCTGACGAACTTCAAAGTGGCTGCCCACCCCTCGATTGGTACAAAGGCTGCCGCTGTGACGTTCTTGTTCCCACCTTACATCAGTGGCACCTCGATCCTGGTCTCCTGGCTGGTGATGCTCGCGTTTATTCGCCCAAGCTTCTCAGTACTGGGCCGCGTCTTTCGAGAGACCTTTCGCCAGATGTGGGGCGCGCTGCTCGTGGGCGTCTTCATCTTCGGGCTGGCTTACATTTTCAACGAGTCTGGCATGGGCGCGTCGCTGGCCAGCGGCTTTGCACAGACCGGTGGCGCGTTCATCTTGCTGGCTCCCATTCTGGGCTGGATCGGCGTGGCGCTGTCGGGCAGCAACACCTCCACCAATAGTTTGTTCGGCCTGGTCCAGGTGCAGGTGGGGAGACTGCTGGGCTTCCCTGTGCTCCTGTTGCCATCCTTGAACTCGGTGGGCGCTGAGGTCGGCAAGCCGGTGGCGCCACAGACGGCCAGCGTGGGCGTCTCTACCACCAAGTTTGTGCGTAACGAGGGCCAGGTCATTCGCCATAATATGGGCTGGACACTGATTATGCTAGGGTGGCTCATTATTGTCGGACTGCTCTATTACTTCCTGTTCCCGGCGACGATGAGATAACCAGCGCGGGTTTTCACGCCAGGTGCCTTCCTCAAACTTGCTGAAAAACCCTGTATGGAGCAACGAGCATCACGGGTATCGTCGAACCACCCAGGCCGACTGTACCCGTGATGCTCGCTTCCTGCTTTCTGAATATATTCTCCCTCATACCTGAGGTAATGGTAGCGATCCTATTTTGATGATTGACGGAATCGCCTTTGCTTGCTATCATAGCATATACAAACGCTATTTCTATGCTCAACAATAACCCTTTTCATTTTTGCGCGAGCAGGCCAGTCTCTTTTGATTTATGAAGGCGAATGTATATGCTGGCCGCCCAAAAAGCAGAGATGACGCTGGTCAGTCGCAAGGAGGCTCTGTTATGAAGAATACCCCTGAATTCGCGTCCTACCATGCATACAAACAGGAAGCAGCCAGTAAGAGCCAGAGCCGCAGCCCCCTGCTCTGGTGGTATCGTCTGAGCGCGCCGGATGAAGCGTCCGAAATCTCGCAAAACGCGCTTCTCCCTCGCGCCCGCCTGGCGAGCATTATACTGCTTATCGCCTTTATCGGGGAAATCGCCTTTATCCCTGCCGCGTTGACCAGCGTTAACCTTCATGTATTGCCTCCACTCATCGTGGTATTTGTGGTCACGTGCATTGCGGTTCCGCTCAATAAGCGCGGAAAAGTCACGGCTGTTGGTGTATTGACCGTTATCGTGTTGGATGCAGCTCTGATAGCATCACTCCTCTCATATACTCATTTCACCCTGGTCCAGAACGCGCTCCCGATCTATGACCTGTTCGTGCTATCTGATATCGTCGCCATATCGCTCCTTCCCCCCAGCAGCATTCTCTACGTTTCCAGTTTTCACAGCGCATTTATGCTGCTCGACATTGTTCTCCAGCCACATTCACCAGACTTGCAGGTGCTTGTGAACCAGACCCACTACACTTTCATGGTTCGTCCACTACTGATCCAGTTGGCGGTTGCGTTATTGACCTATCTCTGGGTGCGCAATACCATGAAAGCGTTGGAGCGCGCCAATAAAGCCGAAGTGATTGCGAAACTTGAGCACACTATCGCCATGCAGAAACAGGAGCTGGACGAGGGTGTGCAACAGATCCTCAACACGCTTGTCCTGGCCGCCAACGGCGAGCTGGGTGCACGCGCGCCTCTGATTCAGCAACACGCGCTCTGGCAGGTGGGCGTTGGACTCAACACCCTGCTCGCCCGTCTCCAGCGCGCCAACCAGAATGAGCGTGAATTACAGCAAATCAAGATGGAACTCAAGCAACTTATCTATAGTGTGCAGGAGGCGAAGGCGTTGCAGGCACCGCTGCGCCTCACATGGGGGAGTACAGATGTTGAGGCGTTGGGCAGTGAACTGAGAGGCTGCTCGCTCTTCCAACCACCGAGAAGATGGTAACTTGTGTTTTTGAATACACTTTGCCCTTGTCCCTTTATGCTCTCAGACTGACCAGCAGATAGAGCACGCCCAGCGCTATCAGGCCGATCCCAGGCAGCCAGAACGAGAGCACAAAGGGGAGGAAGCTGCTTGGTGTATAGCCCCCGATCAGTAAATACTCGACCACGCCAACGCCCAGCACAATCAGCGTCGGCGTTACCGCGCCCCGTCCGATAGCGCCACGCCGGACTAGCAGGGCGCATGCTAGCAGACCAATCCCCAGCGCGAGGATATAGGTGGGAAACACCTGACTGCCAGGCGTGGTGTGGTTGAAGAACAGGAACACAGCCACTCCCAGCGGCACAAACATACAGCTCGCGGGCGCCAGGCGCGCCGGATTGAGCAGACAGGCGATGCCCATCCCCAGGCCGAGTACCAGCACGCCTAGCGGGTAGGTCGTAGTAGAGGGATGCCAGAGCCAGGCCAGCAACAGGCAGACAGCACCCAGGATTAGTAAGGCATATACCTGCCGGAGGTTGCGCGCCCGCGTCGTGGTGCGCGTCGATACGTCTGTTTCCATGCCAAAGAACCCTCACAAATATTTCTTATAGTCGTAAATACAATGGATGAGTCAATGAAAGAGCTATTCGTCTACAAACACGAAGTTGTCGTGACATATTTTTCAACTATATTGAGATCTAGAAAAAAACCCCTGAATTATCAGGAGCTTTTTTTCTAATCCTGGCCTATTTCGCTCGCCCTGGCGCTCACTTTCTTCCCTGCAATGTCCTCAAATGCATGCCTAAATGTACTACATCGGGCGCATTGCTGTAACGGCTGGTCGCAAGCAGCTTATGAAGCCGTGCTACATAGTCTACGTAGTATTTGTTATGCGAATTTTCCTTTAGCACTTGTAGCAGCAACGTTACAGCCTGGTCATATTCAGGTTGTTTCTGTTTTATGTAACATTCTGCACTTAAAATCATGAGATACGCATTGCCGCGCTTGTGATTATCGCCAATAGCATCAGCATCTTCTATGGCGTCAAATGCTTTATTATATTCTTGCAAACATATTAAAGCATCTGCTTTATCTCTTAAATACTGTGTATCATCAAAGCGCATAAGAGAATCATGGCTTTTTTTAGCTTGCACACATTTTTCAGCTTGTTCCAACAATCTTTCTACTCGAATAGTATTAGCTCTATCATGTCCTGTCATAGCATGTGCTATAGCACTATAGGTCAGCACGCGTCCTATCACCTGCGGACTAGCACCTTTAGCTAAGCTTAAAGCGTAGTCAAACTCGTCTTGTGCAAGCACTGGTTTTTTTTGTACAAAATACATTTCACCTATATGATGCATAACGAACATTCTTACCTCTGGATTATCCATTTGAATAGCTATCTGCTTTGCACTATTCAAATGTCGTGTTGCTGCTAACCAGTCTAATCTGTCATGACTATATAATCTACCAGCAAGAACGCTATAACCTACTAAGGACTGCAACGTACTAGATTTATCCTTGACCGGTATATTACCTATGTTGTTTCTTATGCGCTTGATCCATGCTTCGACTGTTAAGGGTTGCAGATCCCCTTGGTCGTATTTATCTTTTAGCACAGGTAATGCATCTTTGTACAATTGCACTTCTTCAGCACTGATCATACCCTGCTTGTGTGCCTGTGAGGATATACTGCTTAATGTCTTCTTATCTTCATGCAATAATCCTTGTAGCTGATCTATTGATGCTAATCCTAGCAGTACAGGTGGGATATTTAAGAGTTTAGCAAGAGTTCGCCTTCGCTCTATCGAATCTAGACCTTGATTTTTGGTTTCCATCATTCTGACACTCCATTCGGATATGCGTAACGTTTTTGCTAAATCTGCTTGCGTCCATATTTTAACACGACCCTCTTTATCTGTATAGGTCATGTGTTGTCGATAGTATCGGATGACCGGCCCTGGTAACGGAAACCCCTCAGTGTCTAGTTCAAACTTGGGATGCTCCATGCTACACCTCCTGATAAACACGTTTAGCACTACTCACAAGTATATCCACTCTTATTCTCTGTCGTCAAATAATCCTGGCTTAAATACACGCTTTTTACAAATCGTAGTTTAAACACACGGTATCACTTAGAAAACCCGTGTATACTAACTCCTAAGCGTTATCGTTTGCCTTAGCAGTACAGGAGATTCAACCATGCCTGGCGAAATTCAACGGCTATTACAAGCCATTGAGTACGATCATCTTACTTGTAAGCGCGCATTGTTGCATATAGAAGATGCAGCGACACGAACTAAAGTTATTATGATGTATACTGCTCGTATTGCGCAGACACGCACTCGCTTGATTGAACTCATAGGCAATAGTGCATGTATGAGGTGTGACGAAATTATCGAAGCTGCTGATTTGCTCTTCCAGGCCCAACAAGCGCGTATGCAAGAACAGGAGCGTGCTTCATGTTGATACAAGAATTATCTAAAGGCGAAGCACATGTAGGGGATATCTTAATCTACAAACTGAGGAAAGACCAATTACCCGTTGATGCTCATCAAACGCATCATGGTACAATCACGCATATTTTGGTAGATATTCAGGATAGTGCGCAGAAGCGCTACTATATTGTCTTGTCGATTGATTGTCTAGGATACATGGAAATAGTGTTACCTGAGCAGGTGGTAGGCTTTGAACCGCGCGAGGTATAAATCGTAGCAGGCGTTTTGTTCTTGGTGAAGGTTTGGTCCGACCCGATAAAAAGAACCAGGGCTGTTTCACCCTGGCCTTGTGAATGGTATGGATTGAGCGGTGCATGCTCGTGTGTATGCTATGCGCCCGGTTTGAACGCTGATGCAATTAGACGCCCGGTGTCGGCTCGTCGGCTGGCTGCACCGGCTCCAGGGGGTCGATGGGACGTTCTGTACGCACGACTTCAATGGAACACTGAGCGATCAATGCGCCCATCGCGCCAATGGCTGCGAAGGTTGGATACAGGGCCACACCCACCAGGCCAATGGCCAGCGGGATCTCCAGAATGACGCGTCCGTCGTGTTTGATGCGGATACGGCGCACGTTGCCTTCGCGGGCCAGTTCTTTAACCTTGACCAGCAGTTGCTCGCCTACAAGCTGCAACTCTTCAATGATGTCGGTAGATTTGGTGGTGTTGGGATCTGTCTGTGTCATTGTTTTCTCCTCAATATATACTGTGCCAGCTTTTGCACATGTCCTCTGCTCTCATTGGCCTGCATAACCGCTTCCCACTGTATGAAAGTTGTGGTATGCTCTGGCCGTAGTTCCGTCGGTGATCACTTCGACTACATTTGATATACGTAGAGAGGACGCAATAAGTTGGAAGAAGAGAGAATCATGAGCTATTTTCTCGCGAAAACGGACCCCCAGGCCTATGCATTAGAAGATCTCGCGCGCGACCAGACCACGACCTGGGATGGCGTGCGCAATGCCCAGGCGGTGCGCGTTATCCAGAGCATGCGGCCCGGCGATGAGATTCTGATCTATCATAGCCAGGGCGAGAACGCGATTGTTGGTCTCGCGCGCGTCACTTCAGAGCCGCGCCCGGACCCCAATGAGGATAAGAGTTGGGTCGTCGATATCGCTTTCACGCGCCGCTTGCCTCAGTCCATCACCCTGCGCGCCATCAAAGCGAGTCATCTTTTCGACGACTGGTCGCTGATCCGCCAGAGCCGCCTCTCGACGATGAGCGTGCCCGATGCGTTTGTGGCATGGCTCAAGGAGCAGGATGCATTATAGGATATTTTCTGGCTCCTGATGAGAATATGGCTCGCTCTGTATCAGACGACTCTTTGGCGTGTGAACCAGCGCGCTCATCCTATTTCCCCTCGCACCAGCGCAGCAGCCAGCGCGTTGTGACGCCCAATCAGCGCGGGTAGATCGCAATCGAGCAGCCTCCCGTCTTGCACACGCACGTGCCCATTGATGACGCTCAAATCCACGGTGGGTGGGTGGCAGAAGACCAGCGCGGCCAGCGGATCGTGGACGGCCCCACCCGCGAGTTGCAGAGCATCCAGACGATAGCCAATGAAGTCAGCCGCCATGCCCGGCGCGAGCGAGCCAATGTCATCGCGACCCAGCACTGAGGCTCCTCCACGTGTGGCCAGCCAGAGTGCCTCGCGCGCGCTCAGCGCTGCCGGATTGCCCTGCACACGGTGCAAGAGCAATGCCTGACGCGCTTCCGCCAGCAGATGCGAGCTATCGTTGGAGGCCGAGCCATCCACACCCAGACCTACGCGCGCCCCAGCCTGACGCAATTGCCCCAGGGGCGCGATGCCCGACGCCAGCCGCATATTTGAGCTGGGACAGTGCGCGATCCCCGTGTGTGAGCGGCCCAGACGCGTGACCTCGTCCGCGTTTGGATGCACCATATGGGCGTGCCAGACATCCGGCCCCATCCAGCCCAGGCCTTCCGCCAGTTCAACCGGCGTGCGCCCAAAGGTCGCGGCGCAGTACTCCGCTTCATCTTGCGTTTCGGCGAGATGCGTATGCAAATGCACCCCATAGGCGCGGGCCATTTGCGCGCTCTGGCGCATTAATTCAGGCGAGACTGTGAATGGCGAGCATGGGGCCAATACAATGCGCAACATGGCATAGCGGCTGGCGTCGTGATAGCTTTCGATCACACGTTGCGAATCGCGTAAAATCGCCGCTTCATCCTCCACCACGCTATCTGGAGGCAGGCCGCCCTGCGTTTCTCCCACCGACATCGAGCCGCGGGCGGCGTGAAAACGTACGCCCATTTCCGCCGCCGCGTGAATCTGGTCATCCAGACGCGCTCCGTTGGGCCAGAGATAGCAGTGGTCGCTACTCGTCGTGCAACCGGAGAGCATCAATTCGGCCAGCGCGAGCTGCGTGCTGACAAAGATCGCTTCCGGCGTTAAACGCGCCCAGATCGGGTAATGGACGCGCAACCACTGAAAGAGATTGACATTCTGCGCGGCGGGCAGGTTGCGTGTCAGTGTCTGAAAAAAGTGATGGTGCGTATTGACCAGGCCGGGCAGGATCACCATATTGCGGGCATCGATGACCTGATCGGCCTGCTGTGGCAGCGTCTCCGTTGGCCCGATCTGCGTAATGGCCTGATCCACCACATAGATCCCGCCATCTGACCAGCGGGTATCGTGCTCGTCCATTGCAACGATCAGTGTCGCGTGTTGCAGCAAACAGGTTGTCATATTACCTTCTTCCTCTTTCCCACTACTCTAGTGCTCAGTGCGCCAGCGCAAGCTCATCTGGCCTTCTCGATACATCACCTTGCGCTCCTCCAGCGCGCCACTTGCGCAGGCTGCGGTAGAGGATACGCGGGGCAGAGGCGTCGCGTTGGTGGGCGCGGTAGACGGCCCAGGCTGCTTTGGGGAGCGCCATTTTGCTGGAATAGACCAGGTACCGACTCTCCCAGACTGGCTTGAATTTCTTCTTAAAGGTGCAGAGCGAGGCCTTTTTCTTGAGGTCGCCCACAGCATTGGTGAGAAAATCCACGCTTGACTCCAGGCGGCTGCTCTCGCACTGACTGGTATTGTGCATGGGGGCGAGTCCCAGACTCACCATCTGCGCCCCGTGCGCTTTGAGGTATTCGACTGAGCGCACAATCAGTAGCTCCATCATTCCTCCAGGCACCTGGGGAGCGCGCCGCATCAGATCGATACCCCAGCCCTTGCGGCCATAGATGGGCACAAAACTCACAAAGCCAGCGACCCGGTTCTCAGCATCGACCGCCAGCGCGTAGATCTGTTCTGCGTCTCCCTCGCCATCAAAACGGCCCATGCTGAAGCCCATTTCTGTGCCATGTTTGCTGGCCAACCACGCCTGCGAAATCTGCTCCATTTGCGCTCGTTGCTCGCTATCATCGACATGCCCGCGGTGAAAGACAACGCGTAAACCAGCTTTTTCCGCGTGCCTGGCGCTTGTGCGCGCATTGGCCATTGCCTTACCCGCGAGGGTAAACGTCTCCGTCTCGATGATGGGATCTTCCCCAATTTTCAACAACTGCATCCCCGCCTGACGGTAGATCTCTGTATACGTCTCGCGCACCTGCCAGAAGACAATGCTCCAATCCTGTTCGCGGCAGAAGGCGACAAACTGCGCGATGATCGGTTCGATCTCTTCCGGCGGCCCAAGCGGATCGCCCGCGACCACGGCGACATTGCCCTCCAGTACATAGCTGATAAAGGCGTTGCGCGAGTGTGAGAAGAAAAAAGACTTCTGTGCATCAAGGGCAAAGTAGGAGATACTATTGCTGCCATAGCTGCGTGTGAGCTTACGAGCTGCGCGCTGTTCCTGCTCGTTGGGCAGCAGGTGCGCGGCTACCGGGCGCAAAATCAAGACCAGGCCGTAGAGGATCGCGCTGAGGGCCAGCAGGGAGAGCACGCGCCCGAAGAAAAAGGCCTGGACGCCAAATAAATGGCGCGGCAGATGCGAACTGGTCAACAGATGCAGCCAGACCTCGATGAGACCGAAACGATCTATCAGCACTTCAAACTGGTCGTAGAGCGCGATGAGACCGCCAATACTGTAGAGCGTGACAAGACCCAGGCCCGCCAGCAGCGCGATATAGCCACGGCGTAGCGTTGGTGGGTCGCTTTTGGCTCGGAAATGGCGCGCATAGGCGAGCAGCAGCAGAATCGGCACGGCCATCAGCACCGTGGCGAGCAGCGGCCTGCCAGCGAGGATGGAGAGCAGGGCCGAGAGCAGTAGCAGGATCACCGTGGCGATCCAGGCCTGACGTTTGCCGCGCACCATACCATGCACGAGCATAATTAAAAAGAAGCCCATGACCGCCAGGAGTTTGTGGACGTTGTGGTAGGTATCCAACATCCACGCACCTAACCACACGTTCTGCACTTCCCTGGAGAGGATAATGGCCAGCAGATTGGCGAGTCCAACCCCTCCTGTGAGCAGCCCTAAGAGGGCACGCACCCGTTTATGTGCCGGTGACCGCACTGCTTTGACTATGCTGGCGGCAAAAGATGTATATTGCAAGCTGACTCTCTTTCGACTCAACACATCACATCAACGTGCTTATGGTTATCAATCTGGCAAATATTTGCAAATGGAGAGCGTATGGGATGCATGGGCAGCATCCGTCTCTGGATGCAATAAAACGCGTGAGCTGCCTATGAAGCTCTGCCAGTAGATTTCTTCTTTACGCGAGAAGCGATATATGCATGCTGTTCATCACGCTAGTATACTATGCTTTGCGCTGTTTGAACACCGCGCTAGTACCTGTGTGCCGGTTCATACGCGAACCTGGCAACATTGGCAGGCCTGAGCGCTGTATGCAGCAGACACGAGATCTCCCCTACTGCGATGAGACGTTGCCTTTCTTTAACCAGCTCCTTGTACATAAGAGATTCTTCGATCCAAGAATCATGCATGATGGTAAATCTCCATTCAATCCACATGACCATTGCCAGGTCGCTCTCAAACACCTGGAGGGCTAGCAAGTGCAGAATAGCCAGCGCCTCTGCCTTGCGTGATTGCCCGCTCCAGCACCTCACGGGTCTTCCCGCCCTTTGTCAAGAGCAACAAGGGAGCGATCCCCACCAACTGCTTTTGTTCCAACTCTTCGACTGGTAGCTCAGCCAGTTCGATGCTGCGATATTTGAAGGTCATCTTCCCTCGACATCCTTTCGCGCTTTTTTAGTGTAGCATAGACCCGCACCAGCTTCAATCTGGCCATATTTCCCGCACCATCGTCGCTTGCACTCCGTAATACCCATCAATCCGCATGCGTTTCTGATATCGTATCTCTATATCTCATTATACACGTACTACCAACAAGCAAGCAGTATTTCACCACCTGCGCTAGCCAGCACAGCCGCGTGAGCACATTCTGCTTGCTGGGAGTTGCATATTCCCTACAGTTCGTTTATAGTTATAGCGAGTCCATATTTTCAGTGGCTTCGTGCAATGACGGCAATTCTGTATACTATCTCGTGAGGAACATGTTCTGCTACCAGCAGGCCAGGGCAAGGGGTACGCTTTGTGTCATTGGGAAATGGGTACCCGCCAATGGAAGGAAAAACCGGATGTATGCCACCAATCTGCGCTGTACTTTTTGTGGGGCGACCTTCCCACTGACCAGGCTCGGCTCCTGTCCCCATTGCGCGCGACCCGGCGAGGAGAGCGCGCTCAATGAGACGCTGGGAGTCGAGTACGATCTGGCGGCCTTGAAACGGGATCTGGACCGCGAGACATTGGCGCGGCGGCCCGCGGGACTCTGGCGCTATGCCGAACTGCTACCCGTGGCTGATCCAGCTTTTCGCGTGGAGCTGGGCGCGGGTGGGACACGGCTGGCCCGTCTGGCGCGGGTGCCGGAAAAAGGCGTCTACATGAAGGTGGAAGGCTCCAACCCCAGCGGCTCGTTTAAGGACCGGCCCATTGGCGTTGCGGCTTGCGTAGCGCTGGAACAGGGTGCACGCCGCCTGGCCGCTCTGACATCGGGCAATATCGGGTCCGCCCTGGCTGCGCTCGCTGCCAGAGCCGGAGTGCCCGCGCTCGTGCTCCTGCTGGGGTCCGCGGGACGCGCCGACCAGGAGGCATCGGTGAGCATCGAGAAGTATGTGCAGATCAGCGCGTATGGTGCGCGTGTGGTCACGCCGCTTGGCGACCTGGGCACGCTCTACGCGCTGGCTGACCGCCTCGAAGCTGAGGCTGGCTGGTCCTTTGTGCATAACGCGCAGGCCTACCAGACCGATGGCGACAAGACTACCGCTTTCGAGATCTGCGAGCAACTCAACTGGCGCGCACCCGCCGCCGTCTTTGTGCCGACCGGTACCGGAACGAACCTCTACGGCATCTGGCAGGGCTTTGTGCACTTTAAGGAACTGGGCTTTATCGAGACCCTGCCGCGCATCTTCGCTGTGCAGCCGGAGGGGGCCGACTCGCTGGCCGTGGCCTGGGAGAAGCACGTCGAGGTGCCGGACCTGCTGGCAAGCGTGGCTGAGAACATCGCCCCACCGATCAGCCATCGGGTCAGCGGCTACCACGCCTATCACGCGCTGCGAGCCTCCGGTGGCGGAGCCGTGGCCGTCTCAGACCGTGAGATCCTTCAGGCTCTCACCGAACTGGCCTCACACGAGGGCATCTACTGTGAAGCCGCCAGCGCCTCCGCCCTGGCTGGCATCCGGCGCGCCTTGACGATTGGCCTGATCACCCAGGACGACCTTCAGGAAGGCGGTGTGGTCGGCATCCTGACTAGCTCTGGCCTCAAAAACAGCCTGGCTCTGCGCCACATCTTCAACCCACCCCCACAGATCGAAGGCACGTGGGAGGCGATGCAGGCGGCGCTGGCGTGAGAGCGCTTTCTTCTACCAATTCTCTTGTTTCTGTTGCGTCTCTCTCAGTGCTTCACGAATGGTATGCAGACGCTTATTCCGTCCGAGTTTGGTAACGCTCAGACGGTTGTACATGCCCTCCAGACGCGCTACATGGCGCCTGGACTGGTACTGAGAAGCAAGGTCTAATCCCCGCAAAGAGTAGGTTAGCCTGTCTCATTCCCATTTGCCAGCGGCAGGGAGAAGCAGAAGGTGCTACCCTCCCCTGGCTTGCTTTGCAGCCAGATCTTGCCGCCCTGCTGCGTGACGATCTCGTGCGCGATATACAATCCCAGACCCAGACCGTCAACTTTGCCCTTTCTGGCCCCTGTCGAGCGATAGAAGCGTTCAAAGATATGCCCCTGGTCTTTGGCGCTGATGCCGGGGCCGCTATCTTTGACGGAGATCACCGCTTCAGCAGGTGAGTCGTGGCGTTGCTCGATGGTGACGCTCACGGGCTGGTGTTTGGGGCTGTATTTCAGGGCGTTGTTGATCAGGTTGGTGAGCACCTGTTCGATGCGGTCTGCGTCGTAGGTTCCCTCGATGGCCGTTTGTTTGGCCTCGACGCTGACTTCGCGCTGGTTGTGCTGGTATTGTTCGACGACGCGCTGAACCAGTTGCACGAGATCCACGTGCTCTGCGGGATGCAGCTCAAAGACGTTGCCGCGAATACGCGTGACATCGAGCATTTCTGAGATCAGTTTGCTGGCGCGCTGGGTCTGCTGCTCGACCTTTTTCAAGAGGGAGATCTGCTGCTGCACCTGCTCCGGCTGGCCCGTCTGCTGGCGTTGCAGGAGGATCTGGAGCATCTGGGTATTGCCCAGGATACTCTGCAACGGCGTGCGTAGCTCGTGCGTGGCCAGCGCGAGGAAATCATCCTTCATGCTATCCATCACTTCGAGTTCACGACGCGCCTTGACCATCTCAGTCGTTTCAATGGCCAGCACCAGCATAAAGCGCACTTTGTTGATATCCTCCTCTTCCAGCAGGGGGATCAGGTGGTAGTCCCAGATGCTTTCGGAACTCTCCGGCGTCGCTTGATAGGAGCATTCGGGTAGATGTTGAGCCGCGCGCGTCTTCTGAACCTGCTGCCAGAGAGTCCGGATCTGGTCAGGCGGTGTGGGAAAGGTCAGGTCAAACCACGCGTGTCCAGGCAGGCTTTCCGGGGCGATGTGCTGGCCCTCTGAGACGATCTGCAGGTAGCGTGGACTGGCCATAATCAGTTGCGCGGTGTTGGCATCGAAGAGCGCCGCTGCTGCCATTGAGAGGTTTGCAAAGATCAGGCGAATACGCTCGATCTCTTCTTGCACCTCATGCAGGTGTTTCGCCGTTTCATCGATGGCGTAGAGGATCACGCCGTCAACTTTGCCCAGGGGGTCATGCGAGGGCACGATGGTGTAGGTGAAATAGGCTTCCTGCTTGCGACCGTGCGCGGTTGGCAGGTAGGTCAGGATGCGCGGCGTGTGCTGCACCCGGTCCAGGCGATAGGCATCCCTGGCGACATGCACAATCTCGACGCCGTTCTCCCACAGCTGATCGATGATCTGATCGAGCGGACGCCCCTGGATCTGGACGGCCTTGCCCTCCAAAAGACGTGCATTGCGGGGATTATATGCTTCCACCAGCAGGCTGGGACCACGCAGCACCAGGATGTAAAAGGGGGCCAGTTCGACCATCTCGCTCAGGCGTCCGCGCTCATTTTCCAGGATCGTCGTCAGCTCTTGCAGTTCGCCGGTCCGGGCGCGCAACTCGTCGTTGGTAGTCTCCAATTCTTCGTTGGTGGCCTGCAACTCCTCGTTATTGGTCTCCAACTCTTCGTTGGTGGCCTGCAACTCCTCATTGGTGGTCTCAAACTCCTCGATGCTGGCTTGCAACTCCTCGTGGGTCAGGACCAACTCTTCGTTGGCGACCTGCAACTCCTCGTTGGAATCGGTCAGTTCTTTGTTCACATCGTTGAGGTGTTTATTGGCCGCCCCCAGTTCGTCCATCAACTGGCTCTGCTCTGTACGCACGGCTGCCAGTTGTTGGCGCACCTGTACCTGTTGGGTCGCATCGGTAATACTGAGCATCACCAGATCGGGCGCACCGGCTTCAAACTGCATGGGCGTGATAGAGAAACTTAAAAAGCGGCCACTGCCACCAGTCGCGGTATCTAGCTCAATTTCCGGCAAATTGACAGGATTGCGTTCGCGGAAGATCTTATCGATGGCGTTGCGCATCTCGTGATAGGGGATGCCACGGACCGCGTGCAAGAAATCCTGCTCGCCCGCGAGGTCGCGCAATTCCAGCAAACGGCGTGCCGTGGCATTGGACGAGACAATATGATAGGAACGGTCCAGCACCATCACCCCGACGGGCAGGAAGCGCAGCAACAGTTCATTCAGGCGGCGCAGCTGGCCTATTTCAATGGGGCCGGCAACGGCTTCCTGCTCGGTTTTTGCCTGGCCCGCTGGTTTATGTGGTTGGCCCATAACGTGCCTCTCAAGCGAGCGAACTCCGGCTTCGGCCAGGGATGGGTGGCGCATGGACGGCAGGGCATTGTTCACGCACCGATAGACTTTCCAGTGTTTGCTGACCAGCTCATAGAACGATTGTTGGGGGCGCACTGTCTCTGCCTTGCCCAGGAAGAGGTAGCCATTGGGATAGAGCGAGAACGCGAACTGATTGAGTACATAATCCTGCAGTTCAGGCGTAAAATAAATCAGCACGTTGCGGCAGAGCACCAGGTCCATATGGGGAAAGGGCGCGCTTTTACTCAGATCTTGTTGGCCAAAGATCACCATCTGGCGCAGGGTCTTGGCGATGCGATAGCCGTGGTCGGCGCGTTCAAAATAGCGTTCGCGGTACGCTGTGGGAATGCCTTTCAAAAGGTTTTCGGGATAGAAGCCACGGCGCGCATAGTTGATAGCCGCCTCATCCAGGTCCGTGGCGAAAATCTTGATGCTCCACTCAGGCAGTTCCGCGCCCAGCATATCGGTGAGCAGCATCGCCAGCGAGTACGGCTCCTCGCCCGTCGCGCAGCCCGCCGTCCAGACGCGCAGTTCGCGGTTACGATTGCGGGCCTTCTCGATCAGTTGTGGGAGAACATCCGTGCGCAGGTAGTCGAAGGCTTCGGCATCGCGGAAAAACTGCGTCACATTAATCAGAAAGGCCTGGACCAGCTCGCCTACTTCTTTGGCGCTGGTATGCAGATACTCTAAATAGTCGCGCATCGTATGATTATGCGTCACCGTCATGCGTCGTCCAATACGGCGCAGGATCGTCGAGACTTTGTACGCGCGAAAATCGATGCTGGCGTGGCGACTGACATATGCCAGGATTTCACGCAACACATCTTCTGTGCGTTCTTCGACCTGAGGAACATTCACGCCGGTCAACAGATCGTAGAGCAGGGGTCCAATCTGCTCAATGCCGACCTCGAAGTCCACCACGGTTGGCGGTAGGGCCAGGGGCATAGAGGGATAGCGCGCGGTGCGTGGATCTTGCACCACTACTGTGCCACCCTGGTTCTTCACGTCAATCGCGCCAATTGCGCCATCCGAGCCGGAGCCGGTCAGGATCGTCGCGATTAAGTGCTCCCCATAGGCCTCGGCAGCCGTCGATAGCAGGGTATCCACGGAGGGGCGTGGCCGTTTGCCGGGGTTGGCCAGCAGCTCGACCTCGTGATCGTGAATGCTGACATGGTGGTTTGAGGGTACCACGTAGACCTTGCCTGGCTCCAGCTTTGTATGGTTTTTGACAACCTCGACCGGGAGCGCGGTGCGGCGTTGTAGAATCACGTCCAGGTTGCTCGGACGCGAGGGGTCCAGGTGCTGTGCCAGCACGATGGGCGCGGGAAAGTCCAGCGGCAGGGTGCTGACGAGGATCGAGAGCGCCTCGACTCCACCCGCCGATGATCCGACGACCACCAGGTCGCGCGAGAGATCCTTTGCGTTATTTGTAGTATCCATAAGATAAGAATATTCCTTCGCGCTGTTACGAAAAGCCTCCCCTCACCAGGGATGATGCCCACGCTCCCCATGCTTCTCGCTCGCGGACCCTTGCAGGAGCACAAGCCATACGTGAAACTATATGCAGGATTTTCCGCCACTACTCGCCACTACTATAGAACGCTTTGTTGAAGTTGTCAACGTTGGTTGCTTGAGCTTTCAGGGCTGGCACAAGCTGGGGGATTTTCGCGCGCTGGCTGGCTTAGCTGCTGCTGCTGCGGGCAGGGCGGGCACGATAAAGCATAAATTGCTGGAAAGCCCCGTCCATATCATGCCTGAAGATTAGAGAATTTTAAGCATTGCTCTCATTTGCAGCCTTCCTCATCTCTCTTACGTATCATAAATGGGAATGGAAAAATTCCAAAGAAGTCGGGGAAATTACATGGAAAATGTTCCCATCTAGTGATGAAAAAAACGCTTCAGGGATTGATAAGCGGATATCTATTTTTGATGCTGCTTCGACCCCCGGAAAACTTGAAGAGAGTACACGCGCGTGGGAGAGAGTGCTTCTGGCGCGCGAATTCAGAAAAGGGAATGGTCATGCTTGCCTCTTCCACCTTAGAAAAACCGTCCAGCGCGTATCCTCTGGCGGAGCAGCCAGATGGGGTGCTCGCGCGTAACGCTTTGCAGGGCGACGAACTCGCTTTCGAGGTTCTCGTCAACCGCTATAGTTCGCGCTTATTCCACTTCATTTATCATTTACTCGGTGATTATGATCGCTCGTGCGATATTTTGCAACAGGTGATGATTCAGCTTCACACCTCATTGCCGACGCTACGTCAGGACGGGGCTTTCAAGTCCTGGCTCTTCCAGGTGGCCTATCACCGGGCTATCGATGAGTTGCGTCAGAAGCGTCTGGTCCATTTCTCGGAGATCGATCCAGCGGATGAAGAGAACGAGGGGACGTTGAATGCCATGATCGACAGCAAGCCGCTGCCTGAGGAGCAATTCGAATATGACGAGCTGCAAGATCAACTCCAGCAGGCCATTCAAAATTTGCCTGAGCGTTTCCAGGCCATCGTCAGCTTGCGCTACGCCAAACAGATGACCTTTCGTGAAATAGGCGCGGAACTGCACATGCCGGAAGCAACGGCGAAAACCTATTTCCAGCGTTCAAAGCCGCTGCTGCGCGATGCCTTGCACGCCGAACACGCCTATGAGTTGCTGCCCCAGAGCTGATGTCGCGATTTGCAGTATCCTCAATTTGTAGTATCCTCAACGGATCGAAAGAACCTCTGGACTGGAGCAGGCTGCTACGAGAGCAAGCTACACCTGCTCCCTCCACAGGTCAAGTGGCAAGACACCAGGGCATGTATGTGCAGGTGTGGCAAGGGAATGTATAAAAAAGGTGTTCGGGGGAGCGCTTGCATGGGTTTCCACAGGGCTTGGCGTGGCAAGGGCATATGAAGCACGCGCGGCTACCCTGGGCTTCGCGTGGATAGGGAATTGTCTGGTTTATGTACTCCCCGACGGGATAGATGACTCGGCGCTGAGGCCATCCATCTCGCCGGGGAGCGTGCTGTTTTGCAAGGCAAGCTGTCGCGATTTAGGAATACTCTATCATCTGGTATTTGCAGAGGGCCAGGAGCGCGTCCGCGATTTGGCTGAGATCCTGATCCTGGGCGGCTGCGTGCAGACGGTCCTGGAGCACCTCGGTGTAGCGTTGATAGGCGCGGGTGAGATAGCCGCTCGTCAGATAGTCACTCTCGCGTGCTTGCTTGTTCTGACTGAGCTTCAGTCGCTCCAGTTCCGCGTGAAAACACCGATCAGCACAGGCGTAACAATTGTGGCAAAAATCAGATCCGGTGCTCGTTCTCCCTAGCATCTCCGCGACCACGCCGAACGCGCCATAGATTTGCGCTTGATTGAAGAGCGTCGCGGACTGATCGGTGGCATCGTCCGCGGGTAGAGGCAGCTCAGGGAAACGTGGCAGCGAGATACCAGCAGAAACGCCAAAGGGGACAGGAATGTTGTTGATGTGCCAGACCAGCTTCTCCAGCCGCACCTCGTCCTGGCACGCCTCGATGGTTTGCTGGCTCAGAGCAACTGCGGCGGCTCGTTCGCGCTGAAAGGTGCTCTCATAACCGCTGCTGTACGCGACCAGGGCGCGTTGAGCCGCGATGCGCATCAGCAGGCTCAGCGCGCCCTGAGCGATGCTGCGCTGCTCAGGTGAGTCACCATTTTCTCGCCGGGTACTCCAGTGGAGCAAGGCCTGGCGGCAGTGTTCGCTGGCATCATCCAATAACGAGAAAAGCCTGGTCTGCGACAACGCTTTCAGGTTGGCTTGCTCTGCCTTATTGAGGAGCTGTCGGCGCCAGTTGCTCCAATCGAGTTGGATGAGTGCGAGGGCCAGGTGGCGGTCCATGACTTCGCGCGGATCTTTGCCCATCTGTGCCAGCGCGCGGCTCTGGAGCAGGTAGCTTAGAGCCTGCTGATACTGGCGTTCAATCTCCTCTGGTCGTTGCTTGCCAGCGCAGGCTTGCTGGAAGGTCAGCGCGTAGCCACAGTAGCCCAGGCCCCAATAGAGCCGTCCTGCGCTCTGCATATCTTGCTGCGCCCCCAGTTCGGCGTAGGTTTGCTCAAAATAGTGCAGTGCCAGTTGGTATTTGCCGAGCGCCAGGTAGATCTCGCCACAGTGCAGCTTGACGCGAAAAACCAGCGCGAGATCGGGTTGAATTTCCCCACCCTGGGCCAGCAACTGCTGGGCGCGCAATGCATAGCTCAAGGCCAGGTGGGGTGTGCGCAGTTCCAGATAGCAATCTCCTAACGCGTCAAAGATTGCGACCCTATGCTGTGGGTGTTCTTCGTGGGGGAGAGCAGCTTCAAACGCCTGAATCGCCTCTGCAAACTTCTCCTGCTTCTGCAAGATGGTGCCTCGAAACAGGTGGTAATGGGCCTGTCTGATGGGTGAAAGCAGGGTCAGCGCCTCATCTGAAAGCGTCAACAGCGCTTCTGGCAGAGCAAAGTCGCCATACTCATCCTGATCGAGCAGCGTCTCGAACAGCGCCGCTTTCTCGTGCAGAAACGTCCTGGCCGGTTCTAGCTCCTGGGACGGGTGTGTTGTGCTGGGAACAGGCTGCGACACCTCTTGCTCGATCTGCCTGGCCAGCAGAATAAAGTGCATCTCGTCTGCGCCCATCCGCATGGCAAAGTGCTTGAGTACCTCCGCCGATGGGACCGTTTTACCACTCTCCACCGCGCTGACATACGATTTTGAGTACGCGTCCCCACCCAGCTCGGTCTGGGTGATATTCTGTTCTCGTCGCCTTTGACGAATGTACTGGCCGATAAAGCGTTGCATCGGGCAAACCTCTGGCTATCTTCTCATGCTCAGTTCCGCCCTCATTGAGCGAGAGGGCAGGAATTGCCATGTTTGTACTCTCACTACAGAAATACTCATTCTCTCAATGCGAGAAAGGAGCATCTAATCTTTCACCACAGTATAACAAAACTTTTTCCAGAAGGCAAAGACTTTTTCCAAACTCAAGTTTTTGTCACGAGTGAAAAATTGCTTGTGGCCGAGTCACCTTCTGATCCTGGGTAACGTACTGTCTTTAGAGCAAAGGCACGCAAGCATCCAGGCAGGGCAAGTTACGTGCCCGCTTGACCTCGTGGCTACTCTGCTCAATGTGTCGCCCGTTGCTTCCCCGGAGAGGTTGACGCGGGCGATGCGGGGTCCGAAACACCCCTGAGGGCTGAAACAAATGTGTATGGGTGGACGCTTCCGGCGCCCATAAATGAAAGGAAGAGTGTCATGGCTATTCAAAGTCCACAGGAACTGTTTTTTTACGACCTGTGTGCAATGTACGATGTTGAACAAAAATTGACGCAAATCCTGCCGCAACTGGCGCAACAGAGTAGTGTGCCAGAGATAAGCAACGCCTTTACGGAGCATCTGCGCGAGACTGAGCAGCACGTGCGCAACCTGGAGCAGTGTTTCCAGATTGTGGGACGCGCACCTCTCAAAGTGGAGAGCCATACTGTTGATGGCATGAAACAGGACCACGAGGCTTTTTTGCAGCAGCAACCCTCGCCACAGGCGCTGACCATGTGCAACCTCGCGGCAGGCTCCCAGAGCGAGTACCTGGAGATCGCGGCCTATCACAGCCTGATCAATAGTGCCAACGCGCTGGGTTTGCAGGGCTGTGTGCCGCTGTTCCAGCAAAATTTGCGCCAGGAAGAGTCCGCGGCGCAGAAACTGGCCAGCTTTGCCAACCAGCTTAGCCAGGGCCAGCCCCAGTCCCAGAGTCAACGTCAGGGCGTCTAAAACCACACGCTGGTTGAACGAGGGCATCCCCTCCGTCTGGGAAGGGATGCCCGTTTTATGGGTGCCGGACGCGAGGGCCGGTGCTACATCAAAGGGGAACTGACCGCCATTTTCCCCAAACATTCAGCTGGACAGGTTGCCCGTTACGGTTTCTCGATGGGAGCGCGCACCAGGTTGCCCCATTCGGTCCAGGAGCCGTCGTAGTTGCGCACGCGTGGATAGCCCAGTAGATAGGTCAGGGCGAACCAGGTGTGGGCTGACCGCTCACCGATGCGGCAATAGGAGACTACGTCCTTATCGGGCGTGATATCTTTGCCGAAATAGATCTCGCGCAGCTCTTCGGCGGACTTGAAGGTACCGTCGGGATTGGCAGCGGTGCCCCAGGGAATGTTCTTCGCCGTGGGAATATGGCCGCCACGTTGCGCGCCCTCCTGGGGATAATTGACCATGTGCAGCAGCTCGCCCGTGTACTCCTGCGGCGAACGCACGTCGATCAGGCGGCGATTGGGATCTTTCAGGCCGTTTTGCACATCCTCGCGATAGGCGCGCGCGGACTCATCCATCGACGGAGCCTTGTAGGAGGTCGCGGCGTACTGCGGGGCATCTTTGGCGAAAGGTCGTTTCTCAGCCTCCCACTTCAAGCGGCCACCGTTCATCACCTTCATGTTTGTGTGGCCATACATTCTGAACAGCCAGAAGGCGTAGCAGGCGTACCAGTTGTTTTTGTCGCCATAGAGAATAATCTGCGTATCGTTCTTGATGCCCCAATGGCTCATTAATTGCTCAAAGGTCCTTTGATCGACGAAATCGCGGGCCAGCGCGTCCTGCACATCGACATGCCAGTCGAGTTTTACCGCGCCTGGGATATGGCCCAGCTCGTACAGCAGGACATCTTCATCGGCCTCAACCAGGCGGATATCAGGGTCGTTCAAATGCTCGGCCACCCAACTGGTCTCAACCAGCACTTCAGGGTGAACGTAGCCGGACGCGGAACCCGCGCCTGTGGAAGTGGTGTCTATACTGGACATAAAAAGCTCCTCACTACCAGTGTTGGGTGCGTGTATCACGCATAGAAAGAGAAAAGTGGACCTCCCACTTTTTTCGCGAAGTCTCGCGGTTTTGTTCTCAACGTTGATCCGCTGTATATTCTACCTCGCAGGTCGGAATTCAACAAGCACCTGCCTGTATTGTATCACGTGCGCGCACTTTTTCCGCTGCTGCCTGGAATGCCCCCTGGGGCGACGCTTTTTCAGAGACACATACAAATTGAGTCTCCCCCTATACTGAAAGTGCCGGGCTTGCTGTCTGTGCCAGAACAAAATGAGCGCTTTTTGCGCCTACGCATAAAGGAGAAACTATCATGAATCAATGTGAGCAGTGTGGCAACGCCTACGATAAATCTTTTGAGGTCGTCATAGCCGGTCAGAAACATACCTTTGATTGCTTTGAGTGCGCGATTACGAGCCTCGCACCCACCTGCCATCATTGTGGCAGCCGCATCATTGGCCACGGCACCGAAGTCAACGGCGTCTTCTACTGCTGCGCGCACTGTGCCACAGCGGAAGGCGCGAGAGGCGTCCACGACCGCGTTTGAGGGACATAGGGAGAGAAGCTGCTCTGTTCTTGCGTTTTTTTCGTGTATGAAGCAAGCAAAGAACAGAGCGGCTTTTTGCATGCTTCTATGAGCGATACATATCTTCTGTCATTGCATATCGCTATGTATGCAATTATTGTGAGAGAATATATAAATGCCAGTTACTCATTACGATGAAAAACGTCATATAAGAGCAGAAGAGAGCACACATGAAAGTAGCCTATGTTTTATGATGACTAAAGACCGAACGACGACCAAAGACCGAGCTGTTGCGCAGCAGCCAGCCTCGACGCTTGCACCTACCGAACTGCACGCTTCACTCTGGCAAGAAGCGATTCTGCCGTATCTTCTCTCGCGTCTGGCGCTGTTTGCGGTGGGTCTGCTCGCAGCCGTGGTGATCTTGCCCCTGCTCAAAAGTACCCCGGTGCTGCCCTCCGTAGAGAACAGCCGCCTGCCCGATGCCATCTGGTTGATCTGGAACCGCTTCGATGCGGGCTTTTATGTGAACATCGCCCAGCATGGCTATTGGGCGGCCAGTACCCTCACGAGGGCCTCGAACTGGATCTTTCTCCCGCTCTATCCAGTTCTTATGTATCTTCTGCACTATCTCTTTGGGGGACATACCGCCGCGTTTGATATCGCCGGGATCGTGATCTCCAATCTCGCGGGTCTGATGGCGGTGATTTATTTTGACCTCCTGTTACGCCGCGAGTTCAATTCACACATTGTAACGCGGGCAGTGCTCTACCTGATCTTCTTCCCGCTGAACTTCTATCTTTCAGCCATCTATCCAGAGGCGCTTTTTCTGGCCTGCGCACTTGCCTGCATCTATTACGCTCGTCGGCAGCGCTGGTGGCTGGCTGGTGTGTGTGGTGCGTTGGCTTCTCTGACGCGTATTCAGGGCTTCTTACTGATCGTGCCGGTGGCCTGGGAATACTGGCAGGTGCTGAGCGAACGGTACGCACCTCTGCCCGATCTGCACGCGCTGACCTTCAGGCAACAAGCGGCTGTCTGGTTGCGCTCGCGTTTCATGGCCCTCCGCCTGGCCGCGCGCGAACTGCGGAACTGGCTGTATCTGCTGGCGGTGGCGCTGATTCCCCTCGGATTGCTCCCGTTCCTGATCTACTCGCAGATTACTGTGGGGGACGCGCTGGCCACGATCCATAACCATAGTAGTGGGTGGGGGCGCCACTTCGTCTGGCCCTGGCTGGTCCTGCTCAACGCCTTCCGCCATCCCCAGGCGCTGTATGGGCTGAACTGGAATTTCTGGCTGCTGAATGTGAGCGCCATCGTACTCTTCCTGGGCCTGACCATCCTGTGGTGGCGCAAGCTGCCCATGACTTACACCCTCTATGCCCTGGTCATGGTCGTCATGCCCCTGGCCACCAACAGCATCAATAGCATCAGCCGCTATTATCTCACCGTCTTTCCCGTCTTCATCCTCCTGGCCATGTGGAGCAACCATGAGAAGCAGTCGGCGCGTCACACCTTGATCCTCACTCTCTTTGCCGCACTCCAGGCGCTTTTCCTGGTCTTCTACGTGCTGGGCCTGCCGCTCATCGCCTGAGCCTGAGCAGGAGATACCTGAAGCAGAGCAAGATTGAGCGTCTTGAGAAAATTTTGAGCAAATCTCTGCATTTTGTGAGAAAACCCTGTGCGATTCTCAGCGTCCTAAGAGCGCACCTTGACCTCTTTTCCTTTACACTTCTCTGTAGAACGAAGACACGGGTGGAAATAACACGCTACCCTGAACACACGTTTCGTTCTGCAGGAGGGAAAAAGCATGGCTCAGGAAGAGAGCAGAAAGGCACGTCGTTGGTTCTTGCCCTTTACTTCTGGGGTGGATTTGCAGGCCATTACGTCGGCACTGCGTCTGGCAGACGCGGCGGGCGCGACGCTGGTCGCGGTTTCCTTTATCGCTACACCAGAGGGGCGCGGGGCGCGTCTGGAATCGATCCAGCAGTCGAAAGATTTTCTGGAGGCGATCCGCTACAAAGCGCGCAGGCTCTCCATCCCGCTTGAGTGCTACGAGGTATATACCGGCGATGTGCTGGCGAGTATGACCACACAGATCCACACCCTGGCCTGCGATAGTCTGATGCTTACGAGCCGAGGCGAAGAGGCGGTGTTGTTGCGCAAACAGGAGATGCAACGACTCGTGGTGAGCCCACCAGCATCTCTGGTACTGCAGCGTTTCCCCTCACCAACAGTGCCCGGCTCTCAGTCAGGCTTGAGAACCCGCTTGCTCTCCTGGGTACGGCAATGGAGCAGGTCTGAGGAAGCCGCTTCTAGCGAGCCTTCCTTGCTGCTATTTCTGCGCGGAAGAACTCGCAGAGAGATGGTCAATATACCAGGAAAAAAGGAGGCATAAGCAATGTCTGGAGCACGCATCTTACTGGTGGAAGATAACGCAGTCCTGTGTGATCTGCTGCGGCGCAATCTGGAGGCACGCGCGCATGCTATATGTGTCGCTGATGACGCTCACAGCGCATTGGTTTCTTTACGAACCAGTCAGTTTGATCTCGTGATCCTGGATATTAATTTGCCCGATCAGACTGGCTGGGAGATCCTGCGCATTGCTCAACGCGAGGGGTACTTGCTTCCCCTCATCCTGGAAGGGGAAATACCGCGCCTGCCTGTGGTCGCAGTTTCGGCTGTGCGAGCAAGTTTGTCGCGTTTAAAAGAGTTTCCCTTGCTCGCCTACCTGCCCAAGCCCTTTCCTATGGAGGCGCTATTACGCCTGGCAGAAGAGGCAGCTCAACGCCGACAGGGAACCATTCAGGCTCAAGGGGACATTGCGATGCCCCCGTATCCGATAGGCGGCAATGCCCAGGCGTCATTAAGAAACCCGACGGGCCATGGGAACTCGTCGGGCATAGAAGGAGGAATAGCGCATGCTTGATGTGATTTGTGTCGTTGCGACAATCGCGTTTTTCGCGCTCTCGATTGCTTTTACTCGCGGTTGTGAACGCCTGTAATGCTGCTGTTTTTTGAAGGAGTATGCTCATGAATTCACTGCTGGAATATATCCTGGTGGGGATCGTCACCCTGGGGGTGCTGGTCTATCTCGTCGTGGCGCTGCTCGCGCCTGAGAAATTTTAGTCGCTTTTTATTGTTCTATGTCATACTAAGTGAGGGAAAACCCAATGCCTGTAACGCTCAATAGTGTTCTGCAGGTCGTGATCTTCCTGGTTATCCTTCTCCTGTTGACCAAACCGATAGGTCTGTATATGACCCACGTGTTTGCGGGAGAGAGAACCTGGCTGACACCTGTTTTCAGGCCGGTGGAACGGCTTTTTTACAAATTGTGCGGCATCAATCCTGAGGAGGAACAGAAATGGTGGGGCTATGTTATCGCTATGCTGCTCTTCAGTGTCGCAGGGATGCTGCTCTTATATCTCATTCAACGCACACAACAGTGGCTGCCGTTTAATCCGCAAGGCATGGGAGCGGTGCCCGAACCCGTGGCTTTGAACACGGCGGCCAGTTTCACCACGAATACCAACTGGCAGTTCTACGCGGGCGAGCAGACTATGAGCTATCTCACCCAGATGGCTGGCCTGGCTTTCCATAACTTTGTGTCGGGCGCGACCGGGATTGCACTGGCCGTTGCGCTGATGCGTGGACTCTCCCGTCACAGCGCGCAAACGCTGGGCAACTTCTGGGTCGATCTGACGCGCGCGGTTTTGTATATCCTGCTGCCCATCTCGATTGTGGGTGCACTGGCCTTTGTCTCGCAGGGCATGGTGCAGAATTTCAACGCGTATACGGTTGTGCATACACTCAGCGGGCAGGTGCAGACGATTGCCCAGGGGCCAGTCGCTTCGCAGGAGTTCATTAAGGAGTTGGGTACAAACGGTGGCGGCTTTTTCAACGCCAACTCTGCGCATCCGTTTGAGAACCCCAATGCCTTGACCAACTTGCTACAAATCCTGGCGATCACGGTGATCCCGGCTGGACTGTTCTACATGTTTGGCAAAATGGTCCACGACACTCGCCAGGGCTGGGTGCTCTGGGCGGCGTCAGCCATCCTGCTGGTGGTCGGTTTTTCCGTCGCGCTGGTGGCTGAGCAGACGGGGAATCCCTTGCTTACCCACGTGGGGGTCAACCAAAGCGTCACCGCGACGCAGGCCGGGGGCAATATGGAGGGCAAGGAGGTGCGTTTCGGCATCACCGGTTCGGTGCTCTACGATACGGCCTCTACTGATACCTCGTGCGGGTGCGTGAACAGCGCGATTGATAGTTATACCCCGCTAGGTGGGATGATCCCGATGGCCAATATTGGTCTGGGCGAGATCGTCTTCGGCGGAGTCGGCTCCGGCCTCTATGGGATGTTGATGTTTGCCATCATCGGTGTCTTTATCGCGGGCCTGATGGTAGGCAGAACACCAGAGTACCTGGGCAAGAAGATCGAGAGGAAGGAGATCATGATGGCAGCCCTGGCGCTGCTGGTTTTGCCGGCCTCAATCCTGGGTTTCACGGCGGTGGCCAGTGTGCTGCCGATGGGCGCGAGCCAGATTGCTAACGCGGGGCCACATGGTCTCTCGGAGATGCTCTATGCCTATACCTCGGCTAACGGCAATAACGGTTCGGCTATGGGTGGACTCTCCCCCAATACCTACTGGAACTTTACGATGGCCTTCGCGATGTTGATTGGACGCTTCGTGTTCCTTATCCCGATCCTGGCCTTTGGCGGGTCGCTGGTTCAGAAACGCGTCGTGCCCGCGGGTTCGGGGACGTTCCCGACGAATGGGCCGCTCTTTGTCGGCCTGCTGGTCGGGGTGATTATCATCGTGGGTGCGTTAACCTACTTCCCGGCCTACGCCCTGGGGCCGATTGTGGAGCACTTGCTGATGCATGCAGGAGTGACGTTCTAAAGATGAATACTGAACAGATACAACAAGATCCTATTGATCCCACGGATCAGACAGAGCAGACAGATCAGATCGCAACCAAAGCGTGGAAGACGCGCCGCAAGGGGGAGATCTCCATCTTTGATCCCAAGATCCTGCGCAGCGCCATTCCGTCTTCATTCAAGAAACTTGATCCGCGTGTGCAGATGAAGAACCCGGTGATGTTCGTCGTGGAAATCGGCAGTGTCATCACTACCATCGAGTTTGTGCGTCTGATGCTGGCTCAACCCACACAGACTCTCAACGCGGGGCAGTTGACCGCCGAACGGCTTTTCGTGCTGGCTGTAGCCATCTGGCTGTGGTTCACCGTGGTCTTCGCGAACTTCGCGGAAGCGATGGCCGAGGGGCGCGGTAAAGCGCAGGCCGACACGCTGCGCAAGGCACGCAGCACGACGATGGCCAAACGCCTGGCCAATCACAGCCGGGACAGTGCTGTCCAGGAAGTGGCCGCACCCGACCTGCGCAAGGGCGACTTTGTGCTCGTCGAAGCCGGGGATATCATTCCTGGCGATGGTGAGGCCATCGAGGGCGTGGCCTCGGTCGATGAGTCGGCCATCACCGGCGAGTCCGCGCCAGTCATTCGCGAAAGCGGCGGTGACCGTAGCGCGGTGACTGGTGGCACGCGCGTGCTCTCAGACTGGATGGTCGTGCAGATCAGCGCCAATCCTGGTGAGACCTTTCTGGACCGCATGATCGCGCTGGTCGAGGGGGCCAAACGCCAGAGAACCCCCAACGAGATCGCGCTGAACATCCTGATCGCCAGCCTGACCATCATCTTCTTGCTGGTGGTGGTATCGCTCGAACCGTTCGCCATCTATTCGGGTCAGGCGGTTTCAGTCACGACCCTGATCGCGCTGCTGATCTGTTTGATCCCGACGACCATCGGTGGTTTGCTCTCGGCGATTGGTATCGCGGGCATGGATCGTATGGTGCAGCGCAACGTGCTGGCCATGAGTGGACGCGCGGTCGAGGCTGCGGGCGATGTCGATGTGCTCTTGCTGGACAAAACCGGCACGATTACCCTGGGCAACCGCATGGCCAGTCGTTTTGTCCCGGTCAAGAGCGTGGAGGAGCGCGAAGTGGCCCACGCGGCCATGCTCTCCAGCCTCTCGGATGAGACGCCAGAGGGCCGCTCGATTGTCGCTCTGGCCCGCGAGCAGTATGGCTTCGCGGACGAGGCAGATCCCGCGCTCTCCTTTGTGCCCTTCTCGGCCACAACCCGCATGAGTGGTGTGGACCGCAATGGCACCGGCGAAACTCCTGTGCATACCATTCGCAAAGGCGCGGGCGAGTCGATCTCGACCTACGTGCAGGAGCATGGCGGCGCGAGCAGTGCTGAACTCGATGAACTGGTCAATAGTATCGCGCGCGTTGGCAGCACCCCGCTGGTCGTCGCCGAGACGCGTGCAGCCTCGAACGGGACAGCAGCGCAGGCGCGTGTGTTGGGCGTAATCGAACTCAAAGATATCGTCAAGAGCGGCATGCGCGAGCGCTTTGACCACATGCGGCGCATGGGCATTCGCACCGTCATGATTACGGGCGATAACCCCTTGACCGCGGCAGCCATCGCCAAAGAAGCGGGCGTCGATGACTTCCTGGCCCAGGCCACGCCGGAAACCAAGATGCGACTCATCAAAGAGCAACAGCAGGGTGGACGCATGGTTGCCATGACCGGTGACGGCACCAATGACGCGCCAGCCCTGGCCCAGGCCGATGTTGGTGTCGCCATGAATACCGGCACGCAGGCAGCCAAAGAAGCCGCCAACATGGTCGATCTCGACTCGAATCCGACCAAGCTGATCGAAGTTGTCGAAGTTGGCAAGCAATTGCTGATCACGCGTGGCGCGTTAACGACGTTCAGCATCGCCAACGATGTCGCCAAGTACTTCGCGATCATCCCGGCGGCCTTCGCGGTGACCTATCCGCCGTTGAACGCGCTCAACATCATGCAGCTGGCCACGCCGCACAGCGCGGTGCTCTCTGCCGTGATCTTTAACGCCTTGATCATCATCGCGTTGATCCCGCTGGCCCTGCGCGGTGTTAAGTTCCGCCCGATTGGCGCGGGTCCGCTGCTGCGTCGCAACCTGCTGATCTACGGCCTGGGTGGGATTATCGTGCCGTTTATTGGTATCAAACTCGTTGATCTGATCCTGGTGGCGCTTCACCTGACGATGTAGCAACGTGTACACTGGAACATTGAGGGAGTGTTTTGCTCGCTACGAGAGACACTCCCTGGGGTTCAGAAGGAAATAGAAGATGAAGACGTTTTTTCAGAAATACCTGCGCCCGGCGCTTGTGATCACGGTACTCTTAACAATCGTCACCGGATTTATCTATCCCGGTATTGTGACGGGCGTGGCTCAGGTGGTCTTCCCCAAACAGGCCAATGGCAGCTTGCTCACCGTGAATGGCAAGGTGATTGGCTCCGAACTGATCGGCCAGTATTGGACCTCACCCCAGTACTTTCATGGGCGACCCTCCGCCACGGTCAACGCGACCACAAGCAAGCCAGATCCGTATGCCGCCGATAACTCCAGCCCCTCGAACGCTGGCCCGACCAATAAGGCGTACATCCAGACGGTGCAGCAGCGCGTGGCTGACCTCAAGAAGGCGAATCCCGACGCGCCTGCTGGCCCGGTGCCCGTCGATCTGGTCACGGCCTCTGGCTCAGGTCTGGACCCGGATATCTCTATCGCGGGAGCGCTCTACCAGGCTCCGCGCATCGCCAAAGCCCGTGGGCTAAGTGTGGCTCAGGTCCAGCAGGTGATTAACGATCACACCCAGGGGCGCTTCCTGTGGGTCTTTGGCGAACCCTACGTGAATGTGCTGGATTTGAATGTGGCCCTGGATGCTATGAAGTGAGGATGAGACATGGCCGAGTACTCGCTTGACCGAGCTCGTATAAACGACGCGCGCCCCGACCCGGAGGAGCTTCTGCGGCGTTACGGCTTGCAGGACAAGCAGCAGGAAAGCCATCTGACTGCCCCCTCGACCACAGAGGGAGCAGTCAGAGAGGGCTATGCGCGCAAACGGGGCCGCTTGCGCGTCTATTTAGCCGCAGCAGCCGGTGCAGGTAAGACCTATGCCATGCTCAATGAGGGGCATCGTCGCAAGGACCGGGGGAGTGATGTCGTAATAGGCTACGTCGAGACGCACAAGCGTCCGCAGACTGAGGCACAAATTGGCGATCTCGAAGTCTTGCCGCGCCAGAAGACCACTTATCGGGGCGTGATCCTGGAGGAGATGGATACCGCAGCCATTTTTGCCCGCCATCCCCAGGTTGTGCTGGTGGATGAGCTGGCACATACAAACGCGCCCGGTTCCACCCACCCAAAACGCTATCAAGACGTTTTAGAGATTCTTGACGCGGGCATCCACGTGGTCACCACCCTCAATATTCAGCACCTGGAGAGCTTAAACGACCTGGTCATGAGCATCACCGGGGTGCGCGTGCGCGAAACGCTGCCCGACGTGATCCTCGACCAGGCCGACGAGGTGGAACTGGTCGATATTGCCCCTTACGCGCTCCGCCAGCGCATGAAACATGGCAATATCTATCCGCCTGCGCGTATTGGCACGGCCCTCGACAATTTCTTTCGCGAAGGAAACCTGACGGCTCTGCGCGAACTCGCGTTGCGGCGCACCGCCGACAAAACGGAGACCCAGCTTCAGCAATACATGACCGAGCATCATATCGAGCAGACCTGGGGCGCCAACGAACGCGTGCTGGTGGGCTTCGATCACCGCGTGCATACCCGTCAGGTGATTCGTTCGGCCTGGCGCCTGGCGCATGGCCTGCACGCCGATCTCATCGCGGTTTCTATCGAGCCAGCCGGCTACCACGCCTTCAGCGCGCGTCTGATCGGGCTGCTCAAGTATGGCAGCCACGCCAAAGAGCAACGAGAGGCGGCCCGGCGGCGTCTGGTAGAGCATGTTGTTCTGGCCGAGGATCTGGGCGCCGAGGTTATCCAGACCCGCAGCCAGGATCTTGCCCGCACGCTGCTGACCATCGCTAAAGAACGTCAGGTCACGCAAATTGTGCTGGGGCAACCCGCGCGCAGTCGCTGGGAAGAATTCATTCGGAGTTCGATGATTAATCGCTTGCTGCGCCTGAATACGGCACTTGATGTGCACCTGGTGCCACGCAGCCAGGAGTGAGGTGGGCCGAACCAGGCATTCCACGCGCAAAAAAACGCTTGACCTCGTGAAATATGGCTGCTATACTGACCACATGCAACAGCACCCATTGTTCTTCAACACACAAAGCTATTATTATCGATCTGCCTCTCAGCGAGGGAGATCGATTGGTGCTGTGGAAATCCCATAACGCAGAAATCATCATCGTATCCGTTGAGAGGCAGCAGAGATCGACATCTCTGCTGTTTTTTGTTGGTCAGAATAGCATCATCAGGAGAGATTGAAAATGGACGAGACATTAGAACGCCTGTTAAAGCGCGGTGTAGCACAAATCGAGAAAGAGGGCGATTTGCGACACCTGTTAGCGGACGGGAACAAGGGTCAGCCGCTACGCATCAAGCTGGGGGTAGATCCGAGCCATTACGAGCTGACCATCGGGCATGCCGTTGTCTTTCGCAAGCTGCGTCAGTTCCAACAACTGGGCCACAAAGCCGTCGTGGTTATTGGTGACTGGACGGCGCGGCTGGGCGACCCCAGTGGTCGTGAGCACGCGCGCCAACCCTTGAGCGCTGAACAGGTGAAGGCCAACGCGGAGACGTATCTGGCACAGTTTTTCAAAATTGTCGATCCCCAGCAGACCGAGGTGCGCTGGCAGAGTGAATGGTACGACGGCTTTAGCCTGGGTGACTCCCTGAAGCTGCTCAGTTACAAGACCGTCGCCCAGATGTTAGAGCGGGACGATTTCTTGCAACGCTACAAAGGTGGCCGCGAAATCTCCCTGTCGGAATTTATGTATCCCCTGCTGCAAGGGTACGACTCGGTGATGCTCCAATCTGACGTGGAGCTTGGTGGGACCGACCAGACCTTCAACCTGCTGGTTGGACGCGAACTGCAACCGCTTTTCGGGCAGGTGCCACAGCAAATTCTGACCGTGCCCTTGATCGTTGGACTCGATGGGCAGATGAAAATGGGCAAATCGCTCAAGAACTACATCGCCATGAGCGCTCCCGCCAGCGATATGTATGGCAAGCTCATGTCCCTGCCCGACCATACGATGATGAGCTACTTTGAAGCCCTGACCGACGTGCCCCAGGGCGAGTTGACCGAGTACGCGCGCAAAATGGCCGAGGGGCCGCTCAATCCCAGAGATGTCAAACTGTGTATGGCCCGTGAGATCGTCACTGGTTTTCACGCTGCCTCAGTCGCACAGGAGGCAGAAGGGGATTTTATCCGTCAGTTCTCAGAACGCCAGGCGCCTACGGATATGCCGCGCCTCCAGCTCGCCGCTGGACATCTGAGCGCGTTCGAGATCGTTAAACGCTTTTTCGGCGACACGAAGAGCAATAGCGAGATCCGCCGCCTGTTTGAGCAGGGCGCTATCGAATGCAACGGCAGCAAAATCGCGCAGGGCGAGCAACTGGTCGAGGTGCAACAGGGCGACGAATGGCGCGTGGGTCGGCGCGCGTGGTTTCGCGTCGAGGCAAAATGAAGAGGGCGCGGCACACCCCAGGGCGCGCACAAGGTGTGCCCGTACTATGAACGGGGAATTGGAGCAATTGAAACATTGTCTGGTACGATGGACGGGGCGGGCACGAGAGTTGCTCTGCTTGCGGCATCTGCAAGTTCATCCAGCGCTTCGCTTAGCGTCAGACGTCCATAGTACCTTGTGGCCGCTCTGGATTGGATGGAAAGTGCCGCCTGACCTACTGCTATGGTTCTCCGAGCGTCTGGAACATAAAGCAGTTATAGCGGACCGCGCGTTCCAGGTCGGCCAGGCGGATGTGCTCGTTGGGAGCGTGCGCGCCACTGCCCCAGTACGTGGCGTTGCCGGGCGCGCAAAGACCGGGCAGACCCACGTGACGTTGCAGCGCCTCCAGGAGTGGCAGCGTTCCCCCGGCTATGGGGGTGATCGAGACAGGTTTGTCCGCGAAAGCCTGGGCAACCTCGGAGATACGCTGCACAAAGGGCGTATCCAGCGGTGTCACCACGGGCGCGGACGCGCCGAGAACGGTGACGTGGATATCGTCGTATCCCTCAGCCTTCAGGTGTGCCCGCAGTTTCGCCACAATATCCTGCGGCTCCTGATTGGGCACCAGGCGAAAATCGATCTTGGCCATTGCCCGCGCGGGCAGCACTGTCTTGATGCCCTCGCCTGCGTAACCACTGCTTAAGCCAGCCAGGTTGCACGTTGGCTGGAACGAGAGGCGTTCGCGTAACGCGGCTCCTCTTAGATTGTCCACGAACTGTTTGATCCCGTACATCTCAAGCATCTGGGCATCTTCGTCTTCCTGAGCCGCGAGAGCATCCAGTTGGGCCTGTGAGGGAGCGATAACCGGATCATAGAAGCCAGGGATACGCACGCGCCCCTCTGGCGTTTTCAGCGTTGCCAGCGCCTGCACAAGTCGCCAGGCCGCGCTGGGCAGGGCGGGCGCGTTGCCGGAGTGTGCATCGACGGCGGTGCCCTGTACATCCAATTGCACATAGAGCAGCCCCTTTGTGCCCAGACAGAGTTCGGCGCGCCCGGTTTCGTCAAAACTGGTTCCTTCCCACAACGCGCCATCGGCCTGTAGCAGAGACGCGTACTTCGCGGCGATGGCATCAAAGTGGGGGCTGCCGATCTCCTCCTCGCCCTCGATAATCCAACGCAGCGTAATGGGCAATTCGCCGCTGGACGCGCGCAGGGCGCGAATGGCAGCCAGACGGGCGGCAATCTCGCCTTTGTTATCCGAAGCACCACGCGCAAAGAGCTTACCATCGCGCACAGTCGGCTCAAACGGTGGCGAATGCCACAGATCGAGTGGTTCCGCGGGCTGCACATCATAGTGGTTGTAGAGTAGCAGCGTATACGGACTTCGGCCACGTAGTTCCCCATAAATAGCCACGGGAGCACCCTCCACGTGGAGACGCTGGGTACTGAAGCCCACTCCGCTCAGGAGATTCTCTACAAGGTCAGCCATTTCAGCCATACCATGATTTTGCGCGGCGATGCTGGGCTGACTGCAAAGTTGTGCAAGCAGCTCCTGGGCCTCGTGTGGGTGTTGTTCAAGGTAAGCGATTGGGAGATTGGGCATAGTAGACCTTTCTTGCTAAAGCAGAGATTACGACAAACAGCGTTGCACTACCCTCCAGTATCGCATGTTTGCTCAAAGAGGTGCAATTGAAGGCTACGAGAGCTGGCTTTTATCCACAACTTGCGCCCTCTTTGTGGTGGATCTCTGCACCACAAATGGGATGAGGACACAGAGCAAAATCAGGCTCGCACCCATGCCGAAGCCCGCGGTGGTGAGGCCGTGATCGCCAAGCGAGCCAATTAGGAGGTTGAGGACAACACCAATCAACGAGCCAAGCAGTGAAAGCGCTGAGAGCGTCGTAGCCCGCGACTCATCATCGATGAGCCTGTTGAGCTGGCTGTCCACCAACGGTCCTTGCCAGCCTGAGAATGTTACTACACAGGTGACAAGCGCGATGGCCAGGAGTGGTTGGCTTGCGCGTGTTAACAGGAGATAGGCCAGGCCCGGCAACAGACACGAGAGAATCAGCATCAGCCGTGTGCCAATCCTCTGGAGAAGCGCGGTCATGCGCACCATTGCGAACAACTGACAGCCCATTGCGATAGTCATTGCCGGTCCAAACAAAAGCACCGGAATACCCACGCGCGTGAAGTAGGGCTGGTTGAACCAGAAGATCGCGTTGCTCAACGAGAAGGCGGCTGAACTGAATACTTGCAAGCCAATCAAGATAGGCTGCTGACGAATGGTTTTCAGCACAGCCTGCACGATCTTCAGGATGCTTGCACGCAGAGAGCTTGCCGGTTCTGCTTGTACCATCGGCGGCTCCTGGATGCGCCACGCAGCCGCCAGTGAGCCGACCAGTGGCACAATGCTCGCCGCCACCGCCAGCGTCGGGCTGTACGCGCCAATAAAACTGCCGGTGGCGAGTCCGAGGAAGAAGCCGCCGGTTGTGGCCATACGCAACAAGGCAAAGGCTGCATTGCCCTGTTTTGCGCGCATTTCTGCGGTGAGACTGCGATAGAGCAATGCACTTTCACAGCCCGAAGTGCAGGCAATGGAGAAGCCGCCGAGCACATTCGCAATGGCAAACATCCAGAAACCATACGCCGAGGCAAACAGAATCATGCCGACGATATTCAACAGGCAGCCGAGCACAAGCACACGTCGATAGCCAGAGCGATCCGCCCAGATGCTTGTCGGCACATCGGCTAGCCAGATGGCGCCGGAGAGAATCGATTCCATTAAGAACATCGCAGTAAAATTGAGACCGCGCTGCTGCTGAAAAATCACAATGGTGGTCGAATAGAAGAAGATGCTAGCGCAGAGCCGCGAGAGTACAAGCCAGCGAATAGGCTGAACAGCCAGCAGGTCACGCGAAGGCAACACACGCAAGAAAAAACGCATGCAGAAATTGCTCCTTGTAAGGTAAAACAAACAGAAACCGTGGGAACCAGATTATTTTACAGGTTGCCCACGGCTCTATGATGCTCTACCCTACAAGTTTTTCATGCAGTGATCCTGCCTGAAAAAGGGCGCAATCCGGCTATGGGCGACCCGCTGGATAATGTAGATGCGGCGTGTTCGCGCTACCCAGCGTTGAGCAACGTGCCTCCGTAGTGTGTGTGCCAATTACGTATACCTCTTATCAATTTGCTACGGGGATAGTATAAGATCCTCTGTCAAATATTGTCTGCTCATAGTTGAAGCGATGATGCGCTCATCCCAGGTTGAGCAACATGAGGTCTGGTCCATGCCAGATCATTGTTTCTCGGCAGTTAAGCAATATGTAGAATTTAGAGCATCCTCATTGCCCGCAGCCGTTCCGCCAGCCCCGTATTGCGCATGGCCACTCGGTCATTTTTCACGGCCACCTCAAGGGCGCGGGGTTGGCCGATGACGACGCAGAGGCGTTTGGCGCGGGTGATGGCGGTGTAGAGCAGGTTGCGCTGTAAGAGCATGTAGTGCTGTTGCACGAGTGGGACGACGATGGCCGGATACTCGCTGCCCTGGCTTTTGTGGATGGTCACGGCGTAGGCCAGGACTAGCTCGTCCAGTTCGTGGAACTCGTACTCGACCAGTAGCGGACCGGCCTCTTCCTGGAACTCGACTTTGAGGGTCGAGTCCTCTTTGTTGATCTGGCGAATCCAGCCAATGTCGCCGTTGAAGACGCCCTTATCGTAGTCGTTGCGCACCTGCATGACTTTATCCCCCGGACGAAAGGCGTGGCCGTTCCATTCGAGCATGCCAGTGGTGGCGGGATTGAGGCGCGCCTGGAGTTCCTCGTTGAGCAGGGTCACGCCGACCGCGCCCTTGTACATAGGCGAGAGCACCTGAATATCGGTCAGCGGATTGAGATGATAGTGGTGTGGGATGCGGCGCTCCACATAGTCCAGGATGCGCTGCTGCACCCGGATGGGGTCATCCTCGGCCAGAAAATAGAAGTCGCTGCCAGGCTCCGTTTTGAGCGGTGGCACCTGGCCGGAGTTGATGCGGTGGGCGTTGACGATGATCTGACTGGCCGCGGCCTGGCGAAACAGCTCGGTCAGACGCACGCAGGGGACGGCCTCGCTGCGCAACAGATCGCGCAGGACGTTGCCGGGACCAACCGGGGGCAACTGATCGGCATCCCCAACCAGCAGCAGGTGCGTTGTGGGTGGCAGCGCCTTGAGCAGATGGTAGAAGAGCAGAATGTCGATCATCGAGACCTCATCGACGATGACAAAATCGTAGGGCAGCGGGTTGGCCTCGTTGCGCTGGTAGGAATTGTCGTGCGGCACAAACTCCAGCAGGCGATGGAGCGTCTTCGCGGGCATATGCGCCGCGCCTGTGGCCTCTGTGAGTCGTTTGGCGGCGCGTCCGGTGGGGGCAGCCAGAGCGACCCTGACCTTACGTTTGCGCAAGACCATCAGCAGGGCGCGCAACGAGGTCGATTTGCCCGTGCCGGGTCCGCCGGTCAGCACGCTGACCTTGCGCGAATAGGCCATCTGGACCGCCTCGCGCTGTTTGAGGGTGAGCACGATATTGCGTCGTTCGGCCAGAAAAGCGAAGACCGCTTCCCAGGTCGCCTCTGAGACCGGCGGGATCTGGCCAGGTGTACGCAGCAGCGTGCGCAGGAGACGTGCAGATCCCTGTTCCGCGTGCCAGAACGGGCCATAGTAGATGCGTTGGTGCAGCGCCTCTTCCGTGGGATCAACAATCTCGGACGCGAAGATCTCATCGTCCGCGACCTGGTTAGGCGTGGACGGCAGGGGTGGTTCTACAAAGATATCGCGTTCATGCTGCAAGCGTTCCAGCGCGGGCGCCAGGGACTCACGCGGGGTTAGCAGCATCTCCTCGGCCCGGCTCAGCAGCTCACCGGCGGGCAAGAAGCAGTGCCCATCCTCGTTGGCAGCCTGGGCCAGAGCGTACTTCAGGCCAGCCGCCATGCGTGGTTCGCTATCGCGTGGCAGGCCAAGCTTCACCGCAATCTCATCGGCGGTGCGAAAGCCAATGCCATAGACCTCATCGGCCATTTTATAAGGATTTTCGCGCACCACCTTGATCGACTCTTGCCCATACTGCTTGTAGATGCGCGTGGACAGATTCATCGAGACTTCATGCGATTGCAGGAACAGATGCAGCTCTTTCATCTCAGTCTGCGCGGTCCAGGAGGCAATGATCTGTGCGCGGTCTTTGGGGCTGATGCCTTTCACCTGGTTCAGCAGTTCAGGCTGTTGTTCCAGAATCGCCAGGGTCTGCTCGCCAAAGTGATCGACAATCTTCTGCGCCTTTTTGGGGCCAATGCCTTTGATGAGGCCAGAACTGAGATAGCGCACCATGCCCGCGGGCGACGTGGGTAAACGCTGCACAAAGCTGGAGATGTGGAGCTGGCGGCCATAGCGCGGGTCCGTCTCCCACTCGCCCTCCAGTGAGAGCAGCTCGCCCACCTGCACGCCAGGGAGCGCGCCAACAATCGTCGTCAAATCGTCGCGCAAAAGCCGCCCGCTATCGTTGGGTCGAAAGCGCGCGACAGTATAGTGGTTCTCCTCATTGCGGAAAACGATACTCTCGACGGAACCATCAAGTTTGGGCATCTGGCTCTCTATCTACAACTTACGCTGATTGTGTCTCACGGAAATCATACAGTGGCACTGTGCGCTTCGGAGATGCCGTGGTATCTCGCAAGGTTTCGAGCTGGCGCACAGTTGCAGGCGTAAACACCACATCTCCGCACATAGGGCAAACCTCGGCTGGTACCTGGTCGATAAGCATCAACTGGTCATTCCGATGTACCACGTGTACGACCTTGCGCTGCTCATATTCGCCTGGGCAGCCCTGAATGCTACATTTCATGTGGTGCTTCCAACCTGACCAAGCATTTCGGAAACAACGTCCTCAGCAACTCCCTTCTCAAATTCCTCGCGTACCGCTCGCAAATTTTCAGGTTTATTGTGGAGGGTGACAGACTTGTATCCCTGGAGAATTTTGGAGGCTGCTTTCGTGATTCGAACGTTCTGGCCCTCTATTTCGAAGCGCACGCAGTCATGTGGCTCCAGACCGAGCAAACGGCGGATTTCCAGGGGAATAGTCACCTGCCCTGTTTGTGTTACTGTCGTCTCAAGTTCTTGCATCGTAATGCCTCGCAGATCAGGGTTACTTGCCATCTGATACCCCATTTTACAAGACTATTTCCCCGCTTTCAAGGAAGGTTGCAAATTTTGCAGAGCTTCCGGTTCCCACGAAAGAGCCGGATCATACTATACTATTGTTTATAATGTATACTCATGCCGTTTTATTGGCGGGAGTAGCCAGTAGATCTTGATCAGGTGCCACTTCAGGCTTGTTCGTATCTTCGGGTTTGCGTCCAGGTTGCGGGCGATTTTTCAGGCGCATAAAGGGTCGTTCCACGAACCAATAGACAAGCGTACACCAGGGAAGGATGACCAGCACAAAAAAAGATCCGTAGAGTGTATATGCAAGTGCAATATTTGTCACATGGAGGTTCATGAAAATGTATTTCTTAAAGACGGTTAGCATGGGCAGATGCCAGAGGTAGACCGAGTAGGAGATAGTCCCGATTCCACGCATCAGTCGCGTCTCAAAGGGTGCCTTGAAGAGCGTATTGCCGAAGACAATCGTCGCGATTAAGAGGCCCCAGCCAAGCGAGACAACAAAGTCCAGCAGCCAGGCGCGATAGGGTACAAGAGGCAGGATAAAGTCCAGTTGTGGTGTGGGATAACTGGTGCGGAAGTTCCAGAGCGCGCTGAGCGTGAGCACTAGCAGCGCGCTCACGCCGATCAACAGGCTGAACTGCTTGCCCTTGTTACGCAGAGCTGTGCCGTACTCAGGATGGTGCGTGTACACAAAGCAGAGGCTGACGAGCATCCCGATAGCGAAACCTTCCCAATATTTACCCGATACGCCAAAGAAGAGAAATTGGAAGCCTGCGAGCAGGGCAGCGGGCAAACCTGTGCCTTCCTGGGGCAGATGCAGGCCCACATAGCGTACCGCCAGCCCAATGAGGATCAGGCCGAGGCAGGCCAGCAGCGCCGCCTGTAAACGCCTGACAGGAGAGTGTGCCACGCGTTTCACCAGGGTATGGATGCCCAACGCCACAAACGGCAGAAAAAGATAAAACTGGACTTCAACTCCCAGGGACCAGTAGGGGACATTAATTTGCTGAAAGGTGGCTCGGCTGGAATCCATAAAAAATGTGAGGAACAGTAAAAGCTGTGACCAATGATCGGGTAAGAGATAGACGCGTTGCACCAAAAAGATAAGCAGAAAGAGAGAAAAATAGTAACCAGGCAAGATACGCAAAGCTCTGCGTTTATAAAATTGACGGGTCATTGGCCATTTTTCGTGGAAGAGCAGTGCTCTAGCATAGGGCAGAAAGAGGAGAAATCCCGAAAGCACAAAAAAGAGTTGCACGCCCGTATTGCCGAATACCCAGAAAGACGCCAACCAGGGATAGGTATATTCGTTGATGAGGGCATGCCCGATGAGATAGGTCGTATGGAGTGTCACCACCCCTAAAGCGGCAAAAGCCCTTAAACCTTCCAATCCCGCGATATTCTTCTGGCCTGGTGCAGTGCGTTGAACCTGTTTTGTTTGAAAAAGAGCAAGATAGTTTTTCAAAGTGCAGAGAGACCCTTCTCGAAAATGGATGTATCTATACGAGACTAACTGTAACGGATATGCAGCGCTTTGACAATCCTCTAGGAATTATGAGTGCTTTCAAAAATATGTTGAAATGAATTCAATCATCAACATGCTCCAGCTTTGGTTGGTGTTGCTGCACAGAAATAGACAAGCGGCCTTGATGAGTAGGCCGCTTGTCTATTGGCATCGTACTTCTCTACAGGAGAAGTACCTCTACGGTATGGCAGGAAACTGTTGTACCCTGAGATCAGCCGGGAACTCGGCGATATCCTCGCCTTTCCAATTGCGCAAGCCGTGCTGCTTGGCGTAGACGGTCCCCAACTGTTTCATGAAGAACG
>CAXUEY010000036.1:2913-44843 GCA_964250225.1 uncultured Ktedonobacteraceae bacterium | reverse complement strand
GGCATCTTTCTTTTGCGCAGGTAATTGTACTACAATGGGATACAGAGTTTTTCATTGAAGAAGACGATTTCAAGGGGAGGTTGTTATGATCATTCTCTTACTGGCCCTGATTGGCACGCTGATTGTGATGGTGATTCTCACTATCGGACGCCTGGGTTTCGGACGCAGAGAAACATTTGACGCTCGAAAGTTCTCGCGCTGGTTTATCCGCTATGCCATCTTTAACTATATCGTGAGCCTGTTCATTCTCTACGTCTCAGAGCCAGCCCTGACCGGTCCCTTTGGTGGTTGGCAGTGGGTGCTCTGGCCACTGGTCTTGAGCAGTATTCTCAATTTGTTCGCTTATCTGCGACCCATGATGGTAGCGTTGGAAGATGCATCAGCGATCAGCCAGGGGCGCCGCTCATCTATGCGTAGTGGCTCGACGCAGCTCCCTGCTACCACCTCGCGCGGAGCTATCGCGGCTGGCGTCTTCGGGCTGGTGGTTGCGGCGGCGATTGGCCTGGTGATATCGGGTCTGATCGTGGTCTTTACCACCTGGTTTGATAGCAACGCCAAAGCCCTGGCAGCGGTCCCCCATGTGACCATGCAGACCTCCTCAACGCTCCCACCTACTGACCCCAACCATATCGTGCTGGTCAGCCAGGATGTGGCAGCGTATAAGGGGCAGCAGATACTTGGTTCCAATGGACAAAATCTAGGGTCCAGCTATAACGTTGATCCGGCCAGCTACACCTTGCAGTCGATTAACCAACATCTCTACTATGTCGCGCCGCTGCAATACAACAACATCTTCGTCAACCTCTCCAATAGCAGCACGCCGGGATTTATCGTCGTCGACGCGGAGAACCCACAGGCCGTACCACAGCTCTGCACCGACGGTTCCAGTTCCAGCCTCTGTCCCGGTAAAGGTGCCTCTATTGCCTACCTGCCGGGCGCCCTGCTCAACCAGGATCTTGTGCGCCATGTCTACCTGAGCGGGTATACTTATGGCAAACTGGTCGATCCCACCCTGGAACTGAACGACAGCTTCCAGCCCTACTGGACCATCTCGCTGATGCAGCCCTCGCGCGGCTATATCGGGGATGTGCTCAGCGAAGTACTGCTTGTGAATGCGCACACCGGCGATATTGTGAAGTATGCCCCCAAAAGCGTCCCAACGTGGGTAGATCGCGTCATGCCTTCTGATACTGTGACTCAATACTTACAGTGGTGGGGCCTGTATCACGCGGCTCCCTGGTTCAATCCATCGGGAGCCGGTCAGCAGGCGCCGGCCAGCGATCCCCAATTGTTGTATAACAACATCGACCATCCGGTCTGGCTGGTCCCGATGACCTCGTCGTCCTCCAACGACAACTCCAGCACTGGCGTCTTCCTCTTCGATACGCACGACAACAAGGCCACGTTCTATCCGCTCTCCGGGCTGGGCATCGGCAACAATGTCAGTAGCACTATTCAATCCACGCGCGCCAATATCCGTGGCTACACCGTGGACAGCATCCAGCTCTACCAGATCTACAACACGCCCACCTGGGTAGCCACGTTTGTACAGAAGACCGATAGCGGCGCCATTTTCCAGGCGGTGGGTATTGTGGACGCCAGGAATCTCAATGGCAGCAATGTACAGTTTGAAACTACGCTACCGGCGGCCTTGCAGGACTATCAAAACTGGCTCTTACAGGAAGGGAACAACCCCAACGGCACACCGACGAGCGGGAATACCAAAACCGTTACGGGCACGGTTTTGCGCATCGCCCCGGTTCTGCAAGGCTCGAATACCATCTACTACCTGCAAATCTCAGGCCAGAGCCTGATCTTCCGGGCCAATCTCTCGCTCTCGGACGACCTGCCCCTGGTGCAGCCCGGTGATACAGTGACTGGTACATATCTGAATACCGGTAGCACCACTGTGGACTTCCAGAAATTTGCTGATCGTACCCTCGATATGAGCAAGACGCCAACGCCCACCTCGACTGTCCCACCAGGCCCAACGGGAGCTGTCACGCCAACGCCAACAACCGTGCCCAAACCGTAAGTCGGACAGACATCTTCACAGGATACGAGGCAGGCTGCATACGGCATTGTACGCAGCCTGCCTCGTATCCTGCTCAATCATTGCTGAGGTCTCCCCAGCGAGCAGAGTGTGGAGATGCGGATCAGTCTTCTCTAAAAAGTCAGTCGTGATATTGAGCGACAAGGCTGCGTATTTGTTGGAGGAGTTCGGTGAGGCGAAATGGCTTGCTCAAATACGAATCCACGTGCATGCGCTCGATCAGAGCTTTGGCGTAGATGTTGGCTGTCAGAACAATCACCGGAGTGGATGCACGCAAACCACAACGTTCCAATTCGGCCAGAAACGTCGGGCCGTCCATTGTGGGCATCATCAAATCCAACACAATCAGAGCAGGACGTGTGTGCTCCAAACATACCAGCGCCTCCTGACCATTGTTCGCGATTAATGCCTCAAACTGTGCCAGCTCCAGCATGGTTTTTAGCAACTTTTGTACGCTGGGATCATCATCAATTACCAGAACCTGACGCCCCAAAATAAACCTCACCTTCTCTGCTCCCGCCCATGCTGGGAACGGAACCACAGCCTGCATGCGATACGTATAGAGATAAATGGATACGCCAGGGATGGATACATACGCAAAGGATACCTGATGATATCAGCGCGCATACATAGAGCATAGTTTATGCACGTATAAACTATAACATCTCCAGGCCCAAAAGGCTATGCATGGCGTATACAGACATGGTATGATGAAATACGAAGTCGATCAGTTAGAAAAAAACCGTCTAAGGTGAAGAAGGAGTAGTACCAAACAATTCGCTACATTATGACCAGCATTCGCGACGCATTACACCTGGGCACGCAACAGCTCACCAGGAACCGACAAGAACACACACTACCCCTTGAAAATCCACTGCTGGACGCGCAAATCCTGCTGGCGTATGTGCTGGGCAAAGAACGCAGCTATCTCTACGCCTATCCCGAACAAGAGCTGGAGCCGCGCCAGGAAACGCTCTGGCACGCGCTCTTAACCCGTCGCGCGCGTGGCGAGCCGGTGGCCTATCTGGTCGGCAGCAAAGAATTCTATGGGTTGGAGTTCCTGGTGGATAAACGCGTGCTGATTCCACGCCCTGAGACAGAGCTGCTGGTCGAGGCCGCGTTGAAGATTTGCCGCCAGCGTCTGGATCATGGGCAAACGCCTGTTGTCGCCGATATAGGCACGGGTAGCGGCGCGATCCCGATCAGCCTGGCCGTAGAAGAGCCGCGCCTGCCTGCTGTCTACGCTATCGATATCTCCGAAGATGCGCTGGCCGTGACGCGCCTGAACTGCGCGCGTCATCATGTCACCGAACGCGTGCGGCTTCTGCAAGGAGATCTGCTAGCCCCACTGCCAGAGCCGGTTGATCTGTTGCTGGCGAATCTCCCTTATGTCGGAACCACTGAACAGGCGACAATGCTGCCCGATGTGCTGAATTATGAGCCACACCTGGCCCTGTTCAGCGGCCCTGACGGACTGGATCTCCTGCAACGTTTATTGCGGGAGGCCGCGCAGACCGCGAAACTGCGCGCGGGAGCAGTACTCCTGCTGGAGATTGGCTATCAGCAGCGCGAGGCTCTGGCGCAACTGGCCAGCGAACTCTGGCCACAAGCCCATGTCAGTTGTATCCACGATTACGCTGGCTGGGATCGGGTATTCTGTATCGAGACTGGCTAGCATAGCTTATGTGTTCACACGAGCGAGCCGATAGCTAGAAGTATGCTGGCAAGAAACCGCCGGGACAAGAAAAGAGGCCGCTTTTTTTAGCAATTGCTATAATAAACAGCAAGAGCAGATTATCGTTTCAAGATACACGAGGTGGTTGGTAGGCAGGTTTTTAGGAACAGGAGCATTGGTATGGCACCGGGATATACACTTCATCTAACTCTTGCAGGATTGCTTCCCACCGTTCTTCCCGGCTGGGTAGCGCTGATGCTGGGAGGAATCGGTGCGTTTTTGCTCGCCTATGGGCTGACCTTTGGCATCAGGGCGTTCTGTCACACAATGGACTGGCTGGACCGACCGGCAGAGCGCCGCGTGCATACGATCCCCATGCCACGTCTGGGCGGCGTCGCTATCTATCTCGCGTTTGTACTCGCCTCATTGCTCATCTATACTCCCGGCCAGGCCAATGAGACGCACATCTACTGGCTACTACTCGCGGCTGGTCTCTTAACCGTCGGGGTTCACACCTACGACGATGTGCTTGGGCTTCCACCCTGGGCCAAGCTACTGGCACAAACGCTGGCGGTGCTGCTGATCCTCGGTCCCTGGAACGGCGTGTTTCATGGCGTGTTGCTCTTCACAGTCAACAATCCCTTTAGCGGCCAGCTCGCGAACCCGGCGCTGCCCTGGTACCAGCAACCGACCATCAATGTGCTGGTGAACAGCCAGGTGATCGCCTGGGCAGCGCTGCCTGCGATCCTGCTCACGTGGTTTTGGGTAGTAGGTATGATGAATACCGTCAACTGGATCGATGGCATGGATGGGCTGGCGACGGGCGTGACCGGCATCACCGCGTTATTTATCACCATCATCAGCTTTATGCTGGGTCAGCAGAGCATTGCAGTGCTCTCGGCGATTTTCACGGGCGCGGTCTTTGGCTTTCTGCCACACAACTGGCATCCAGCGAAGATTTTTATGGGGGATAGTGGCTCGATGTTCCTGGGGCTGGCACTGGCCGTGCTCTCGATTATGGGGGGTGCGAAACTGGCGCTGGCACTGATGGTGCTGGGCGTGCCTATTCTGGATGTCGCGCTGGTGATTATCAATCGCGTGCGCCGAGGTCAATCGCCGCTGCACTACGACAAGACGCACCTGCACCACCGCCTGATGGCGACGGGATTGAGCGTGCGCCAGATCTGCTACCTGCTCTACGCCCTCGCCCTGACCTTTGGCCTGCTGGCGATCAGCATCTCCGGCTTGCAGGTTGGCACGTCTGCGCATGTCGCCAAATTGTTCGGCATTGGCCTGGTGGGCCTGGTCATGCTCGCGCTTATCATCTGGGCAGATCGCCGCCAACGTCAGCGAGGTGCACATCTCAAGCTGGATGGTCCCGAAAACACACCAGGGACCACCCTCTTACCAGAACAGGAGCAGAAAGGCAACGCACCAGCTCAATCAGGTCACACGCTACCCCTGACCCCGCCGTCTTTTATGCCTGACCCACCTGAGCAGAATGGGCAGGCTGAGCAGCAAAAAATGCAGCTTCCTCTGTAAACATTCTTTTCAGGAAATGGCCTGTATAAGAGCGCGGCTCCTCGGCCACCTCTTCGGGCGTGCCCTGAGTGAGAACCTCACCACCGGCATCGCCCCCTTCAGGGCCAAGATCGATGAGCCAATCGGCGCTCTTGATGATCTCCAGGTTATGCTCGATCACTACAATCGTATTGCCGGCATCGACCAGGCGCTGCAAGACTTCGAGCAAGCGGTCCACATCGGCGAAGTGCAGGCCGGTGGTTGGCTCATCCAGGATATACATGGTACGTCCAGTAGCACGCCGGGCCAGCTCAGTTGCCAGCTTGACACGCTGGGCCTCACCGCCTGAGAGGGTCGTGGCTGGCTGCCCCAGGCGCATATAGCCCAGGCCCACGTCGTTGAGCGTCCTCATCTTGTTGTAGATCGAGGGCACGTTCGCGAAAAACTCCGTGGCCTCCTCAACCGTCATATTCAGCACATCAGCGATACTCTTGCCCTTGTAGTGAATCTCCAGCGCCTCACGGTTATAGCGTTTGCCGCCACAGATCTCGCACGGCACATAGACATCGGGCAGGAAGTTCATCTCGATCCTGACGATGCCCTCACCCTTACACGCCTCGCAGCGTCCACCTTTGACATTAAACGAGAAGCGCCCCGCCTGATAGCCACGCAGACGCGACTCCGGCACCTGCGCGAAAAGCTCGCGAATACCCGTAAAGGCGTTGGTATAAGTCGCAGGGTTCGAGCGCGGCGTGCGCCCAATCGGCGACTGATCGATGTCGATGACCTTATCCAGGTTCTCCAGGCCCTCAACCGCGTCGTGCTTGCCGGGACGGTCGTGTGCGCGGAAGAAGGTATGGGCCAGTTTGCGATAGAGAATATCGGTAATCAGCGTGCTCTTACCGGAGCCGGAGACGCCCGTCACCACGACGAACTTGCCCAGCGGCACCTCGACGGTGACATCCTTGAGGTTGTTCTCTCGCGCGCCGACGATGCGCAGGGACTTGCCGTTGCCCGCGCGCCGCTCGTGTGGCACGGGGATATGTTTGCGGTGCGAGAGATAGTCCCCGGTCAGCGAGTTGTGATTAGCGACGATCTCAGCATAAGTACCCTCGGCCACCACGCGGCCACCGTGTTCGCCCGCGCCCGGACCGATATCGATGATATGATCGGCGGCGCGCATGGTATCCTCGTCGTGCTCAACGACCAGCAACGTATTCCCCAGGTTGCGCAGACGCACCAGGGTCTTAATCAAACGTTCGTTGTCGCGTTGATGCAAGCCAATGCTCGGCTCATCCAGAATATAGAGCACGCCCATCAGCCCGGACCCGATCTGCGTGGCCAGGCGAATACGCTGGGCTTCACCACCCGACAGGCTAGCAGCCGCCCGGCTCAGGGTCAGGTACTCCAGGCCAACATCCACCAGGAATTGCAGACGCGCGCGGATCTCCTTGAGGATCTGGCGGCCGATAAAACGCTCGCGCTCGCTCATGGCGGTCAGCACTAGCGGTTCGTTTGGATCAAGCGGCGCCAGGGGGTCAACGGGCAGCGCGCCCTTCCCGTTGGCACTCTTCCCATTGCGGCCATGCTTCTTGCCGTTCCCATTGCCCATCTCGTAAATGTTCGCAGGTTTGTCCGCTTCTGGTTCTAGCTGATCCAGATCCTGAAAGTAGCGTTGCGCGCGCACAATCGAGAGCTGCGTCACCTGCACAATATTACGCCCGCCCACCGTAATACCCAGCACTTCCGGCTTGAGACGCGCCCCACGACAGTCCGGGCAGAGGCGCGCCGTCATATAGTTCTCGATCTCCTCGCGGATGCTCTCGCTCTCGGTCTGCTTATAGCGCCGCATCAAGTGAGGGATCACCCCTTCAAAGGTGATCGTATAGGAACGCGTGCCGCCGGATTGCGGCTTGTAACGGATCGTGACCTGTTCGGTGGCGCCATAAAGCATCAACTGGCGCTGCTCCTCAGTCAGGTCGCGCCAGGGCGTATCCAGGCTGAAGTGATATTTCTCCGCCAGGGCTTCGGCAATCGAGGCATACCACTTGCTGGTGTTCATCTCTTTGCACCAGGCGGTCATCGCGCCGTCGCGGATACTCAGTTCGGGATGAGTGACGATCAGTTCGGCGTCGATCTCCTGCTGCGTGCCCAGGCCGGTGCAGGTTGGGCACGCACCGTGGGGGCTATTAAAGCTAAACGTGCGCGGCGCGATCTCCGGCAGGCTGATGCCACAGTAGACGCAGGCGAAGTTCTCTGAGAAGAGGATCTCCTCGCCATCGATAATCGAGACCAGCACCACACCACTGCCCAGCTTGAGCGTCGTCTCCAGCGAATCGGCCACGCGCTGACGAAACGAGGCATCGGCATCTTCTTCTTCAACGGCTCCAACCAGTTCTGGCTCTTCAGTCTGTACGGCTGCGTTGACATCGTAGAGCGTGGGGCGTTCCGCCACCATCTTATAGCTCTGTGCCTCGTGTTCGTGGCCATTTGATCCCGCCAGTTGCGTTGGGCGCGCACCAGATTTCTTGCGGATCACCAGGCGATCAACCACCACCTCGATAGTATGTTTTTTCTGCTTATCCAGCTCGATCTCTTCGCTCAAATCAGAAATCTTGCCATCCACGCGCACACGTACATAGCCGGAGCGCCGCATCTCTTCAAAGATATTTTTATATTCGCCCTTGCGTCCCTGTACCAGCGGAGCCAGTAACATAATCTTCGAGCCAGCGGGCAGATTGAGCACCGCGTCCACAATCTGCTGCACCGTCTGCTGACTGACCTCACGTCCACAATTGGGGCAATGTGGATGGCCCACGCGCGCGTAGAGCAGGCGCAGGTAGTCATAGATCTCGGTCACTGTGCCAACCGTCGAACGGGGATTATGGGTCGTGCCCTTCTGATCGATAGAGATAGCCGGTGAAAGGCCGTCGATATGGTCCAGGTCGGGCTTCTCCATGCGGTCCAAAAACTGGCGCGCATAGGCTGAGAGCGATTCCACATAGCGGCGCTGACCCTCGGCAAAAATCGTATCAAAGGCCAGGCTACTCTTACCCGAACCGGAGAGGCCAGTAATTACGACCAGCTTATCACGTGGGATCACCACATCAATATTTTTTAGATTGTGCTCACGCGCGCCACGCACAATGATCTTATCTTGAGGCATAGAAATAACCACCCGTCTCCACAAAGCAATAGAGCTTCTCTCAGCAAAATGGGTTAGACTCTACCTGTGGGTGTGCTTGATACAAATGTTCGTGCCCATAGTGTACTACGATCTGCTCGCAAATGCAAGAAGATCAGGGCGCCAAACAAGACTTTTCGACGATGAACTTCCCCTGAAATCACAGTGTTGGGGGCAGAAGAAAGTTGTTGCTCACTTCTATACTAAAACAAAGTGCATCTGGCCTTTATTTCCTGGCAAAAACGGGCCGCAGCAGCACAGATTTTCCCACCCATGATTTTGAAGAAGAACGACCCGGAGGACAGATGAAGCCTGAGCCTGATGTGAACAAACGCCAGCACTTGTTGCGCGATATCTTCGAAACAGTCACCCTGACATTCCTGATGTTTCTGGTGCTACGTTTTGCCGTCCAGAACTTTAATATCGATGGCACGAGTATGGAACCGAATTTGCATAACGCGGAACTGGTGCTGGTCGACAAATGGACCTATCTCTTTCACCCGCCCGCGCGTGGAGATATTGTGGTCTTCGCCGCGCCGCCCGAACCCACGCAAGATTATGTCAAACGCGTAATCGGCCTGCCAGGTGATACGGTCACGATCAATGGAAATACGGTCACTGTCGATGGCGTACAGCTCGATGAGAGTTATATCGCCGCGCAGAATCAGGGAACGCCTCCCGGTGCGCGCACCATCAATCAGCTGGTCGTCCCACCCCACGAGTATTTTGTGCTGGGTGATAATCGCGCGGTCAGCTCCGATTCGCGTATCTGGGGGTTTGTGCCCCGGCAAAACATCATCGGACGCGCGGCCCTGGTCTACTGGCCGTTGGGGAAGAATAATAGTGGCTTCGTGCCTGGCGTCTCGCGGGTCTTCGCCAGCATCCACCGCGATAGCGATCAGGGGGCATTGAGCGGGATCACCAACAATATCAATGCCCTCTGGCTGCTGCTCATCCCCTTGCTCCTGCTGGCATTCCGGCAGCGCAAAACCGTCAAACGCTGGTTTACCCGCGTGCCGGAGCCGGAAGTGTAGATACAGGATATGTTCTCAAGAACGGCAGAGCCAGCTAAAATGGTACAGGAAATAGAAGAAGCCTCAAACGAGAATAGGTTTGAGGCTTCTCGCCTGTCTAAGAGGCTGCTCTATGTGGATACAGTGACTTCAGTTTCTCAAGAGAGTGAGTGTGCGCCGACGTTTACGCCCACAGGTCAGAGCAAAGCCTGGCAGCAGAATCAACGCAAAGCTATCGACATCCAGGCCGCCGGACGAATTTCCTGGATGAGCGAGGGCGGCTGGCGTCGCTTGATGGACTTTGGCGAAAACCGTTGCGTAATTTTTCAGAAATCCATTGTTATCCTGACCCAGCGGCCAGTAGACCAGGGCCGCGCGTCCAATGATATTTTTCACTGGCACATAACCCCAATCGCGTGAGTCGGAACTGACCTCGCGATTATCGCCCAGTACAAAATATTCACCATCTGGCACCCTCCAATTGGTAATATTTTTCGTAGCAAACGGATTCCCCTGGTTTTTGGGATTCACATACGTTTCATTGAGCGTGACCCCATCCACAATCACCATTGTGCCGCGCACCGTGATGATATCGCCAGGCACCCCGACCACACGTTTGACATAGTCCATATCGGGATGGGGAGGAGCCACGAACACAATCACATCTCCGCGCACTGGCGGATGGAAGAGATAGGTCCACTTATCCACGAGGATTAGCTCTGTGTTATGCAGATTCGGCTCCATACTTGTGCCATCGACGTTGAAATTCTGGACAGCAAAACGGATCACCAGAAACATCAGAAGCGTGAGCACTATCGTCTCGACCACTTCGCGTATCAGACGGTATCGCTTCTCAAAATTAAATTCAGGATTCATCTATCCTCCGAAATCCTGCTGATGTGACGCACAAACAGGCAGTGTATGTCTCTACTGTACCAGAAAACTCTCTACCTCTACAAGCTATCTAGCCTCTTTGCCAGAGCAGCAAGCAGGTCAGGGTTAGCTGACCTGAATCACCATCATCTGATTGTGCAGGCTCACCGAGTCAACGTGTCTGTGCATTTGTTGTCCGACATTCTGCAAAAAGGTATTTAAAATGGTTGTTAACTCATCGCCTGAAAGAACCAGCCCCAGCCAGCCCTGTGTCTGCACGTTTGTGACCTGCAGGGCGCCATCGAAAACGACCGGCACCGCGATCATCGTACAACTGAAACCATTCACTTTAAAGTCCATTTGCAGATCAGCCGGTGTAATGGTCATATGGGGGTTCTGTAGCTGGCTGCCAGCATGTGCGCTGAGATACTGGTTCAATTCGGTTTCAGTGACGGTCAGAGTCGCGGGGCCATCGGGAAATGTGCTCTGGAGCAGTGAAACCTCGTTCTGCGCCTCACCCAGAGACTGTGTAATCTGCGTTTTGGCCAGATTGTTCAGGTAGGGGCGCACACCAAGAAACCAGCTGCCAGTCAGCAAAATCAGGAGGATCAGGGATACCAGCAACACACGCATCGGCCATTTTCGGCGGCGTTTGCTAGCGCCAGGTGCAACCGGTGGGTATGCAACTTGTGGCTGATTCATTGGCGGCCAACCACCTTGTACTGGCTGCTGTGGCCAGGGGGCACTCTGCAATTGATTGGGCGCTGACCAGCCCGCCTGAACTGGCGGTTGTTGCCAGGCCACGCCCTGTGTCGGCTGGCTGGTCCCGCCTGACCATTGGGGGTGTTGAAGAACCAGGGGTGTTTGGGGTTCCTGGCGTTGCGGCCAGGCGGGTTCAGCCAGGGTCAGATCATTATGCAGGGGCTGAGCCTGCTGCCCGGCTGCACCCTGCACAGATATAGGAGTTCCACAAATTCCACAAAAGCGAGCCTCATCCTCCAGGGGAGTATTACAGCGAGGGCATTGCATACAATCTTTACCTTCCTCAAAAAGAATGCCTGCCAATCCAGGCTTTTTCTTATTATAGCCGAAGAAGCGCCGCTTTGCCTATGATTTGTCTCACAGTGTCGCGCGTCCTTTCAGCAAGCCTGAGTTTTTTTGCGCGGGTGTTATACTGACCTCGTTGCTTCGGCGAATAAACCCGATGATTGTAGCAATTGTGTGAAAGGAGCAACGAATATGTCGACCCATACACATGGCCCGATGAAAAGAAAACAAGGAGCATGCATTCCGAAGAAGCTCATCAGGCAGGGAAGCATGGGTGAGAGCTTGCGCGCGCTGCTCTGTCTGCTTTTTACCCTCGCGTTGACAGGCATGGGTTTCCTGCCACCCCTCCATCTGGGTCCGGGCAGAACAATCCTCCAAACATCCATACAGAATTCGCCAAACCACACTTTGAGAGCTGCTACTCTCGGCTTCGGGAAACGGCACAAAACCCGGCTTGGGCACAATATTCTCTACGCCACCAATGCTGTAGGCGCCTCCAATGATGGACAGGATTGCGACGTTGGTACAGAGGTCTGGAAAAACACCAACCGGCCCAATCTCACCTGCCAGGTAGGGGCGGTGAGCATCGTCAACGCCCACAAAGCGCCTGCGGGCACATTTCTGACCGAGCTACCCCATAGCATGACCTATCCCAACGATTACATCGTTGAGGCTCAGATGCAGCAGGACCCATCCTCGCATGCCGACTTTGGCCTCACCTTCCGCACGCAACCGGGGGACCAGCCAGATCAGCAATTGGGCGGCTACAGCTTCCTGATCCATCCAGATGGTACATGGAGTTCGTATGTCTACGACCTGGCGACAGGCGATCCCACCGAGATTGCCAGCGGCGCTAAGCTAGGCGATGCCCACGGGACCATCGCCCTGGATGTCCTCGCCAACGGCCCCGATTACACGTTTTATATCAACCGCTCCCCCAATCCCATCGGGCATGCCCACGACGACACTTACACCCAGGGGAATGCAGGCATCGTGCTGAACAGCAAAGGCAAACTTACCGTGCAAAATTTCGCGTTCTATACAAAAGTGACGAGGTAGCCATTGCGAAAAGTAAAACATGCTCAATGGGTTGATCGCATGTATGTATGCGATCAACCCATTGAGCATGTTTTTAAGAACATATTGAGGAGCTGCAAAGTCGCAAAAAAGGGGCTTGACTTTTTTTCTCAGGTGCTGTATATTTCCTATGTCCTTCCAGCGGTGGTTGTTCACGAAGGGGCGTAGAGCGCCTGTGGTGAATGCGCCAGCGAAGTACATCCCGGAGAGGTCGCATAGTGGCCTAGTGCGAGCGATTGCTAATCGCTTGAGGTTAATCGCCTCCGTGGGTTCAAATCCCACCCTCTCCGCTTATTACTTCTACTATACCTCATAATCTTCTGCCCAGTGAAATCGTGGATCGTTGATTTCCTCATAGGGTACGGTGTATGTCTTCTTATGGTTTCCGCGCACCAACCCTGCACTCTTGAACCGCAATGTCATATCGGTTCTACTTGGGGCGTCATCGACTGGTATCATATAGACCTTTCCATTCTCCGGCAAATACACCGCGAAGAATTCGGCCTTTCCTCTATATCCCTTCTTTAAGTTGCCACGCTTGCCTGCTGAGATAGACACCGTGTTGAACTCAATGCATCTCCCATCTTTTGTCAGCCGCCCTGTTTTACACTGGATACGTACCAATCGCGCTTCTTGATGAATGAAGAATCCAAAATTTCTGTGTTCCTCAACAATATAATACGCCAGGTCGTATCCAAGATGATCGGCCCAGGGCAACAACACCTCATATCCTAACTGGACAAGGTGGTTCAAAATAGCCGTGTGGGACATCAACCCCCGCTGTGATGTATCCCTCATACAAAAACTCCTTCCAACCTGACTCAACATTTTTCTATCCTCAAGAAGAGTCTCTATCCAACCTGTACAACAACCTGCATTGGATGTATCTGTACCCGTAGGGTACCCCCGCATAGCACTAATATAATGTGTTGGTATCTTATGCTATTCTAGGCTATACGCTAGTCTCTGTCAATACTTCGTGATAGAATACCGCAAAGCAAAGAAAATTGAGGAGAAAAAGATGCGCCGATTAAGGGTTAAGGAGTTGGCAGAGCAAAAAGGGATGACTCAATCCAGGCTTATGCGCGTGGCTGATTTAAATATGAAGACAATTCAAGGGTTATTTAGAGAGCCATATCGCCTCAACGTTGCCTATCTGACGCTAGAGAAAGTTGCGAAAGCTCTTGATGTGAGCATTGACGCATTATTTGAAGATGTAGAAAACGAAGAATAGCAGCCGGAGTTGCCAAAGCAAGTCCATTGTGCCATTTGATAGAGCTTTTTGGTCTTGACAAATACCTCTCGCTCTGCTATCATCATGAGCACTTAGGGGCGTAGCTCAATGGCAGAGCACTCGTCTCCAAATAAGAATTGCGCCCAGATGTGTACCTTTACTCTCGTTGCGGATGCGCAACATCACTGAAGCGATAGTGGTTAAAGCACGACCTTACCCAAGAACCTGAAAAGGTGCAGGGGACAATAGCATGGTCGAAAAGTCTGACATTAGCATGTCGGGCAGCTAGGCCGAATATGGTGAAAGCTGGATTGCCTGAACCTCAGTTGCATGTTTCTCAGGATTATCAATCGATATTTGGAGGGTTGGTAAACGCTTCTCCTGGAAACAGCCCATTTGTTCAAAATGGGATACCAATGAACGGGGCACCTACGTTCGGATCAGAGTAAATGTATAACCTGGGGATCGCCTAAACATCCTCAAGATGCATGGTGACGGAGTATCCATAGTACTCAAACGCTCAAGGTAATGCTTGAGACATGGAGAAGGGATACAGGGGGCCTGAAAATGGCTCCTGGAGAGCCGAATGCGCTGAGAGGCGCCCGTTCGGTTCGGGAAGGATGCAACTGGCCCATCAATGGGAAACAGCCAGTAGAGCGGCTTCGCACGAGGTGTTGCAGGTTCAAGTCCTGTCGCCCCTGTTTTAAAGACTCCTGAGGAACACTCAGGAGTCTTTCTTTATGAAATAAACTTTTATAATCTATTGACCACCAAACATTTATATGATATATTCAAAGTTAAATAATAATTTTATTAGATGGAATTGCTTGTAATGAAAAGAATTTGTTCGATTTGTTTGCAGGAAAGAGATGAAGAAGAAGATTTTCGTTGGCAATATAAAGATCGCGGAATACGGCAAAATCGTTGTAAATATTGCCAATCCGAAATGAGTAAGCAGCATTACCAGAACAACAAGTCACTCTATAATGAGCGAACTCATCTTAGTAAAACGCGAGTACTCTCTCAAAACAAGTCCCAGCTTTACACATATCTTTCTACTCATCCTTGTATCGATTGTGGTGAGACGGATATCCGCCTTCTGGAATTTGATCATATCAATGGGCAAAAGTCTGAGGGAATAGCAAATCTTTTAACCTGGGGGTTTAATTGGCCTACCCTTGAAGCTGAAATCACTAAATGTGTGGTCCGTTGTGCCAATTGCCACCGCATCAAAACGATAGAACAAGGAAAAGGTTGGCGTAGCACTCAACCTGCTAAACGACCTCGCAAAACTTACCAAATGGTATATATTTACCTCCAAGAACATCCTTGCATCGATTGTGGTTGTTCAGATATACGTGTTCTCGAATTTGATCATGTAAACGGGCAGAAGACTGATGAGATATCCCATATACTTTCTCAAAACTATGGATGGCCCCGCATTGAAGCCGAAATTGCCAAATGCGAGGTTCGTTGTGCTAATTGTCACCGTATCAAAACGATAGAACGTGGTGGCTGGTGGCGCTCTAAAGTCAGTAATTAAAGAACGTTGGCCTCCTGACGCAAGTGGTTGATCTTCCCAGGTCGCGCTATAATACGACAGGCAACCCTTACTTCAGGAGAAGATGAAAAATACTTACCGCGCGAGCGTCGTGCCAGGCCGCTCTGTATCTGCCCGGCGGCTGGGATGGTTTCGCGCTACTTATAGATATACAAAACGATGGATAAAGTTTTCGCCAATCGCGCGGACCTCTGCGGTGTCGCAGAGAGGTGGTCCGTTTCTTTTCAATCTGCACAGTTACGCGCTGTTCTGGCTCAAGCTGCTGCGCGGGCCGCTCAAGCGGGTCAGGCGACGCTGGCCAGCCTGGTGTTGAGCGTGCCGACGTGTGATCCCCTGCAAATTTTGCGCGCGCTTCAACAGTTGTACGCGGGCCGGTGTTTCTATTGGGAGCAACCATCGCGGCAGATGGCTCTGGTGGGCGCGGGCACAGCTCTCAAGCTGGAAACGCACGGCACCACGCGTTTTGATGAGGCAGCACTGGCCGCGCGCGAGTTGAGTGCAGAGGCCGTGATTGCGTATGATCCCGCTTTTACTGGACCTGTGGCTGGCGGTCCGGTACTGTTTGGGGGCTTCAGCTTTGATCCCCTGCGTGCGTCCACCCCCCTCTGGCGCGACTTTCCCGCCGGGCTGCTGGTGCTCCCCACGCTGCTCTTTCGCCAGCATCAACAACAGGCCACCCTCACGCTGAACTGGCTGGTCCAGGCAAGTGCTGATCTCGACAATCTGTCAAACGGCATGGGCAGGCAGCTTGCAGCGCTCTCTCAATTGGTGAGATCGTTGCCGGATGACCCCGCCTCTCAGACAACCTCCAAAGGCGGCATCTATGACACATCTCAACTGGTGAATGCCTTGCCGAATGGCTCCATTTCCGCAGATACAGAGGACCTGGAGTATCAGGTGCATGATCTGTGGCCGGCGCGTGACTGGCAGAACCTGGTAGGCAGGACGGTGCATGAAATTCAGCAGGGGACATTCGCGAAGGTTGTGCTGGCTCGCGCTGCTCAGGTTGTGGCTAACGAACAGCCGTTTACGCTAACTGCGACGTTGCAACGGTTGCGTCAGAGCTATCATAGCGCCAACGTGTTCGCCTTTCAGCGCGGGCCGCGCACGTTTCTCGGTGCCACGCCCGAACGTCTGTTGCGCGCGCACAATGGTCGCCTGCATACAATGGCCCTGGCCGGTTCAGCGCCACGCGGGTCGAACGAGGTCGAGGACCGTCTGCTGGGCGGTGAGCTGCTCCAGAGCGCGAAAAATCGTCAGGAACACGAGATCGTGACGAACATGATGCGCGCGGCTTTGGGGCGTCTCTGTGCCAGGGTCTGGGTAGCCGACACCCCTGAACTGCTGCGTCTGAAAAACATCCAGCACCTGCAAACGGCGATTGTGGGTGAATTGCTACCAGATCGCTGTATTCTGGAGGCATTGCAAATGTTGCACCCTACGCCAGCGGTTGGCGGCTCACCGACTGACTCAGCACTGGCCTATATCCGCACCCATGAGAACCTGGATCGCGGCTGGTACGCTGGCCCCATCGGCTGGATGGACCTGCAAGGGAATGGAGAATTCGCCGTCGCGCTGCGTTCGGCCCTGCTCGAAGCACGCCAGGCCACGCTTTTCGCCGGCTGTGGCATCGTCGCGGATTCTGAACCAGAGGCCGAGTACGCAGAGTCGTGCCTGAAACTGCAAGTGATTTTGCGCAGTTTGAGCGGAGAAGAATAGAGAGAAGAGGTCTGAGATGTTTGTGGCATCTTCTGAAGCGCAGAACTCAACCTACGCCTATGTTGGCGCGTTTGTAGATGAACTGCAACGCAGTGGTCTGCGCCACGCGGTCATCTGTCCCGGCTCGCGCTCAACCCCGCTGGCCCTGACTTGCGCCGCGTGCCCGGAGATCCGTTGTTGGATGCAGGTCGATGAGCGGAGCGCCGCCTTCTTCGCGCTGGGCCTGGCCAAACGTCTCAACTATCCGGTGGCGCTGCTCTGTACCTCTGGCACCGCTGCCGCGAACTTCTTCCCGGCCATCATCGAAGCCAACCTGACCCATGTGCCTCTGCTTGTGCTAACCGCTGACCGCCCGCCTGAGCTGCGCGAATGTGGCGCGCCCCAGGCCATCGATCAGAACCGGCTCTACGGGACACACGTGAAATGGTATGTGGAAACCGCGCTACCAGAAGCAAACAACGCGTCCCTGCGCTATATCCGCACGATAGCTGACCGCGCACTGGTCCGAACACGCAGCACACCAGCTGGTCCGGTCCATGTGAACATGCCTTTCCGCGAGCCACTAACACCCTCGCCCAGCGCTGACCAGCCGCTCCCGCCCATCGAGCAGCGCGATCCACTGGCCTGGCAGGGACGATCCGCCCGGCAATCGTATATAGAGGTGGATTGGCAAGAAAATACCAGCGGCGAGGGTATGTTTGGACAGCTCACGAACGAGATTGTCGACAATCCTCGCGGACTCATCATCGCCGGGCCGCAGACTGATCCCGCACTGAGTGATCTCTTATCTCTCCTGGCTTGCAAAACTGGCTATCCTATTCTAGCCGACCCTCTCTCACAGCTACGAACGCAGATCAGTCATGAGCAGAATCCGAGAGTTTGCAGCTATGATGCGTTTCTGCGTAATGAGCATTTTAGCGCGCAATACGCGCCGCAACTTATCCTGCGTTTTGGGGGGATGCCTACCTCTAAGCCGCTGTTGCTCTACATGAAACGCCACGCCGCGACCTGTAAGCAGATCATTGTCGATCCACATCATGGTTGGGAAGAACCAACGCAACTCGCGGCACAGATCTTCTATGCTGAGGCTCAGAGTTTTTGCAGAGAGCTTAGCAGGGCACTCGATTCCCTTCAAGGAAGTTCACCTGAATGGGAACGCGAAGGGCAGCAGGGGCGTAGAGCATGGACCGAAGCGTGGTTGCAGGCTGATCGCGTCAGCCGCACGGCTCTCACCACGGCCATCGGGGACTTCACTGAACTCTTCGAGGGTCGCGTCTTCACCGAACTGGCTGAATTACTGCCACCAGATGCGCTGCTCTACGTGGGCAATAGTATGCCTGTGCGCGATATGGACACCTTCTTCTGGCCCCATGAACATGCGCCGTTGTGTCTGGGCAATCGTGGAGCGAATGGTATCGATGGGGTAATCTCCAGCGCGCTGGGAGCCAGTGCAGCGGGCGGCACGGGCAAAGCTGCTGTGCTGGTGATTGGCGACCTCTCGTTCTATCACGACCTCAATGGACTGCTCGCGGCCAAACTGCACAATCTAAACCTGACGATTATCCTGGTCAATAACAACGGCGGAGGCATCTTTTCATTTCTGCCTCAGGCGGCCTCCCCGGAACACTTTGAGCAGCTTTTTGGCACGCCAACCCACCTGGATTTTCGCCCGACTGTCGAGATGTATGGTGGCACTTTTCAGCGCGTGACCAATTGGAGCGACTTCCAACGCGCGCTGGAGAGCAGTGTGAGCACGGGCGGACTGCGTGTAATCGAGGTGCCGACTGAACGCGAGAGCAATGTCAGCATGCACCGCCAGCTCTGGCAGGAAGTCGAGCAAGCTCTCACGGCGGCAGGACTCCTGGCGGGAAGTGAGGCATAAGGTGGAATATCATCGTATGCTGGTGAATCGCGTCTCTATAGGGGTTGCATTGTGCGGTGAACTGCACGAGTATCAACAAACGCTGGTGCTGCTGCACGGCTTTACCGGCAGTGCCGCAAACTGGGCTGATTTGTGCGCACGGCTGGAGAGTTATGGCGCCAATGTTACAAGTCATCTGGCCTCTACAAGCCAGCCAAAGCAGTCCGCTCGTGTGGCAGACCGAAGAGCGAGCCGCCATTATCCGTCACACGTCGTCAGACCGTTTGTTGGACCAGTGGAAGAGGGGATCAGGCTAATCGCTCTGGATATGCTGGGGCATGGCAAATCTGATGCGCCTGTCGATTCCACACGTTACAGCATTGAGCACTGCCGGGCCGATATCCTGGCGGTACTGGAGAGATTGGGCATCCAGCCGGGAGAAGCTATCCTGCTGGGCTATTCGATGGGTGGGCGAATCGCGCTCTACACGGCCTTCTCAAGCTTCTTTCGCGCGCTGATTCTGGAAAGCGCCTCGCCGGGTCTGGCTGATCCCGTCGCCCGCGAGCAGCGCAGTCAGCATGACAACGCTCTGGCCGCCCGCATCGAGCGCGAGGGCATAGAGGCGTTTGTGGATGGTTGGGAACAGCTTCCGCTCTTTGCCAGTCAGAGTCGTCTGCCGCCAGAGACGCGGGCGTTATTACGCACCCAACGCCTCAATAACTACGCGCAAGGTCTGGCCAACAGTCTGCGCGGGGTCGGCACGGGGGTTCAGCCAGCACTGCATGAGCAACTGAACGTGCTTACTATGCCCACGCTCGTACTCGCGGGCGAACTTGACGGCAAATTTTGCCAGATCGCGCACCAGATGGCCGCGCGCATCCCCCAAGCCCGCTTGCGGATTGTGCCTGATGCCGGGCATACCATTCACCTGGAGCAGCCAGAGGCCTTTGCCACGCTGGTCCATGAATTCTGTCGTACTGTAAGCTAGAAGAGGAAACAGCAGTTTCCTGTATTGTATGAAGGAGAAGACAACATGGCAGTTACCTGGGAAAAAACACACGAGTATACCGATATTCTTTTTGAAAAGGCCGAGGGCATCGGCAAAATTACCATCAACCGGCCAGAGGTCCACAACGCCTTTCGCCCACAGACGCTTTCGGACATGCTCGACGCCTTCGAGCGCTGCCGCGAAGATCCTGAAATCGGCGTGGTGATTTTAACGGGCGCCGGTGAGCGAGCTTTCTGTTCCGGCGGCGACCAGCGCGTACGCGGCGAGGGCGGCTATGTGGACGAGAGCGGCGTGCCACGTCTGAACGCGCTTGATCTGCAACGCTCGATCAAATACCTGCCCAAACCCGTTATCGCAATGGTCGCGGGCTACGCTATTGGAGGTGGGCACGTGCTGCAACTGCTCTGCGACCTGACCATAGCCGCCGATAATGCGCGCTTCGGTCAGGCTGGTCCCAGAGTCGGCAGTTTCGATGCTGGCTGGGGATCGACTTATATGGCACGCGTAGTCGGCCACAAGAAAGCGCGTGAGATCTGGTACCTTTGCCGCCAGTACAGCGCGCAGGAAGCGCTAGACATGGGCCTGATTAATACCGTGGTGCCGCTGGCAGAGCTGGAGGAAACGACAGTACAGTGGTGTCGAGAGATCCTGGAGAAGAGTCCCATCGCTCTGCGCTTCTTGAAAGCTGCCTTCAACGCCGATACCGACGGCCTGGCCGGTATCCAACAACTGGCTGGTGACGCGACGATGCTCTTCTACATGACCGAAGAGGGCAAAGAGGGCAAAAACGCTTTCCTGGAGAAGCGCAAACCCGATTTCTCTCAATTCCCGCGTTTACCATAACATAAATGAAACTGGTGAGTTTGCGCTGGTCAACCTATCGCATCCCTTTTCGCGTGCCATTCATGACGGCTCACGGCGCGCTGAGCGAACGGGTGGGAGCGATCATCGCCGCGCACACCGATACCGGCCACGTGGGCTACGGCGAGATTGCGCCTTTACCAGCACATAGCGGCACCAGTCTGGATGAGGCGCTACGCGCACTGCCCACTCTGGCACGCGAGCTACCTGGACGTGAGGTGGCGCACATCCTGCACTTTCTGGGTGCGCAATGTCAGGAGGATCGCTGGGCCGCCTCGCCGCTCTGTGGGCTGGAAACGGCGCTACTGGACGTGTCTGGGCAGGCCAATGGGCAGAGTATCGCCGAGTTGCTGGCACGGAGCTACCCAGATGAGCAGGCGAGCGACCCGCCAGTCCACCCACGCACGCGTATCCCGGTGAATGCCGTGATTGGTGGTGAGAGTACTGAGGTCATGCGGGCAAAGGCGCTACAAGCCGTAGCTGCCGGGTTCAACTGTCTCAAGCTGAAAGTCACGGGCGCATCCCAGACCACTGTTGAGCGCGTGGCAGCTATCCGCACAGCTATTGGTCCCGCGCCACGCCTGCGCCTGGACGCCAATGAGGGCTGGGATTTTGAGCAGGCGCGCTGGATGCTCAGCCGATGCGCGGATCATGATATTCAGTACGTCGAACAGCCACTCCCGGCACGCGACCTGGCTGGAATGGCCCGTCTGCGCCGCATCTCGCCCATTCCACTGGCTGCTGATGAGGCACTGAACGGCATGGCCAGCGCGCGGCGTGTGCTGGATGCCGGGGCCGCCGATGTACTCATCCTGAAACCGCAACTGGTAGGCGGGTTGCGCGCCTGTCGTAAAATAATCCAGGAGGCCAGTCGGCGCCAGGTGGCCTGCGTGATTACCAGCACATTGGAGACAGGTATCGGAGTTGTAGCAGCGCTGCATCTCGCGGCAGCCTCGCCCGAAGTCACAATGGCATGCGGGCTGGCTACGCTGGATTTGCTCGCAGACGATTTGTTACGCGAGAGTTTGCCTGTGAGGAACGGCTCTCTCTCGGTTCCAACGGGGCCAGGTTTGGGCGTGCAGTTGGCTGCAAGATTGGCTCATTAAACGGGCTCCCAGTCCCTGCGCTGCTATTCGCCAGCAAATTTGACGCTGCTACTGGAAGGCACTGGATTGCGCCTTCAGGATACCGTACCAGGTGGAGCTGTGGATTATGCCGCCGGAACGTATAGAGAACAGGTGCATTTGGAACAGGCTATGCAGTATATTGCTATATTGGTAGCTGAAAAGTGAATGATGGCTTTTGTATACAAGGATAAAAAAGATGCTTGCCATTTTTTATTCGCCTCATGCAAAGAGTGTAGATAATGAGGCAAAACTCGCTTCTGGTCACAATGATGCCTCGCTCTCTCAAGTGGGAAGAGAACAGGCTCAGGAGCTTGGCCGACAGTATGCCCCATACACGTTTGATGCGATCTTCTGCTCTGATCTGCAACGCGCAGTGAAGACCAGCGAAATCGCTTTCTCAGCCCGTGGACTGCCTCTGGTCCAGGATGCGCGCTTGCGTGAGTGCGATTATGGCGAATTGACGCAATGTCCCCGCGCTCAGATGGAAGCAGAGTTTCCACGCCACATACACGAGCCATTTCCGGGTGGAGAGAGTTTTACGATGGTAGTACGGCGTGTGGGTGCTTTCTTGCGCGATGCCATTGCGAGATACGATGGAAAAACCATTGTAGTGATCGGGCATCGCGCAACCAAATATGCGCTGAGATACTGGCAGAGCGATGCCACGCTGGAGGAGCTTGTGAACAGGCCCGAAGAGTGGCTGGATGTGCCTATTTATCATTATGAGATCCATAAGTCTCATCTGACACAAAGTGCTAGAGAATTCTAGTAAGCAAGCTTGCCTACGAGCACGTAATAGTCTAGAAAGATACATATGCAACCTTCCACTTCTCCGACGTTACCCGACTGGCTGACGCGCTGCGCCGAGAACATGCCAGAGCACCTGGCTGTGCGTTGTGGGCAGACGCGTTGGAGTTTTGCTGAACTGGCGCGTCAGGCTGGTCGCGTAGCTCGTCAACTGGCGGCGGCTGGCATAGGGGAACAGAGTCGTGTGGCGCTGCTGGCTCCCAACGGGCTGGCCTATGTCACGCTGGTTCACGCGCTAACGCGCCTGGGCGCTATCCTCGTGCCGCTCAACACACGCCTGACGCCTGATGAGTTGCGCTGGCAACTCGCTGATGTGCGCGCGGCCCTGCTGGTCAGTGACGCCAGTATGTGTGAGCATGCCAGTATACTCACCACTGCACACCCCAACCTGTCGCTCGCAATATTACAGGTAGAGTCTCCCACACCCGCTATAACCGAAGTAAGTTTGTACCACCCACAGACCGGGATGTATCCTGAGATACCGATCAGCGAACGTACACTGCTCGATCTCGACGCGACGCAGGTGATTATGTATACATCGGGCACGACGGGGCAGCCCAAAGGAGTGCTGATCACCTATGGTATGCAGTGGTGGAACGCGGTTGGTTCGGCGCTGAACCTGGGCCATCGCGCCGACGACTGCTGGCTGGCCTGTTTGCCGCTTTTCCACATTGGCGGACTCTCGATCCTGATGCGTAGCGTGATTTACGGCATCAGCGTGGTGTTGTTAGAAAAATTTGAAGAAGTGGCCGTCAACCGGGCTATTTGCGAGGATCAGGTCAGCATTATTTCGGTGGTCGCGGTGATGCTGCAACGCATGCTGGCCGCGCTGGACGAGCAAGGGAGTGGGGCGCGTTATCCCGCGAGTCTGCGCTGTGTGCTGCTGGGAGGCGGTCCCGCGCCGCGCCCGCTCTTGGAGCAGTGTGCCTGGCGCGCGCTTCCCGTTGCACAAACCTACGGCCTGACCGAAGCGTGCTCGCAGGCGGTGACGCTCGCCCCCGCCGACGCGCTGCGCAAGCTCGGTTCAGCAGGTCGTCCCTTAGCGGCGGTGCAGCTTCAGGTTCGCCAGGATGAGCGTCTCGCGCCGCCCAACGAACCCGGCGTCATCTACCTCAAGGGGCCAACCATCACGCCCGGCTATACAGATCAACCAGCCGCCACAGCCGAAGCCCTGCGCGATGGCTGGCTCTGCACCGGTGATCTGGGCTACCTGGACGCGGATGGCTATCTCTACGTGCTTGATCGGCGCTCCGATCTGATTATCTCCGGCGGCGAGAACGTTTACCCAGCCGAGATCGAAAGCGTGCTTCTGGCATATCCTGATATAGCCGAGGCTGGTGTGTGCGGCCAGGACGATCCGCAATGGGGCCAGGTCGCTATCGCCTTTGTGAAGGTGTATGCCGGGAGAACGCCCGATGCTGCAACCATTCTGGAACACGCGCGTCAAAGCCTGGCACGCTATAAAGTGCCACGTACCATCTATTTCGTCGAGGAATTGCCGCGCAACTCAGCGGGGAAGCTGTTGCGTAGACTATTGCCGGGGCTAGCAGCACATACAGGTGCCCATTAAATTCAGTGCATTCAAGCGACACAGGAGACATTTGCGCGTGAGGAGAGGGAACAGGGCTATGCCCCACCCTGTTCCCTCTCAGCGACACAAGGAAAGAAGGAGTAATGTTATGCCCTGGCGGTGACTGGACTGTCAGCCAGCAGGAAACCGACGGCTGCCAGCACAGCGCCCAGGATCAGGTGAAGGAAGTTGTCTGCCAGATTGATGCTGACCATGCCCAGCATCATACCGCCCATCATAATACCAGGGAAGAAGCCGAGCACACCAAGCAGCAAGTACACAATACCCCCGGCCCGGTTATACAGACGAGGCCAGCCAGTGAAGGCGGCGGCAAGCCCTAAGACGCCGAAGAGCAGATGCACGATGCTATGTAAGGGGTTGACCGCGAAGATCCCCAGCAGCGCGCCGTTGGGAGCAAATGCAGGCACGAAACCCAGAATCCCTATCAGCAGAAAAGCCACACCTGCGATCAATGCCACTGTTTTTTGTATGTTTGCCATAATAAGTCTACCTTTCACGTTTTTGGTTGATGATTGCGGTAAAAACGCCGCACACCACGCGAGAATCAATTCCGCGTGTGACCCTGTATGAGCAAGCAATTCGCCTCGCTCGTGGCGAGAGTGGCGGGTCCACCAATCTCGCTCTTGCCGTTGCACTTCTACGACCATCCTTTGCGAGGGCAAGCTCTCGTCATGCAAAAGATTTGCGCTCTGTGTTCCTTTCTTACCAGAGACTACGCGTACCGCTGTCACCCGGATTACCTTGCAAAGGGTCGAATTTTATGCCATCCCCACCTTCTTCTCGCTATTATGGTACAATGTACACTAACTCAAACGAAAGAAAGTATAGGGGAGTTATAAAAACGATGCAGCATAGAGCACCCAGTATTCATCCAGGGTTAATGACCGATATGTATCACCCAGATTCGGCGTATGTAAGCTGGCGCACAGGCTTCAATGGTTTGACAACCTTTGATCTCTACACCCGCACGGCTCCCTTCAAGGGTGCGTATGTGCTGGTGGCGGGCATTGAGGCGGCGCTGAGGTTTGTGCAGGCCTTTCGTTATACTGATGAGGAGCTGCGTTTCCTGGCACATATTCGCGATTACGATGCCGCGTTTCTGGACGAATTAGCCGGGCTACGCTTTACCGGCGAGATCCTGGCCATGCCGGAAGGCTCTATCGCATTTCCCCACGAGCCGCTGATGCGCGTCACCGCGCCCTTCCGCGAAGCCATCTTGATGGAGGCTGGCCTGCTCCAGGCGGTCAACCTGGCCACGCTAGTGGCGACCAAAGCGTCACGCATCACGTATGCGGCGACAATGGATGGGAAGCAGCGCCGCGTCTCAGAATTTGCTTTTCGGCGTGCTCAGGAACCGCTGACCGTAGCCCGCGCGTCGTATATCGGCGGCTGCACCAGCACCTCGCTGCTCAACGCTGCCTATGAGTTTCGTTTACCCGCAACTGGCACAGTACCGCACGCGCTGATCCAGCTTTTTCCCAACGAAGAAGAGGCTTTTACCGCAATCGCCACGGCCTATAACCGCTATACGCTTTTGCTCGACACATATGACGCTCGCCAGGCGATCCATACCGCCATCACGGTTGCGCTGCGCTCGCAGGAGACGCTGGGGCACGCGCTGGCGGCTGTACGTCTGGATAGCGGAGATCTGGCGGCGGACTCACTGTATGTGCGCGCACAGCTTGATAAAGCAGGTCTTGAGCAGGTACGCATCCTGGCCAGCAACGATCTGGACGAATGGAAAATCGCCGAGCTGCTGCAAGCTGGCGCGGCCATCGATTCGTTTGGGGTAGGCACCGCGCTGGGCAGTGGCGCTGGCTCAGCGGAACTGGGCATCGAAGGCGGCGCACTGGGCGCGGTCTTCAAAGAGGTGTGGTATGTCGATGAAGCAGGGGCAGAATATCCCAAAGTCAAGACCGCCGGGGCCAAATCGACCTGGCCGGGCAAAAAAGAGGTCTATCGCCACCCCCATTGGGAAGAAGATGTCATTCAGCTCGCCCACGAGCCTCGCCCGGCTGATTACCAGCGCTTGCTGCGTCCGGTGATGCGCAATGGCGAGATGATTCCAGGCAGCCTGCCGCCACTGTCAGAAATCCGCGAACTGGCCCAACAAAATCTCCAGCAACTGCCTCCTCCCTATCGGGCGTTGTGCGTAGAGACGCCCTACCCTGTGCGTTTTAGCGAAGGGTTGCAGGCCTTGCGTACACAGGCCATTCAGATGGCCAGCGGTCAACCTATTTAAGAACAACCATTCTTTTACAATGGCTCGCATCTGAAAGCCCCTGTGTCTTTCAAGCAGGGGAGGAAGCGTTGGAACGACAGAAGAACCCTTCCGATTGATCCGAGGGAGTTTCAGTCTCACCAAACAGCAGACGCGTGAGAGGGGCAAGTTCATCTCTCACGCGCATCCCCACGCCTCTCACAAGCACCCATCCCAACATCGTCGTCATTATTTATCGAATGTAGGGAGATTTACCACATATTTCCATGAGATTATTTATGTTAATAATCGCTTAAATATTCATTGTTGACTTGTAGTATAAGCGAGACACTCCTATGCTATATCTAAACTGTCATCTATAAATCGCTGTGTTTCGATTGACAGGTTTCCAGAAAGGAGTTCCTTGATGATTCAAGGCATCATCAGTGCATTCACCAATGCGCTTACATTGGTTTTCAACTTTGTACCGCGTTTTGTAGCCTTCCTGGTAATTTTGCTCGTCGGCTGGATCATCGCCTATGCTGTTCAGAAAGGCGTGACCCTCCTGTTACGCAAATTGGGTTTTGAACGCTTCTCTGAGCGCGCTGGATTGACGAGGCTGGAACACCGTATGGGTATGCGTATGGATACAGCGGGAATTTTAGGAAAAATAGCCTTCTGGTTCATTTTCTTGATTTTCCTGATCCCCGCGGCGAATTCATTAGGACTGGTCACGATCAGTAATATTCTCAATACCATCGTGGACTACCTGCCGAACGTCTTTGTCGCGGTTCTGGTCCTCTTCCTGGGTACCCTGCTGGCAGTCTTTGCGGGAGATCTGGCGCGTGGTGCGACAAGAGCGTCGCGTGTGGGCAATCCAAACGTCATTGGCTCTATCGTGCGCTGGGCCATCATTGCTTTTGCTGCGATGATCGCGCTGGAACAGTTGCGGATTGCACCATCTCTGATTACCGCGCTTTTTACCGCCATTGTTGCAGGCCTGGCGCTGGCCTTTGGCCTGGCCTTTGGTCTGGGTGGACGTGAAGCAGCTCAGCGCTGGTTTGCCCGCAATGAGAGCGCCCTGCTGGCGAATCGGCCCTACAACCCTGAGCAGATCGTTCAGCAGGCTCAAACGGACCTGACTCACTCTGAACAGATGGGACAGCAATATCCCATCTCACACGCGTCAACGCCAGCCCACCAGACGCCACAAAATGTGCCGCCGACGTCCTCAACCTCGTCTTCAGGTTACTTAGGGGGATATCCAACGCAGCAGACCGTACCGCATGCGCCAGAGGCCTACGGGGAACAGCCACCGCAGCGACCTCTCAACCCGCTACCATAATAGTGGGGAAATGGTAAGTAGAGTAAACGACTCCCGCACGGTTCAATCCGTCGGGAGTCGTTTTGTGTGATGGCGAAAGACCAGTTAGCGACGCGTGCCAGAGGCGTAGAGAAAATACGTGGCTGTTTCGCGCACATTGATCTCAAAACCAGCTCGTTCACAGCGCGCGGCCAGTTCAATGGGGTCATAGAAGTTCTTCACAATCTCAAAGACGCGTCCATCGTTTAATTTGCGGGTCATAACCTGGCTCTCCAGCTCTGGCAACTGGTGATCGGCGGCGGTGCTGCTGGGCTCGCGCCGTCCATCCACAAAGAACACCTTGCCCCCCGGACGCAGCATGGCAGCTACCGCCGACAAAAAACCATCTAGCCGCTCCAGTGGCACGTGCGAGATCCAGAAGCCGAAGAAAACCGCATCATAGAGGCACTCAGGCCGCCAGGAGAATAGATCCGCCTGGATATAGGAAACGCACTCGCTGCTTACCCTGGCGCGATTGATCTCAATCATTTCAGCGGACGCATCCACAGCGGTCACTGTCGTCGCGGTACGCGCCAGGCGCTCGGTCCAGATACCCGTACCGGGCGCGAGTTCAAGCACATCACCCTCCAGACGCGAGAACTCCAGCGCGGCCACGACCTCATCCACTTCGGCAAACCAGTGTGCATTGCTCTCCGGGCTGCGATTATAGCGCCCCTGACGATAAAACCACTCATCATATTCCCGCGCACGCTCTTTATAATAAGTCATCATTTCTTGCAATGTTTGTGCAGAAACAGGTCGGTTCATATGTAAAATACTCCTTTTTCTCCTGATACAAATTTTTTTGACTCATCCTATTTGTACCACAATCAGCAGAGCAATTGCTAGCACACAACGCATGCTGTTCCCTATTTCTTTTCCTGTATTTAATAGATAAAAGCTCCGGCTCCTTACCTCTAGCTCTCGCTCTGAGCAGCACTGAATTCTTGTAGGAGTGGTTTAAGGCGAGCAGAGAGCGAGGTATCGTATTTTTCTATCTCTGTGATTAAACACATCGTCGCTACTGAGAGCGCCCGACGCAACTCCGGCTCATCGAGTGAGTGTACCAGCGTATCTACAAGCGGGTTGGTGAGGGCTGCGGGAAGTTTATCGACGCCGCGTCGGTGGACTGAACTCTCTCCCAGACGGATACAAGAAAGAGCCAGGGTGTGATTGCGAATCTCACTGATCCAGTATTCGGCTTGCCAGAGTTTCTGACGCTCAATGCACGAGTGAGCGTGAAAGACGTGGTGCCAGCTCAGCCCGATGATATGCCTGATATCTGGCGGTGGTGTGGCTTTTACTTGCTGAGCACTGCCAAAGAGGGTACGGAAATATGCACCGCGTGCGCCGAACTCTTCTTCAGGAGTTACTGATATATCGATCTCTAAACCATTGGGTAAAAGAAACACGCGGTAGATACTAGAACCCGCGCGCAGGTCAAAATGATCGATCACACTAAATTCACGCTCAAGAACCTGTGTCCAGTCAGCAATAACGGTCTCAATCGCGTTTCCAGTGGCAATTCCGAAAGTAACATCAATATCGGACCAGTTATCCTCGGTGCCCGCTACAGTAGAACCGATGAGTGCTCCTCCTGTGACTCGTGAATCGTTCCGCGCCATTTCCAGAATGTAATTACGCACGTGGTCACGTTGCTTTGTTGTGAACATAATGAACTCCTGCTATTGTATTGCTTAGATAGTATCATACCAGCCAGATGGATATAACAACCGAGCAAATATTTGGCGAGACTTCCAGAAGTGGATAAAACAAATGGTCAGCCCGATTGCACAATCACGCATAGGCGAATTATAATAGTGGCACACTACGCTTAGAGCAAGGGAACAGACATGCCAGAACGTGTTATGCCACCAGCAACCAACGATGAGCACAATCAGAACCAGGTCGAGGCACGCACAGAAGAACAGAGCGCACCCAACACCAATGCACAGGACAACGCCAGAGATGACCAGACGCAGCACACAAAAGTCATCTGGACTCCAACGTTCCTGCTGATCTTCACGCTGACTCTGGTGCTGGGGTTAAGCGCAGAGAGTTTGCTGACGCAGGGCTGGTATGCCTCGCTCTTTCATGGAGAATGGATTATTCTCACTCAGGTGATCCTGGGCGCGCTCGGCTGGCTGGGTCTGGGCTGCGTGACGCGTTCACGCTGGATACGCGTTGGCAGCATTTTTGGCGGGATCTGCTCGCTCTTTATGCTGCTGAATATCTTCCTCCATCTCCAGGGGCTTCATCCCAGTGCGCCGCTTCAATCCTATCTCAACGTAGCAACCTGTATGGCTCTATTGGGCGCATATATCGGCATATCCAGCAAAAACATCCTTCTGAGCGCGTGGGATACATGGCTTTTTTTCATCATCCCTGTTCTGGCCGCCGCCGGGGTAGCCCTCACCTATTATCTGACCCCTCAGGCCAGTATCCTGACCACCGAGAATGCTCTGGCTACCGCTGCTCTCATCGCCAGTTGCCTTTTCTGGTGGTTCCGCCCATCCTGCTGGAAAAAGCAGCCCGGCCCGACTTTTCTCTTCGGACTGGTTCCGATTCTCCTGCTGGCTATGGGGGCCGTCAATCTCTCCCTGCACACCTTCTTTCTCTTGCAGGTGACCTGGCCTGGTATCTCCATAGGCAGCAATGCCAATAATTTCTTTTTTGCTCAGGTTGTACAACTCTGCCTGGTGCTGGGTTGTATGCGCATGATTCAGGGCGAAAAAGTGAAGTAATGGAAAGCTATCTGGACAGAATTGAGGTGAGTAATCGTATGAAAAATAACCTGCTTTTGCTGAGTAGTTCAGCAGTACATGGCATGCAACCGCTGGAATACGCGCTGGACGTAGTGAAAGGATTCCTGGGCGAGGAACGGCTCGTCCATTTTGTGCCCTATGCCCTGGCCAACCACGATCACTACACGGCCGGGACGCAAGAAGTGCTAGCCCCGCTCGGCGTGACGGTCAGGGGTGTGCATACGGGCGCCGATCCCCGTCAGGCAGTCGCGGAGGCTCGCGTGCTCTATGTGGGTGGCGGCAACAGTTTTCGTCTGCTCAAAACGCTGCAAGAGCACGATTTGCTGAGCATTGTACGCGCACGCGTGGAGGCTGGCGAGCTGCAATACATGGGGTCGAGCGCGGGCACAAACATGGCCTGCCCCAGTCTGCGCACGACCAATGACATGCCCATCGTCCAGCCGGTCTCGTTTGCAGCGTGCGGCCTGATCCCTTTCCAGATCAACGCGCACTATCTCGACCCCGACCCGAACTCGACCCATCGCGGAGAGACGCGCGAGCAACGTATTGAGGAGTTTCTGGAAGAGAATGATGTGCCAGTCCTGGGAATGCGCGAAGGCTGCTGGCTGCGTCGGCGCGGCCCCGCACTGCTGCTGGGGGGCATCACCGGCGCGCGCCTCTTCACTCGTGATGCCGAGCCGCAAGAGGTCGTGCCCGGCACTGATCTCTCCTGGCTGTTAGAGAGGCCGGTACATTTTGATCAGCCTTTGTAGTCATCAAATTCTTCCTTCCGATCTGGCAACGGCAAATAGTGCAACGCCGCTAAAAAGCGCGCAGATTTGACGGCAGTAACGCCTCTATTGATCCCATAGAATACCTGTGTTATAATTTTCGTGTCGAAGCGGAAAACCACTGATTAGAGGGCTATCCGGCGTCTTTCAAATTTGTCAGCGCGTGTTATAATGCATGACATAGTCCTTTTCCATGCCTCCAGGTGCAAGAAACAACCTGCCAGGGCTGGAATATACACAGACGAGGAGTGATTGTGGAAGGAGTATTGCTCGATCCCGGTCAGTTAGCGCGCTCCGCCGTGGATGCCGCATCTGACAAAAAAGCCTCGGATGTCCTGCTTCTGGATATCCGCGAGGTCACAACGTTCGCAGATTACTTTGTGATCTGTAGTGGAAGCAATCGCCGTCAGATCCAGGCCATCGCTGAGGCTATCGATGAACAACTCAGCAAACAAGGCGCTCTCTTGCTCCATCGCGAGGGAGACGCGGACACAGGCTGGATTCTGCTTGATTTTGGCGATATTGTTGCGCATATCCTGGGACCTAAAGAACGCGAATACTACGATCTGGAGCGACTCTGGAGCGGCGCGAAGACGGTGGTATACCTACAATGATTCAGCAGAAAAGGTGGTCAACGATGACATTTTTGCGTAATCGACTCTTTCTCAGTGGCATTCTGCTCGGCGGCATCGGTGGCCTGATCATCGGTTCCGTGATCGCCTTTACGCTTGGAGAGAGTAGCGCCAGTGCCTTACGCCGCGCACTGCAAGAACGAAGCCGGGGCCGCATCCCCGTAGAATACCTCTCCCAATAATCCACAACTCGCCGAGAGATGTGCATCCATGTTTTCTTTCTTTTTCATAGAAAAACATGGATGCACAAAACCGTTTGTTGGCGTTCTGGAAGAGCAGCAAAGCGCACTTCATACACTGCCCACGATATATACGCCTGCTTTCTATAACACCTTTGTCTCCGCTTGCCGCCTCTTCACACGGCGTTATCTCCAGGAGTGTCACTTTTTCACCTTAATATGCGTGTTACAAAAGACAGATACCTTGTGCCTATCTAAAAAGTGTGCATACGGTAGCGCATACAATGGAAAATAAAGCAATCTTTGGCACGATCATATGCATGCAAGCTGAAAAAACGTTGCACATCTAATCTGTCCTAAGGAGATACAAACAATGTCTAATCAATTCTATCCACCTAACGATCCGCAGGGGCAGGGTTACTCACAGCCGTCAGATCCTGCCTATTCAGCGCCAACGGTTGCCAATAATATGGCAGCACAATCAGTCAACGCAGGAGGAGCCTCGATGGAAAGCCGTCGCGAGAACTATGTCGATACATCAGGAAACCGAGTTGAAAATCAGGTAGAGATGTACGAGAACAAAAATCTCGCGCGAGCGAATATGCGCAATTGGACCAGGGGAGTTATTTACTTCATCCTGGGTGTGCTAGAAGTCATTCTGGGCCTGCGCTTTATCTTCCGTCTGCTTGGGGCCAGCATGTCCAGCGATTTTGTTACCTTCCTCTACAACCTCAGTCATGGATTTGTGGGACCCTTTAATGGAATCTTTAACGATCAGGCACTGGGCACACGTAGCGTCTTTGAGCTTTCCACCCTGGTCGCGATGCTGATCTATGCCTTGATCGGTTGGGGACTTGTCGCCCTGGCCCGCGTCCTCTTCGCTCCTGTCTATCAGAGCCGCCAGGAGGTCTCCTCCACGCGGCGCAGCCGTTAAACAGACAACACCTATGCCAGGAACAGAGGAACGCCCAGAGACAAATGACTCTGGGCGTTCCTCTGTTCCTGGCAGTCGCTATTCTCTTCCTTTCGCCAAATATATTGAATTTTATAGATATATACCCTTCCATCCAAATTACCTATTTTCTTCCAAAAGCTTGATAATTTAGATATGGACACGTATAGTATAGCTAATCAGGATGGTAGAGTGGCTATGGGAAACGATTATAGCGGCCCAGCCACCAATTATAGGGTTTATTCGCAGAATGTGCGTTGATTTATGTCCATACAAAAGAAGTGCCCAATTGTTCGGGTTAGTAGTGAGGAAATGTATGTGGAAAAATTACCCTGTCCTCAAGCGTTCGTCACAACCGCAATTACGCATGCTCTCTCTTGCTCTGGCAATCGTTGTCTCTCTCCTCTCCTCTTCTCTCGCGCTCCTGAACCTGCCCGCGTATGCGACGCACCCGCAAGCCACGGTTGCCGGGCATGGGTGCGCGCCCAATACCCCTCCGCCAGTTGCTGGCACGCCCATACCACCTCCTTCCACTCCGGGCAGCGTGTGGATCAATGAGGTGCTTTCCAATCCCAAAACCAACTGGAACTGTGCAGATCCACCTAACAGCGTTTCAGCGAGTATGGATAGCTGGATTGAATTGTATAATCCACAAAGTCAGGCGCTCGATCTGTATGCAGTCCATACTGAGATCTCTCTGGATGGTGGCAGCAACTGGTATCTCCTTCCCTTTGGCTCGGCCATTGCTGCAGGAGGGTTTCTCGTGGTTTTCCCACTGGAAGGGAATTCAGTAGCCCCACCACCTGCGTGGAATGTCGTGCTCGCGTTTGCCAGCACGAACAGCATCGTTGATCAGGCTAACACCCCTCTGCTCCTGCCAGACCAGTCCTACGCGCGCGTGCCAGATGGTTCAGCGAACTGGCAGCTTGTAGGAGCACCCACTATCGACGCTAGCAATAACGCTTCCGGCCAGCCGGTTACCGCAACGCCAACAAAAATACCCAGAGCAACAAACACGCCCAAACCAACGAAAGTGCCGAAACCGGGCAGGGGATCTGGCCCTGGCTCTAGCTCAGCAGGAGGCGCTGGAGGAGACCAACCAGGCAACAGCGGCACACAACCCGCGGGGAACCAGCTCCAGTTGCCCTCTAGCGTCACCACATCCTCGACAACACCTGGCACAGGTACGATGTCTCTAGCCGGACAAGGCCCGCCATCTGCGCCCAACACGCCTCTAGATGTCTGGCATATCGTGCTACTTGTCGCGTTGTTTCTGTTGTTCGGTAGCATGCTGGCAGGATGCTGGCGCCTCTTCCGCTCCTCCTGACCCGTGGTCCCGCGTGATGTGATGCGCGAGAAGGGTCAGATGAGTAGTCAGAATTGGCCTGGAGCAGTGCAAGTGCTTCCAATTGCTCCGTTGAGATGGTATGATGCTCACAGAAGAAGAATTGACCAGTACCCAACATGAGTTTGAGCACACATGCTACCAAAGGATCAGAAATCATGAGCATTGCAGAGCTTCCTCAAGCAGTACCATCGCCTCTCTTTGAGCGCATCTCTGAAACAACAAAGGCGCAGGTTGTACGCGAACTCAGCGAGCTGCTGGGTGAACGTTACGTTCTGCATATGCCCTACGACCTGATGCTCTACGAGTATGACGCCTCTATCGAGCGCAGTAGACCCGATATCGTTGTTCTGCCAGCCAGTACAGAGGAGGTTGCGGGAGTCGTCAAGGTTGCCGCGCGCCACCATGTTCCCGTGGTGCCTCGTGGCGCTGGCACTGGCCTGAGCGGAGGCGCGATCCCTATCTACGGCGGAATTGTCATCGCGTTCGCGCGCATGAACCAGATTCTAGAAGTGGATTATGAGAACCTGCGCGCCGTGGTGCAGCCCGGCCTGGTCAATCTACATCTCAGTAACGAGTTGACCCCGGCTGGCTTCTACTATGTACCCGATCCCAGCAGTCAACGCTCTTGCACGATTGGGGGGAACGTTGGTGAGAACGCGGGCGGGCCGCATACGCTGATCTATGGAGTCACCACCAATCATGTGCTGGGCCTGGAAATCGTGACGGCTGACGGCGAGATTCTCCAGGTGGGCGGCTGGACTCCAGAGATACCAGGCTATGACCTCACCGGCCTGATTACTGGCTCAGAGGGCACGCTCTGCGTAATCACGAAGATCATTGTCAGAATGGTCCATCTCTCTGAGGCCGTCAAGACGATGGTTGCGATCTTCGATGACATTGATGACGCCACTAATACGGTCTCCGAGATCATTTCCTCTGGCGTGATCCCCTCGGCTATCGAGATGATGGATCAGATGATCCTGCAAGCAGTTGAGGACGATTCGCACGCGGGCTATCCCCTGGACGCGAAGGCGGTGCTCTTGATGGAGTCCGAAGGGCTGACCGAAAATGTGAGCGAGCAGGTTGAGAAGATCGTGCAGATCTGCGAGAAGCATCATGCCCGCTCGGTACGCATTGCCGCGAATGAAGAAGAACGCTACCGCTTCTGGGCCGGGCGCAAAAACGCTTTCGGGGCCGTGGGACGCGTCAGTCCGGAATTTTACGTTCAGGATGGGGTGGTTCCGCGTACACGCCTGCCCCATGTCCTGCGCCGCGTGAGCGAGATCTGTGCGAACTACGGACTACGCGTGGGCAATGTCTTCCACGCTGGCGATGGCAACCTGCATCCGCTAATTCTCTTCGATTCGCAGATATCGGGTGAGGTGGAGCGCGTGCGCCAGGCTGGACACGAGATCTTGCAGGTCTGCGCGGAAGCAGGCGGCTCGATCACTGGCGAACATGGTGTGGGTATGGAGAAGCAGGAGGAGATGGCGCTGATCTTCAACGCAACCGACCTGCGTATCATGCAACAGGTGCGTGAGGCCTGGAATCCCGGTCAATTACTCAATCCGGGCAAACTTTTCCCACAACCTGGACGCTGCGCCGAGATCAAACAGTTATGATCAGGAAGATGGGGGTGCCGGGCGCAAGTCGCATAAAAAATCCTCTACGTACTGGAGGCGTAGTTTCTGATGATTGAGATCGAAAACTTTATACGTGAGGTTCAGCAACATATTTCTGGCGAGCAGATCACGCATGATCCTGCCGCTCTGCGCACTTATGCAGTAGATGGGTTGCTGCCACGCCTGGTGGTGACGCCGGGAAATGCACAAGAGATAGCCAGCATACTCCAGCTTGCTAACCAGCATGGGCTGAGCACGCTGGCGCGCGGCGGTGGCTCGCGTATGTACGTGGGCGCTATCCCTGAGCCATTTGATGTGCTGATCGAAACCGGTCAGCTCACCCAACTGCGCGAACACGAGGCCCCTGATCTGACCTGTCAGGTCGAAGCGGGAATCACCCTGGCGGACCTTCAGGCGCACCTGGCGACGAAAGGCCAGTGGCTGTCCCTCGACCCCCCGGACGCGGCTCAGACCACTATCGGCGGCATCCTGGCCTCGAACGCCAGCGGACCCAAGCGTCTGCGCTATGGCACGGCGCGCGACCTGGTCATCGGTCTACAGGTGGTACAGGCTAACGGCGAAATCGCCCGTAGTGGTGGACGCGTCGTGAAAAATGTCGCTGGCTACGATCTCAATAAACTCTATATCGGCTCTCTGGGCACGCTGGGCGTGATTGTCGAGGCGAACTTCAAGCTCCAACCTATCCCCGCTAACGAGCGTACCCTGCTGCTGACCTTCGCAAACTGCCAGGATATCATGCAAACAGTGCTTGCGATCCAGAGTTCGCTGCTCACCCCAAGTGCAATGGAACTGATCGATAGCGGAGCGGCCAGTGATATCAGCGATTTCTTTGGCATGAGTCTGCCCACCAATGGGTATACCCTGGCCCTCGATTTTGAAGGCAGCCTGACCACCATCGAACGCCAGATCGACGAGGCACGCCTGATCGCGCGCACGCATAACGCGTTATTGGGCGATGACCTGGCCGGGGACGAGCAGACACGGTTCTGGAACGCGGTCCGCGAGCATTTGCGAGGCTCAGTGACCTGTAAAGCCGCCATCCTCGTCTCGCATCTTGCGCACTATTTGCAAAAACTGACGACGATTTGTCAGCGCCACGAATTGGAGTCAGCCGTGATTGCCCACGCAGGAAATGGCATCCTGTATATAGAGCTGCGTCCGAGCGACGCGACTCCCCGCCTGGTTGAGGCCATTGCTGAATTACGCCAGCAGGCTCAGGAGGCGCGTGGCAGCCTGGTTGTGGAACGCTGCCCGGTCGATCTCAAACGCCGCGTCAACGTCTGGGGCGAACCCGGCTCCAATTTCCGTTTGATGCAGCGTCTCAAAGAACAATTTGATCCAAAAGGAACCTTTGTGAAGGGGCGTTTCGTAGGGGGACTATAGGAAACTTCCGTGAATCTGGAATTATCAAAAGTGGCGGAATCATCCGCCAATGCCATTATTACAGCTCATGCTGAATTTCTTGAGGACGCGCTACGCGAGTTGAAGCGTCTGGAGCAGCACTTGCAGCTCGTGGAGATCCTGGCGCCGGGAATTGCGCTCTGTAGCGTACCCAACATGCGTCTATTTCCGCGCATCGTCGCTGAGGCGCGCCCCATTTTTACGCGTCATCTTGCGCCAGTCCAGACAGTCATCCAGCTTAACAATACTGAAGACGACCTGGAGAAACTGGCTATAGCTCTGGCGCAAATGCCGAGCTTTTCGATGCTGGAACGGGGCCAACACTTTGCCGTGCAGACACGTATGGTCCAGGGCGAAGAGGGCGGCCAGAAGCGCGCCTATAGCGGCGGCAAGGTCAATCAACTATTGGCCGAAGCCGTGGTTGAGGAGACGGGCGCAGTTGAGGATATCAAAAAGCCGCAGATTGTAGTGTCGCTGCTCTGCACACAGGACAAAGCCTATCTGGGTGTCTCGCTCGCCCGCGACAATCTGAGCGCGTGGCCTGGCGGTATGCGCCATTTCGCGCAAACGCCGGAACAGATTAGCCGAGCGGAATTCAAATTGCTGGAAGCGTTGGAGGTCTTTGGTGTGACTCTGCCAGAGCATGGCCGTGCCCTCGACCTCGGCGCGGCACCTGGCGGCTGGACCCGACTCTTGCTGAACGCTGGTCTGAAAGTCGTGGCAGTAGATCCGGCTAAGCTCGATCAACGCCTGTTCCGCTATCCCGGTCTGATCCATTTTCGCGGGTACGCTGAACGGTATCTGGAGATTGAGGAACCAGGCAAGAGGCCGCAGCTCTTTGATGTCATTATGAATGATATGCGGATGGATGCCCGCGATGCCGCGCGCCTGCTGATTGAGATGCGGGATAAGCTGCGGCCCGATGGCTTTATTCTCAGCACCCTCAAGCTGCCACACGCGACGGCCAGCATCGACCCGCTGAGAAATCTGCGCGAGGCCACCAGCCTGCTCAGCCGTTATTTTGACATTGTTCAGGCCAGGCAGCTTTTTCATAATCGCCAGGAAGTGACCGTGATTGTGGCGCGCCCACGTTCACGCCAACTATAGATCATTCAGGGAGGCAGTTTATGTCCCAAGAACTCACCGATGCCCAGATAGCCCCTGTCCATTCTATTCAGGGGCCGCTCAACCGTCACACGCATACGTATGATTTGATGCGCCAATGCATCCACTGCGGCTTCTGCCTCCCCACCTGCCCAACCTACGCGGTGCTGGGAACTGAGATGGACTCGCCACGCGGGCGCATCTACCAGATGCAGGCCGTGGCCGAGGGGCGTATGGGCATCAGCGCTGATTTTGTCGAGCATATGTACTGCTGCCTGGGCTGTCGGGCCTGCGAAACAGCCTGCCCGTCCGGTGTGCAGTTCGGCAAGCTGATCGAGGCTGCGCGCGAGCAGATCCAGTTGGAAGCGGCACAGCCTACGATCAGCGCAGAACGTGCAGCGGCCATCGCCACGCAGGAGCAGCACTCATCCGTTCCCACAGAGCAACCCACCTCGAAACTTTCGGAACGGGCCTTGAGACGCTTCTTCTTCGATATCATGCTGCCCTCGCGTCCGATCACCTCGCTGGTCTTCGCTGGACTCAAGGTCTATCAGCGCAGCGGTCTGCAAACACTCACGCGCAAAAGCGGGCTGTTGAAGGGCGTCAATGCTCTGCCCACGCCATTTCAGGGCAAATTAAGCACACCCGAAGCGCTGATGCCGCAAGCCACCGGCGCGCTCTTCCCGCGACCATTGCCGGAGATCACGCCCGCGCTCGGCCCCAAACGCTATCGCGTCGGCTTTATCAGCGGCTGCATCATGGATCAGGTCTATCGCGACATCAACGAAGCCACCATTCGCGTACTGACCGCCAACGGCTGCGAGGTGGTCACGCCGACCAGTCAGCAGTGCTGCGGCGCGTTGCATGTTCACGCCGGCGAGGGTGAGCGCGGACGCCAGATGGCGCGCCACAATATCGATGTGTTTGAAAAATATAACTGCGACGCCATTATCATTAACTCCGCCGGTTGCGGCTCCAACATCAAAGAATACGGCCACCTGTTGCGCGATGAGCCAGCCTACGCTGAACGCGCGCGTGCTTTTAGCGCGCAGGTCCAAGATATCACCGAATTCCTCGTCGGCGTCGAGCAGATCCCCGCGATGGGCACGCTGCCCTACACCGTCGCTTATCACGACGCCTGTCACCTGGCGCACGGGCAGAAAATCAAGCAGCAGCCGCGCCAGGTGCTCAAGCGCATCCCCGGTCTCAAGCTGGTCGATCTCAAAGAGGCCGATTGGTGCTGTGGCAGCGCGGGCATCTACAACATCACCAATCAAGAGATGGCGAGCCAATTGCTTGAGCGCAAAATGCGCAACATCAGCGCCACTGGTGCCAACGTCATCGCCACCGGCAATCCCGGCTGCATGATGCAGATCGCCCTCGGCGCGCGCGAACGCGGCCTGCCTATGCGCGTCCTGCACCCGGTCCAACTGCTCGACGAAGCCTATCAAGCGGGCGGCGCGTACAGCCTTCCCACACCTGACACACGCGCTCAACGCACCCGCCAGCGTACACTTTTCACGGGTCTGATTATCGGTCTTGTGATCGGGTTGCTGCTTGTAGGACGCAAACGCAAGCAAGGGTAAACGTCCTCATGAACGATGAAGAACTCAGTGCATGGTTTAACACACACAAAAATATGCTCGAAACGGCCTATCTTGCCGGGACTGATCCCTGGCAGCAGTCGGGCTTTGGATTGCGCACACCACGCAGCGCGCAGGATTGGGAAGTGCTGCGCAGGCCCATTGCGGATTGCCTCACCAGCTCCGGCACTTTGCTGGATATCGGCTGCGCTAACGGCTACCTGCTGGAATGCATCTTACGCTGGACACTGGAGAGCAACGTGCAGATCACTCCCTACGGCCTGGACATCTCGGAGCAACTGGCCACGTTAGCCCGCCAGCGCCTCCCACAGTATGCGCACAACATCTTTATAGACAATGCCTGGGATTGGCTATCGCCTCGAACCTTTGATTATGTCAACACTACCCTTGACTATATTCCCAACCAGTTGCGGGAAGCCTTCGTCCATCGGCTGCTGGAACGTTATGTGCAACCTGGAGGGCATTTGCTGATCGCGGAGTACCTGGGCAAGAGCACAGGGACGCCAGCGATCAGGCTCGACGAGGAACTCAGGCAATGGGGCTTCTCGCTGGAAATGGTCAAGTCGAGTCAGCTTGAACAAGATGTGCTGGGTCGGACGCTCGTTGCAGTCATCAAGAAAGCATAACGTGAGAAGGAGACACCATGCAACTTGCCCTGATTGCTGATATTCATGGCAATCTTTTCGCGCTCGATGCTGTACTGGTCGATATACGCCAGCGCAACGTCGAGCAGATCCTCTGCCTGGGTGACGTTGCTTATGGTGGGCCACAGCCCTGTGAGGTTATTCAACGTCTGCGCGCAATAAATTGCCCCATTGTGATGGGCAACACTGACGCGTGGCTGCTGGAACCTCGAATGCGCGAGCAGAAGAGTGTGTTTGGCCAGTGCGATCAGGAGATCGGCTTCTGGTGCGCGCAGCAACTTGGCGAGGATGATAGGGCCTTCTTGCGCACATTCCAGCCAACCATCATCCAACGGATCAGCGAGACACAAACTCTGCTGGCCTATCATGGCTCGCCACGCTCATTCCGCGAGGTCATTCTGCCCACTACACCTGACGCAGAACTGGATGCCATCTTTGCCGAGCTACCGGGTGAGATGCTCGTTGGCGGCCATACTCACCTGCAAATGTTCAGGCGTTATCGCGAAAGACTGGTCCTCAATCCCGGTAGCGTTGGCATGGCGATGGATCGCTCCTTCCCATTCGAGGAAGTACGCAACCCGCCCTGGGCCGAATATGCCATTCTCAACATCGGTGGGAACCGTTTGAGTGCGGAATTCTGCCGCGTCCCGTTTGATATCGATGGCTTGCTGCGGGTCCACTTCGAGTGTGGCATGCCGCACGCGGAATGGTCGGCTAATTTGTGGAGTCGAGTATAGGAGAATGTAACCAGAGTTTACATCTTAGAAAACACAGAGATTAATAATGCAAGAAGCAGATGATCGGCCTCAAAAACAAGGGGGTACAATGATGTCAAATAATTTCTTCCCCGTCACCTATTCTACACTTTCCGCGCCTGCTCTCCAGGAACAGGTGCTCTCGCAATACACACTTAGCACAATTCGCTCGTGCCGATTATTTAATCCTGGTGTAAATGATATGTATCTTGTGCATACAGAGAACGAAAAGTATATGCTCCGCGTCTCCCGCCACGGGCTACACACACGGGAGCATATCCTCTTCGAGATCGATGCACTCAACCATTTAGCGCGCCAGGGAATTCCGGTTGCGGCCCCCCTGGCGCGCAAGGATGG
>CAXUEY010000036.1:0-2813 GCA_964250225.1 uncultured Ktedonobacteraceae bacterium | reverse complement strand
CTGGCTCATCGATCTGACGACGCAACATTTCTGTTGGAACTGGCCGCCGACCTTAAACGGCGTTTTGCCCAAATCCCTCCAGGTGCGCTCGCGTATGGAGTCTGCCACGGCGATCTGCTTGGAGGCAACGCCAATATCACTGCCGACCATCTTGTGACCTTCTACGATTTTGAGTTCATCGGCCTGGGGTGGCAGGTCATTGATCTCTCCGGCTTCTGCTGGGCTATCCACCGATATAAAGAGAACACAGCATTGTGGGAAACATTCCTGGAAGGCTACACGTCTCTCCGTCCTGTTGGCGCATTGGATCTCAAAGTTGTGCCTCTTTTTATCGTCCTGCGCCACCTGTTCATTCTAGGCCTGAATTCCAGCCATCTTGATGTATGGGGAGATACAGCTATGGACGAGAAATATCTCGATTTCCACCTCGCGTTTATTCGAGAGCACGCTGATAAGCTCTGAGTGCGCTTGCTATTCTTCTCTGTTTTTCCTTCAAGAGCTCCGGCGATGAGCCAGAACAGGTAGGCAACAGCCAGCCCATTGCTTATTTCATAGATCAGGCTATTATTCGATGGAATCTCAGAGGGATATCCCACCTTTAGATTACATCTATTTTTATATCGAAAATAACTGTAATATTCACCCCAAAAAAATCTCAGGCCGCTCGTCTATTAGTCTGGAAGGGAGTGATGCTTGTATGAAAAAGTGTGTTGTAGAACTGGTAGAACAATAAAGCGTTAAGATGTAGATTTACCATTTAAGCATATGATATAACTCTCGCATAATAGAAAGGAAAAAACATGTCAGGAATGTCTGGCATTACAACCGCAAAGGGTACGGTAGTAAAGGGTTTGAGCTGGCTCCGTACCTTGTTTACTGCCGTTGAAGCAGTGCTCAACAAAATCTCGCGCATTCTCCAACAAGCAACCGGCATAGTCATCTGTCTGGGTGGACTTTGCGCTACATCTGGCTGGGTGCTGTCCACGCTGCGGCCTGATCCGTTGGGACCAACCTGGAGTCTGGGGGTATGGCTCGTGATTATAGGATCATTGTTGTTGGTACTGGGAATTTTAGCTCTGCTCTCGCAACATATTCTGCGCATCGGGATGATCGGGCAGTATGGGATCATCATTTTTCTGCTGGGTGCCATCATCGTGGTGGCGGGAGCCTTTGCCATTGATCTGTTTGTCCTCCCCTGGATGGCGAAACTGTTTGCCGAATTCCCCAATCTCGGCTCGGTGCTTCAGAGTGGGTATAACAGCGCCCAGAATGGCGTCAATACTGCTACGAATCAGACTGCCAGTACGGGTTCCACCATCTGTAATACCATCGCCAATCCTTTCGGTGGTGGCAACCCCTGTCCTACGAATCCTCCCGCCAACGTTGTACCCAACCAGCAGGTACCCTCATTGGGCGTGAATGATCTGCTGGCAAAAATCGGCCTGCCCTCAGTGAGCGCGCTTGGCACGCTAGGCCTGGTCTTCCTGTCGGGCGCTCCATTGGCGCCAGGCTGCCTGCTGATGAGCGCAGTCTTCCTGATGGCTGGAGTGCGACCTCGGTCCGCGCTACTACTGGTCATGCTGGCCGCATTTCTCAATCTGGGCGGTCAATTCGTACTCCACGTCACCTTCCTGGGGCCGTTCCTGGGTGTCCTGCTCTTCCTCTCGTTGGCCTGGCTCGGTTTTAGCCTCTGGTCGCCCTGGAAGCTCTCCTTGTTCGATAAAATCCTCGCCCCTGAGAGAATCGCCTGATTTGTACTGCAATATCCTGTAGATGAACGTCCTTGTAGTCTCAATGAGATAACTGTATGACATGCTGATCTGTTTTTACATCAAAAAGGAGATACAACCAATGGTCGTTATTACCTATGTCCTGGATGGACCAAGAACCGTCTACGCTTGCGCAACAATTACCTATGCTGACCTGGGCACAGGTAGCGCTATCACCGTACCCGCTCCACAAGTCTCTGGTTATGTTGCTAACGCGCATCCTTATCATCACGAGCGCGGCCACCTTATCGGCAAGCAACTGGGTGGCGATGGCACAGATTCCCGCAATTTTGTGGGTCTCTCTGATGGCACAAACGCGCCGATGATGGCCGATATCGAGGGGCATGTGAGGGACATTCTACAAAATGCCGGTCCTGGCAGTAGTGTATTCGTCGAAGTCACGGTGGATTATACCCCTACTGACTATAACGGCCCGGCAGCCGCTCCTTTCCTGGCTAACTCAGCACAGGTAACACACGGTACGATGGTTGGCGCCGTGGAATACCATGTCTACGCGACACAGGGAGGAGCACTCCTCTACACACAGCGCTATCCAAACGGCATGGTGAAGAACCATGCTCAACTCGGCTGCTGCTAGTACACATCTCACATGTTTGAAACACAAGGCATTGATCTCTGTTCAGTGCCTTATGTCTTTGCACTGTTTTATCTTGCAAGGCGCCCATACCATACCTCTACACGTTAGGCTAGATGCTCGCCTTATGCCGCGACATGCACCGTAATCATCCGTGAGTGTTCTTTCTCTTCTGGAATAGCCTCACCATCGGCCTGCAAACTTTCAATAAATCCTTTAATCGCCTCGCGTGCTCGCTCGATGCACTGCTCCACCGTCTCTCCCTGTGTAATACATCCAGGCAGAGCTGGTATTGTCACTGTATAACCACCTTCCTCTCCATCTGGTTCAAGAATGATTGTATATGCTCGCATAAAACCCTCCTAATAATAGCTCGCGGAACTCATCCATGCTCAGGTTGGCCTGTTTGAGAATAGATTGCAGTACATATTTTAGGATAAAAAGTGAAT
>CAXUEY010000035.1:17517-45516 GCA_964250225.1 uncultured Ktedonobacteraceae bacterium | reverse complement strand
CGGCCTGGGGAATAATCACGGCCAGCAGTTCTTCACCGAAGAAGGGGTCGGGTACGCCCACAATACTCACATCGGCGATATGGGGATGGCGAATCAAAAACTCCTCGACCTCGCGCGGGAAGATGTTTTCGCCACCGCGAATGACCATATCTTTGAGGCGTCCCACGATATTCACATAGCCGCGCGCATCCATCGTCGCCAGGTCGCCGGTATGCAGCCAGCCATCGCTATCGATGGTCTCAGCAGTTTTTTCAGGCATCTTATAGTAGCCCTGCATAACCAGATAACCACGGCAGCAGAGTTCGCCGCGCTCGCCACAGGGCACAGTCGCGCCTGTGGCGGGATCGATGACCTTCGCCTCCACATGTGGTAGCGTGATGCCCACTGTCGCCGCTTTGAGCGCAAAACTGTCGTCGGGCAGCGTCAGCGTCATCGCGGCACTGGACTCGGTCTGTCCGAAGACAATCGCCACGTCAGCCCCCATGCGTTCTTTCACCTGTTCCATCAAATACACCGGCACAGAAGTACCGCCGCTGATGACCGTGCGTAGTGAGGAGAGATCAAAGCTAGCGAAATCGGGCTGTTGGAGCATAGCCAGTAGCATCGTGGGGACGCCGCCCAGAGTGGTGCAGCGCTCGGTGCTGATGACCTCCAGCATTTTATGCGCGTCGAAAGCAATCAGTGGATGCAGCGTGGTACACGCGCAAACCGCGGCAAGCACCGCTAGAACGCACCCGCCTGCGTGGAAATAGGGCATGGCCGTGCAAGCCCGATCATTCTCGCGCATCCCCCAGCGAACCGCGAAGGCGCTGGCATCATTGACGAGGTTATAATGGGTCAGGATGGCACCTTTGGGAAAACCGGTGGTACCCGACGTGTACAGCATCAGCGCGGGGTCCGCAGCCCGCACCGAGGATTGTCGTTCGCGCAACACCGCCTCGCCGAGCGCGACTCCAGCCTGCACCATCTCTGGGAAGAGGGTAGGTCGCCAGTCAGCCTGCTCCAGCAGTCCCTCCGGTGGCATACCCAACAGGCAGGCGTAACGCAGAGAGGGCAAGCGTTCGCTAGAAAGTTCGCCGTTGCGCTCGCCGGGCGTAATCAGCGCGCGCACAGTCGCTAAACAATCGTGGTCACGCACGCGGGCCATAAAGAACAGAGCCGCCACGTCGCCCTGCTTGAGCACATACTCCAATTCAGCGGCGCGGTAAGCCGGATTGATGGTTACCAGCACCAGACCAGCTTTAGCCGTAGCCATTTGCAGCAACAACCATTCGGGCAGGTTCACCGCCCAGACCGCGATATGCTCGCCCTTGCGTAGACCTAGTGCCAGCAAACCTCTGGCCACCGCGTCGGCACGGGCGCGATACTCAGCGTAGGTCCAGCGGATATCCAGCAAGCCGCCATATTCGGGGTAACAACTGTAGACCACCGCCTCTTTGCCGGGCTGCTCCTCCGCGCGGCGATCCAGCAGGTCGCCAATAGTCGTATCCATGAGGGAAAAACCAGCGTCTTCGGCCTGCCAGTACGACAGACCGTCCTGTGTCATGCCCATACCGATGTGCTCCTGTCTGAAAATGTTTCTCGCAAACAATGCAACGATTTTCTGAGAAAAGCCGGTGAAATTGCCTGTGTATCTGATTGCTGTCTATTATACGAATATTGCCGCTCGCTTGCAATGGAATAGATCAGCAATATTGTGTTGAGGAGATTTCTTTGTACTGTTGTGGAGGGTTAGCCTGCATATTCTGCAAGATCCTGGTCAAAATACGAGAGGTTTTATCAGTATCCGGCTCAAAGCAGGACCACTGGCGAATCATGCATAAAACCCAGAAGTGAGCACTATCTCGATGGTCGGTTCTGATTTCCCGAAAGAGCCAGAATAGGGGAACTGCAGTGCTGCTGCAATCTCATTAAAAAACCCATCAAGGTTTTTACTTTTTTCCCCGTATCCGATCATAAGGGTTTGCGTAATTTCCGATTGAGATCAGCATCGATTCTCAGCCTATCGAGCAGAAACTCGGTAAAACTGGTGGACATGCAAGGAAAAGTCTCCCAATCCATTATTTCGTGATAGCGATAAACGGGCGGATTATCCCCTGCGGAGGTGCGGACGAAACAAAACACATAGCCCTGGTGCATGAGAAAGACAAAGGCATCTTCAGGAAATTGCTGAGGGAAACTCTCTTCGATGAGGATCTCCCTGGCCACTTCCTGTAAGTTCAGCAGTTGTGGATATAACCAGTCAGAGCCTTCTAGAAGGGTGGCGGCATTCTTGCCCATCGTCAGCAGAAATTCTCGATAGGCTTGGGGTAGGGAGAGATGGGTCGCCTCTTCCAGGCGAGCAACCTCTTCCTCAGTGCAGGGCACAAACTTGCGGGGGTTAGGGAAACCTAACTTCTTGATCTCATCCAGAACATGTTCGATGTACATTCAGATCTCCTTTCTTAGCTTTCAGATTCTATCCCCAGCCCACAATAACGCGGATATTGGGAAATAACTTCTCAAACTGTTGTATCACACCTTTACAGGAAGGACAAGGAGGACGCTCGGTATATAGACGAATCTCACCAGTCACTTGCGCTCGTACAGCGGGATCGTTGCTCCAATACTCATCAGCGATGTTTTCCAAAATTTTGTATTCTGCATCTGTATCTCGCAGCCAGTCAACTATGGTAGGTTCAAGGTGATTTCCACCTTCAGGGGGCTTATTAGCAAACCAGGTTTCTCTGGCCCGCTAATGCCTTTCATTTCACCGGTATTTCCGTTGATATCATAATCGGCAACAGCGATATTTCTGCCCATCTGCCGGTTGCTGTTCAAATTATTATCATCCCGAATCTGTTGGACTTCTGCTCGCCCCTCGCTTTGGACTACCGGATCATTCTCTAGAGGGTTGATAACCCCTTGATCATCAACACCTAAGGTCTTGAGGAAATTCGCGTTGGGGCCTGTCGACGGATCGGCTGGTCCGTTGGCTGGTGTTTCGGTGGACTGACCTTCTGGCGAAAGGCCTGTAAGGGTTCAATCACTTTCCGGCGCAGTTTGTCAGTATAGGGATTTTTTCCGGTATTGCTCATAGCACTTGCTCCTCCTTGCATGTTTTCAGGAAACAGGAGTGTCCAAGATCTCCTTCCTTAAGGCAGAGGCTGTTGCCCATGACGTGACGTAAAAGATAATTGCATAGAGAGAAGGAGAAAGTTCTAAAATTGCGGGATGTGGGTTATAGGGAGGGAATCTCGTGATGGAACGATTCGACAGGAGTGCTGAGAACAGCACCTCTCCAGGCAGAGCGAGAAGTACCCTCGTAGGGATAGCTTCTTTTTTCAAGCGTTGCCACTGTATGTGATAGAAGGATGAAGTGAGGATATGCTTTCTGAACACCAATGAACATTGACAGCGCGGCTTTTTACCTGCTACCCTTACGGTAACACATATCCAGCCGGGAACGCTGCTTGCGCGCGGCGCCATTTCCCGGCTGCAAGGCACAATCTCTTTGCAGCGATACATTCAGCAGAAAGGCAAGACGCGATGACTCAGCCGCTCAGTGGTATCCGTATCCTTGACCTCTCCCGTTTGTTGCCCGGCGCCTACGCCTCGCAGATGCTGGCGGACTTTGGCGCGGACGTGATTAAGATTGAAGAGCCGGGCAGCGGCGATTATGGCCGCTTTATGCCACCACATGGCGCGGGCGGCATGGGCCTGCATTTCCTGGCCATCAATCGCAATAAGCGCAGTATGACGCTCAATCTAAAGTCGAGTGAGGGGCGCGAGATTTTTCTGCGCCTGGTGAAAGGGGCCGATGTGCTGTTGGAGAGCTTTCGACCCGGCGTACTGGAGCGTCTGGGCCTGGGCTACGAGCAGTTGAAGGAGTTTAACCCGCGCCTGGTCTACTGCGCGATCAGCGGCTATGGACAGGACGGCCCCTATCGTTTGCGCGCCGGACACGACCTGAACTACGCGGGCTACGCGGGCCTGCTGGACTACAATCGCGGTCCCCACGGCGAGCCTGCCATGCCTGCCACGCAACTGGGCGATTTAGCGGGTGGCAGCTTTATGTCCGTCATCGGCATCCTGGCGGCTCTGCAAGGGCGTGGGCAGACGGGCGAGGGACGCATGGTGGATGTCTCGATGACCGAGGGCGTGATGGCGCTTTTGCCCTTTACTTCTGCCGTCTATCTCAACACCGGTCAGGCGCCCAAACCGGGTCTGTCGGCCCTCGATGGCGGCCTGCCCTGCTACAATATTTACGAGACGCGCGACGGCAAACACGTCACCCTGGCCGCGCTGGAGCACAAATTCTGGCATACGTTCTGTACGCGCATCGAGCACCTTGAACTGCTGCCCTTCCACCTGGCAATGGGGCCAGACGAGCGTGTCGAGGCCATTGAGATGCTGCGCAAGATCTTCAAGACGAAGACTCGCGAGGAGTGGCTGGCGGAACTGGCCGAGATCGATGCCTGTGTGGGTCCGGTCTATACCATCGACGAGGCGCTGAACGATCCCCACGCACAGGCTCGCGGCGCCAGCATCCCTGGCAAACCCGTGGGCGAGGAGAGCGAGAACTTCCGCACCATCCCAACCTTCCCACGTGTGTCAGGCGTCGAGCAGGAGCAGCGTTACGCGCCCCCCAACCTGGGCGAGCATACCGGCGAACTCCTACGGGAACTGGGCTATAGCGAGGACGAGATTGCGGCCTTCCAGACAGGAGGCGCGGTATGAGCGCTGCCCAGGATCTCGCCCGCGCGCAACAGATCATGGACGCGTATGTGGCTGATCTGCAAACCATTGTGAACATCGATTCGGGCACCTACACGCCCGAAGGCATCAACCAGGTCGGAACCTATCTGGCCGAGCGCTTCCAGGGCTGGGGCTTTATCACGCGCTTTGAGAAACAGGAGGGCTATGGCGACCATCTCATCGCCACGCGCCAGGGCAGCAAGTCCGACGGGCCGCGCCTGCTCTTGATCGGGCATATCGATACGGTCTTTCCGGCTGGCGAGGTCGCGCGCCGTCCCTTCACGCTGGGCGAGCGAGGAGGGATGCGCGTAGCTACGGGGCCGGGCGTGCTGGACATGAAATCGGGCGTGCTAATTGGGATGTACGCGCTGCACCTGCTCCAACAGTCTGGGGAAGACCATTACCAGAACGTGACCTTTCTCTGCAATAGCGATGAAGAGATCGGCTCGCCCAGCAGCAAACCGCTCATCCAGCATCTTGCCGGACAGCACGATGCCGCGCTGGTCTTTGAGCCGGGCCGCAAAGAGCACACCGTCGTCTCAGCACGCAAGGGCGCGGGACACTACAAAGTCGAGGTGTGGGGCCGGGCCGCGCACGCCGGTGTTGAGCCTCATCTGGGCCTTAGCGCTATTTTAGAACTGGCCAATCAGGTCCAGAAGCTGCACGCGCTCAACGGGACCATTCCCGGCGTCACCGTCAACGTCGGCATCATCCACGGCGGCGAACGCGCCAACATCGTCCCCGATCACGCCTGGTGCGAACTGGATGTGCGCGCCGCCGAGCAGCCTGCGATCCGCGCTATCGAGAAGGCCATGCGCAACGTCAGCACGCAGCATATCCTGGATGGCACGCGTATCGAGCTGAGCGGCGGTTTCTCCAGCCAGCCTTTCGAGCGCAACGGCCAGAACGCCCCCCTGATTGCCCTGGTCAAAGCGGTTGGCGCGGAACTGGGACTGGAGATCCAGGATGTCAGCACTGGAGGCGCGTCCGATGCCAACACCACCTCCTGCGCCGGCACGCCCACCCTCGACGGCCTGGGAGCAGGAGGTGGCCTGGCCCACAACCCGGAAGAGTATATCGAACTGGATTACCTGCCTAAACGTATCGCGCTGGTCATGGGCCTGCTGCGCAAGCTCGGCCAGTAACACAAAAAGCCCCTCACTCTAAGCAAGCGAGAGGCTTTTATGGTGTTGAAAAGAGCATAAAAACAAGAACAAATTCCCCAAAAAAGTGCCGCGCCCTCTGGCTGCCAAAACACTTGGCCAAAGACATCAGAACTGGCTTGATAGGAGATTTGCTATGCTGAGTGACTTTTTGCAAGATTCGCGTGTATATCAGGACGTTTTTACGAAAGGGAAGGATGAAGGTTTTGCGGAAGGTATAGAAACTGGCAAAATGCAAGCACTGTCTCAGACACGGCTAACACTGGGCCAGGGCTTGCTTGAACTGGTCAGGATGCGCTTCCCAGTTTTAGAGACACTGGCCCGCGCGCGTGTGAATAAAATCGACACTGCGGATACGCTCTCACAGATCATTGTCGGTGTAGGTATGGCTAAAACAGAGCAAGAAGCCAGGAGGGTGCTGGAGTCAAATTTGCTGTAAATGATCCTTTCTGCGGCACATAAAGTGGAAAACACTGCCCGGTTGTGAGTATAATAAAGAAAAACTTGCAGAGGCTGGACACATTGAAGCGCTGCGGAATGGATAAGGTTATGAAAACCGGCAAACATCGCATCTACACGCTGCCAACGAACGATATCACCAACCTGGGCGCGTTCGCGCAACAGGCTCAGCATGAGGCTGAGGCAAACGGGATCAGCCTGCCTCCACCCCTGCGTTTGCACATCGGCGAACCAGGCTTTCGCACACCCGAACATATCAACCAGGCAGCTATCGATTTTTTACAGCAGGAGCCGTTGACCTATGGGCCGCCAGCGGGTTGGCCGTGGCTGCGCGAATTGCTGGCACAGAAGATCAGGCGCGTCAACGGCTATCGGGTACAACCGGAGAATGTCGCGGTGACTGTCGGCGGCACGGGCGCGCTCCTCTCAACCCTGCTAGCAACGGTGGGACAGGGCGACGAGGTGCTGATCCCTGATCCGTACTGGCCACAATATACGATGCAACTGGCCGCGTGCGGGGCCAAAGGCGTGACTTACGCGCTGGACCCGGCCAATGATTGGCTGCCCGATATTGCTCGGATGGAGAAGCTGATTACCTCGCGCACACGTATGCTGATTATCAACAGTCCCGCCAATCCCACCGGCGCGGTCTTCCCACGCCAGCTTGTGATCGAGCTGCTGAACTTTGCCCACTGGCACGATCTCTATCTGCTCTCGGACGAATGCTACGATGAGATGGTCTTCGAGGGCGAGCACACCAGTCCGGCGGTGCTCATGACGCCACAGGAGTTCGAGCGTGGGCGCGCTATCGGCGTCTACACCTTCTCTAAAACCTACGCTATGACCGGCTGGCGTATTGGCTATGTCGTGACCAGTACAGAACTGCTCAAAACCATCTCCTATGTCATCGATGCTAGCTACACCAACGTCAGTACCCTCGCGCAAAAGGCGGCAGCGGCGGCTCTGACGGGTCCACAGGACTGCGTGCGCGAGATGCGCGAGGCCTATCACCAGCGGCGCAACCTGGCAGTGAATATCCTGCGCGAACATGGGCGCTATCTCTATACACCACACGGCGCCTTCTACCTCCTCGTCGATGCGCGCACAAAAAACGGGCGACCGCGCTCAGGACGCGAGTTGGCGGACGCACTGCTGCGCGCCCGCAACGTCACCGTCGCTCCCGGTAGCGGCTTCGGCAGTGTCGCGGAAAATTACGTGCGCGTCTCCCTGGCAGGCGCAGATGACGAGATCGCGCAGGGCTTGCGCGAATTATGCGAGTTCGCGGATAGTTAAAACTGAAATATCAATTTATGTCTATAAAAATGGAGATTTGTATCCTATGACGCTCTTAGAAACCCTTCGCCTGGCCTTTCATCGCCCAACGCCAGCCCATACGCCAGTTCTGCGTGATCTGTGGCACGATGAGCAGGTACGCCGCTATCTTGGCGGCGTTGTCTCCGAAGAGGTGATTGATGGAAAAATAGACCGGCTGCACCTGCACTGGGAGCAGGCTGGTTTTGGCGAGTGGGTCGTCCGCGAGAAAGAGACAGGCCAGATCACAGGTCTGTGCGGCCTCCACTCTGCGCATTTGGAGGATGGCATCGAGATCTCCTATATGTTCTTCCCTGCTTTTTGGGGGCGCGGCCTCTCCAGCGAAGCGACGCGAGCCAGCCTCGATCATGGCTTACGTACCCTCGCGCTTGAACGGATTGTGGCGATCACCCAGCAGGCCAACCTGGCCTCATGCCGGATGCTGGAAAACATTGGTATGCGACACACCGCTACGTTTGTGCAGTTCGCTGCGACGCAACATCATTATGAGATTACACGTGAAGAATGGCTGGCAAAAACTGATTAATGGGCTAAATACACAATTGAAAGGTAATAATCAACTATGGAGCAAAATATACTTGAAGTACAGGTTGCGGCGGTGATCTTGCTAGATGCGCAGGACCGCGTATTGATGCAGCATCGGGATGGTGGGGCACTACGCTGGCCGCATAAATGGGGCCTGCCAGGAGGCGCGATTGAGCCGGGTGAGACGCCGGAAGAGGGCGCGCGTCGGGAATTGGAAGAGGAGACAGGGCTGAGGGTCGAGGGTGAACTCCCATTATTCTGGAAAGCCGTGCTGCCCACTATCTATCAAGCAGGGGCCTCTCGCTGGTGGCATATCTATTTTGCACGCACACAGGCACGCCAGGAAGATGTCGTGCTCGGCGAGGGTCAGGCGATGGTCTTTACACCGCTTGAGAAGGTGCTTGAATTGGACCTGACTCCCACCAACAGGCAGATTATCGAGCATTTTCTAAGCACGCGGGAAGTATAGCGCTGGAGATTGAAGCCCTCCGCGCCGGTAAGCGGAAAGACTTCAGTCTCCAACACTGCCAACGGACAGCCATTTTCTCCCACTCTCTACGCAACAGAGTTTTCTCTAAGATCACAGTGCGCGCCAGACCTGCACGGTGGTATCATTGGAGCCGGAGGCGATATGTGTGCCGTCGGGCGACCATGCCATGCTATCCACACTGGTCCCGGCAGTAAAATGGCCGGGGTAAATATCGGCGTGACCACGATAGACGTAGGTGTGCTGCCCGCTCTGCGCATCCCAGACGCGCACCGTCGCGTCGTAACCGGCGGAGGCGATGCGTTTGCCGTCGGGCGACCACGCCACGCTATAGACATCGGAACTGTGCCCGTAGTACTGGTAGACATTCTGGCCACTGGCAATGTTCCAGACCAGCACGACGCCGCTCGAATCACCCACGGCAATCTCCTGGCCGTTCGGTGACCAGGCAATCGCGTGAATGGTACCACCATGATAGCCGTAGGAAGCCACGAGTCGCCCGCTCTGCGCGTCCAAAAGCATCGCGTCACCATCACCCCCGGCCACGATATATTTTCCGTTGGGCGACCATGCCACCGCATTCCAGGCCGTGACCGCATGGTTGCGTAGGGAAGGAGGGTTCTGGAGGGTAAAGACCAGCGTACCACTCTGCACGTGCCAGACCTGCAAGGAACCATCGTTACTCGCTGAGGCGATCTCCTGACCATTGGGCGACCAGGCGATGGAGAAAACGGCGTCGGTGTGCTTCCGATAGGTAAAAATTTGGCGGCCAGAGGTGGCATCCCAGATCTGCACCGTCGCATCTATACCGCCCGAAGCCAAGTACCTGCTATTGGGCGACCAGGCCACCGCCGCGACATCAGAGTGATGACCTCGATACGTCAGCACATGTGAACCATCGCTGGCGTTCCAGACCTGAACTGTCTGGTCGCCGCTGGCCGAGGCGATGCGCTCGCCATCGGGTGACCAGGCCACAGCGCTGACATAATTATGATGCCCACTATAGGTAAAATGCGCAGGGGCAGTCACAAAATGCTGCACAAACGCGATATCTGTGGGCACGCTGGTGAACGTGGTAATCAATAAGACCAGGATGACGAGCGACACCAGGGTAAAAAGCAGACGGCGTATGCGATGACGCGGTGGTAGCGGCGCTGTTAAGGGTTTATCAAGAATCGACATGCGTTGCCTGCTTTCCTCTCCCAAATATGGATGAGATTGACGAGAGATTCTGACCTCTCTGTATATTACGAGCAAAGCTACTCAATATTCACATCTTTTGGTGCTCGCGATTTGATAAAAAGTGTGCAAAACTTGTGACGGAGATGGTATAATTTTTCCCACGAACAGACAGGTGAGGAAACGATGCACATTAGCGAACCCGCGGAATACGCCATTCTCGGACTGCTGGAAGAGCTGCCCATGCATGGCTACGAACTCTATCAACGCTTCCAGAGCAAGCCCCTGGAGCAGATTGTCCATATCGAGATGAGCCAGCTCTATGCTTTCCTGAAAAAACTGGAACGCCTGGATTTGCTTGAGGCCAGCCAGGACCAGCAGGGAGGGCGCCCGCAACGCAAGGTCTACAGCCTGACCAATGCCGGACGCGCCACCCTTCAGCAATGGCTGACGATGCCGGTTGAACGTCCACGCGATATCCGCATTTTTTTCCTTATTAAACTCTATTTTCTCCAGCGGCTACTGCCCGCGAGCCTGGCCAGGGTGATTGACGATGAGATCGCCACCTGCCAGCGTTTTCTGGCCTCGCTGGAAGCACAACGTTGCGGACCAGCCACAATCCACGACCGCACCACCTTCGATCAGGTGGTCCTCTGTAGCAGAATTTACCAGACGCAGGCGCTATTAGCCTGGTTGCACGAATTGCAAGCGCAATTTGCACAAACTCAGTAGCTATGCTACTATCTATCAAGCAGATTGTTGGCAATGCTTCTTGCCCTGCACCGATGCGTAAACGTGCCGCAGGCCTGGAGGATTGCTGTCTATTTCCAGGTCTCGCGCTTTTTACACGTTTATAGTAGATGTTCGTCTCTACGTGTGTTCTTATATAACCGAGGTTGCGTATGTATCTTCTCTCTTTTGCCGCAGCAGTTTCTTCTGGCGGCATGGCCACCCTTTCACAGGGTTTCATAACGGCTGGCATGGGCCTGATCGCCGTCATGACGCTGGCCTATCTGTGGTATACGCTGGGTTCAGCCAGATTAGCCGGCAAATTGGCCGCGGAGCGCGTCGTCAGCCGTAAAAATGCGAAAAGCCTCAAAAGCAGTCAGGGCGCCGACAGACAGAGTGGCGGCGTGGCCACGTTGGTACGGAGCGACGTTATTTTGCACGAACAGCCCGACGGCGAAGACCCTATCGCGCTCAACCGCGGCCTGATTGCTATCGGACGCGTGGGATCGACGCTGGGCTGGCTGGCTGTGGGCGCGTTGCTACTTGGTCTGGCCTTGCGCGCCATCGTGGAGCAGCATGTACCGTGGAGCAATCTCTACGAGTTTAGCATGAGCTTCACAACGGCGCTGCTGATCTGTTACCTCATCTTCGAGGTGCGTTACCATGAACGGGTGCGCGCCTGGGGCCTGTATGTCTGCGCGCTGGCCGTGGTCACGCTGGGCATCGCCGTCTACCTGGGCATCACCTACAATATGATTAATGATACCCAGGCGTTAATTCCAGCGTTACAGGATAAAACGATCCTGGCCATCCACGTCTCTGTTGCCATCTTTGCCTACGCGCTCTTCTGTGTCTCCTTTGGCGCGGGCCTGATTATCCTGGCACAAAATGGCGAGGGTCAGCGTTTCCGCTGGCTGCCCTCGGCTGAGGCGGCTGATGCGCTGGGCTACAAAGCAGTCATCGCGGGCTTCCCGTTACTGGCCCTGACCCTGATTCTGGGCGCGTACTGGGCCAACTACGCCTGGGGCCATTACTGGAGCTGGGACCCCAAAGAAACGGCAGCCCTGGTCACCTGGCTGATCTACGCGGTCTACCTGCACGCGCGCAGCATTCGCGGCTGGCGCGGCAAGCGCATCGCCTGGCTGTTGACACTGGGTTTTGTCGCCACCCTCTTCACCTATTATGGCGTGAACTTTTTAGTCGTCGGCCTGCACAGCTACGCCACTCCACGCTAACCCGCTGGTTTGTGAGCAGAATGGCCCGGCAAGATGACCGCGCGTGGCGAGCAAGGTGCACCGAACGCGCGCCCTGCTCGCCACGCGCTCTTTTGTAGCCTGGTACCCGGCATGAGTGAGCCACTATACCGTCCTGAGTATTGTGCAGACGTTTAGCCTGAACTGTACACGCTGAGAGTATGCTTTGTAGAGAGCGTATGTTTTCTCGCGACATAAGATTGGGGGCTTGATTATGCAAGGTACCGAAAAACAATCCTACCCAAATACACCATCGGCCAGCGAGACACGCGAGGAGACCACCTGCTGTGTCGTTGGCGCGGGACCGGGCGGGGCGATGCTGGCTTTATTGTTAGCGCGAGCGGGCGTAGATGTGACCCTGCTGGAAGAGCATGTGGACTTCGCGCGCGACTTTCGCGGCGATACTGTGCATCCCTCGACAATGGAGATCCTGGCGCAACTCGGTCTGGCCGAGCGCCTGTTACAGCTTGAGCATACAAAAGCGCCTGCATTCACCTTGCAGACTACGCAAGGGAGTAACGTATCTATCAGTTTTCAGCATCTAAAAACGCCCTATCCCTATATCACGCTTATCCCACAGGCACATTTTCTGGAATTTATTACCCAGGAGGCCACGCGCTATCCCTGTTTCCATCTCATCATGGGCGCGCGGGCGGAGAAGTTGATCGAGGAGGATGGGTATGTTCACGGCGTTCACTATCGCGGCCAGGATGGTTGGCACGAACTGCGCGCTGTGCTGACAGTGGGGGCTGATGGACGTTTCTCGCGTGTGCGTAAGCTGGCGGGGTTTGAGGCGGTGAAAACCTCGACGCCGATGGATGTACTCTGGTTTCGTCTGCCGCGCCAGGCCAGCGAGACACAGCAAAACGGCCTGCTGCTTGGGGCGGGCCACTTTATGGTCCAGCTTGACCGGGGAGATGCGTGGCAGATCGGCTATGTCATCCCCAAAGGCGGCTACCAGCAGATCAAGGGCGCAGGGCTGGAGCAGTTTCGCCAGGATATTGGAAAAATCAAGCCCGACTTCGCTGAGCGCATGGCGACCATCACTGAATGGAAGCAGATTTCTGTCCTCTCTGTCGAATCCAGCCACGTCAAACGCTGGTACAAACCCGGCCTGCTACTCATCGGCGACGCGGCACACGTGATGACGCCGGTGGGAGGTGTGGGTATCAATTACGCTGTTCAAGACGCTGTAGCCGCGTACAATGTTCTGGCTGACGATCTGCAAGTCGGTAAGGTGCGCACGGAGAATCTAGCGCGTGTGCAACACAAACGCGAACTGCCCACGCGCCTGGTCCAGGGGTTCCAGAATCTGATGCAGAAGGAAATTCTGGCCCGCGTGTTCACGAAGGACAAAGCTACTACCATCCCACTGCTGTTCCGGCTGGCCCTGCGCATGCCTCTGTTTAGAGGCATCCCGGCAAGGTTTATCGGTCTTGGGCCAGGTAGGGAACTGGTGGGAGAACACTACTTTTCTCGTTTGCAGCGAGCGTAGTGGCACATTACAGGTCTGGGATAGGCGCGCGGGTGCTACATTGAGGTATAATGACCATATTGATGGAATGCTGTCGGTGGCCTGGTCGCCTGCTGAGCGTTACCTGGCTTGCGGCGGCGTAGATATGACAGTGCATATCTGGCGCGAATTAGCTCTTTCTAAATGCATAAATTGCATTGATACAAGGAAATAAAAAGAACAGTCGAAGGAGCGGCATGGGAGTCACGAGCGTTTTTTGTATCCAGTGCGGCGCGGCCAATCCCCTGCGGGCGAAGTTCTGCTTCTCATGCGGCCAGGCGGTCAATGGAGATGATGAAGTGGCAGAGGCGACCGACGTGACCGGACATCTTAAGCCAGTGAGAAGCGTCAGCCCAACCGGACAGCTTAAGCCCGGCGAGGTGCTCAGGCGACGCTATAAGATGCTCAGCCAGATTGGTCAGGGTGGCTTTGGCGCGGTCTATAAGGCCGAGGACAAAAAACTGGGTCAGCGTCTGCTCGCCGTGAAAGAGATGAGCCAGCAGCATCTCGGTCCCCAGGAGATTGAAGCGGGGATCAAGGCCTTTAAGCGTGAGGCGTTGATGCTGGCCGGGCTGATGCACGAGCATTTGCCGCGCATCTACGATCATTTCATGGAGAACGAACGCTGGTATCTGGTGATGGACTATATCGAGGGGGAGACACTGGAGGAGCGTTTCGCGAAGTCCCGCGATGGTAGCCTGCCGGTGGTAATGGCGCTGAAGATTGCGCTGCAACTCTGCGAGGTGCTCGATTACCTGCACACGCGTCAGCCGCCGATTATTTTTCGCGACCTCAAGCCCTCAAACGTCATTCTCACCTCGCCGGGCGACCTCTTCCTGATCGATTTTGGCATCGCGCGCCATTTCAAGCCGGGCCAGGCGAAGGATACTATCGCCTTTGGCTCGCCCGGTTACGCGGCCCCGGAACAGTACGGCAAGGCGCAGACCACGCCACGCGCCGATATCTACAGCCTGGGCGCGATCCTGCACCAGATGCTCAGCGGTCTCGATCCTTCTCTCTCGCCCTTTCGCTTCGCGTCGCTCATCGGCCACGATCCAGCGCTGGCCCACCTGGTCAGGCGCATGCTGGAGATCGACGAGGGGCAGCGCCCGGCCAGTGTGAGCGAAGTGCAGCAGGTCTTACAGCACATTCAGGAGCATCCAGCGCCGCCCGCGCCCATCTCTCGACACGCGGGCCGGATCTTGCCAGCCATATCCGTTGGGCGTCCACTGCCGGGCATTCCGCTCCCATCCCTGCCGCCGGTCCCGATGGTTGTGCATAAGCATCATTATGGCGTCGTGCACACCGTCGCCTGGTCGCCGGACAGCACCTACACCGCCTCGGCAACTGAGGCCATTATACGCGTCTGGGATGCGCGCACTAACCAGAACGTCTGCTCCTATCGCGAGCACACGGGCGAGATCAAGCACATGGCCTGGTCGCCCACTGACATGCGCATCGCCTCGGTCAGTGAGGAGAACAACGTGCGCATCTGGAACGCCTCGAACGGCAAGACCATCAGTATTTACCCCGGAGATCCAGGGTTCAGGCGCAACACCGCGCGCGTGCTGGCCTGGTCCAGCGACGGACGCCTGCTGGCTGTGGGAGGGAATAAATATCTGCATATCTGGGATACCAACGCGGATAAAATGCTGATCAGGCTGTGGTGTGGCTTCGCTGCCTCGTGCAAATCGTTGACCTGGGCGCCCGATGCGCGTGTTCTTGCCGTCGCGCTGGGCAGTAAGGTCATGGTCTGTGTGCTGAATGCCAGACCGGGCACCACCTATTATCGTTACAAGCAACCTATCAGTGTCGTTGCCTGGTCGCTCGATGGTAAGTACCTGGCCTGTGGGGGACATGATCGAGCGGTGCATGTCTGGAATATGCGCACCGACAAATTCGTGGGTGTGTACCGCAACCATACCCACCCGATCACCACCCTCTCCTGGTCGCCCGATAGTCGGCGCATCGTTTCCGGTAGCCTCTCCGACCACATCAACATCTGGGATGCCCTGACCGGCATAGACATCGCTACATACAACGCCCATGCCGGCTCAGTGCTGACCGTAGCCTGGTCGCCCGATGGCCACTCCATCCTCTCCGGCGGTTCAGATCGAAGAGTGTGCATCTGGAAAGCGCCATAAATTACCAACGCGTCGGATAATGGCCAATCTCGATCAATCCCAATCGGTAAGCCACTCGTTCAGGGTCATTCATGCGCAACAGAGCAACGGTCGCGCGACCACTTGCAGTAATACCTTCAATAAGAGCACCATTGAGACGAAAATGGCGATTCCACTTCTGTCCACGAGGATGAAAGAGGAAAACAGCTTTCCTTGATATTGGGTCGATGGAAGCAAGATCGGAACCTTTGAAACAATTGCAATGAAAACAAGACAATGCCAGATTATCTAGCGATGTAGGGCCGCCGTGCTTCTCAGCAATTACATGGTCTGGTTCGTGTGGATAGTACATATCGGATTCATGGATGAGGCAGTATTCACACCGTCCTTGCGCACGCTCGCGAATCTGACGTCGCAAACGCTCTGAGACGGAGGATTTTCTAGTCATACTTTACGATGCCTGTTGTCTCAGTTGCCGCTGAGCTTCAAGCTTGACTAATTCCATAAGATACTCAATCACCAGGTAACTATCGAGTTCTTTACGCTCTTCATCAGTGAGCGCATTATCGCGGCCAGTGTTGATAAGTTCATATGCTCGTTCGGCGACCTCAGAAGAGGGATGGAAGGCCACAATCTGTTCGGGAGTCGGATGGTGCGCGAGAAAATGCGCAATTTCAGTCGCGGCCTGCGTTTTGAGCAGCATCGTTATTTTCCCTTTCTACACATATGGATGCCTGTTTCGGTTGCATTCAATGATCCATCTTCATCGTGCAGCAAAAGTGTAGCATAAAATGGACTGCGTTGCAAAATTGCATGTTTCTGCCTACGGGCGCGGACCTTTTGCTGTAATGCTAGCTCGTATACTGGCTCTGTTGCTCAGACAAAATTTGGCTCTTGCGTAAAGGCCAGGAATGACCTAAAGTAGTAGGGAAATATCTCCGCAGGCGTTGTTTTTTAGCGCTTGTGTTGATTACTCTATATACTGATTATCATACAAGAGAATATACAAGGGAGTTACGCGTATGAGTTCTAAAGAACAGCAAGAGAGAGCAGCACACTTTCGTCGGCTTCATCACGAGGCACCGCTGCTGGCCTTGCCAAACGTTTGGGATGCGGCCAGTGCGCGCATTATCGCACAGGCTGGTTTCCCTGCTATCGCCACTACCAGTTCTGGAGTTGCCACCACGTTGGGCTATAGCGATGGTCAGCAGATCAGCCGGGAGATGCTGATCGAGGCGCTCGCCCGCATCACACGTGTGGTCGAGTGCCCCGTCACAGCAGACATCGAGGCGGGCTATGGGAATTCCATTGCAGAGGTATGCCAGACCGTCAGGGCTGTGATTGAGACGGGTGTGGTGGGTATCAATATCGAAGATTCGCAACACCAGGAGAAAAAGCTGGTTGATATTGCTTATCAGGTTGAATTGCTCCAGACGTTACGCGAGCTTGCGAACTCGCTGGGGGTACCGTTTGTGATCAATGCGCGTGTCGATGTGTTTTTACTGGCAATCGGTGAGCCAGAGAGCCGCTTCGAGCATGCTGTCCAGCGAGCAAATGCTTATCTGCAAGCAGGCGCGGATTGTATTTACCCCATTGGGACGCTTGATCGCCCAACAATCGCCAGCCTGGTCAAGGCTATCAATGGACCCATCAACGTACTTGGTAGTCCCGCGATGCCTACGCTGCCAGAACTGGAGCAGCTCGGTGTTGCCCGTGTCAGTCTCGCTGGTGGGGTGATGCGCGCAGCGCTGGGACATGTGCGAACCATTGCGCGTGAGCTGCTTGAGCATGGTACCTATATCAGCCTGAAGGCTGAGGCGTTGTCGGGTTCAGAGTTCGGGTCGCTTTTTGCGTAACGCCAGGGCTGCCGGGAAATGATGATCCATAGGTGCATCAATAGAAAAGAAGGGCACACTATGGTAAAATAAATCATTACATCAACATCTGGAGATAGATCTGTTATGCAACAACCATGGATGCTCAACGACGTTTATAGAAGGATCTGGTGGTGGTGCTGCGCGCTGATGCTGACGATGATTCTGGCATTTTGTCCCAATGCTGCCCACGCCGATGGGGGCGCGCCCAACCTGGCTTACGTGGCTGGCGCCGCGCGCGGTGTGGGCGTGATCGATATCGCTCAGCAACGCGTGACCGGCACGATGAATGTCGCCGGCGACCCGCATATGGTGCAGCTCAGCCGGGATGGGCGTTTCCTGTATGTCGCGCAACCGACTAGCGGCGAGGTTACGACGCTGGCCGCCAAAACCGGCCAGACCATCTGTAGCGCGCACCTGCCGGGCAAGCCATCCCTGCTCGTACCCGACCCCTCCACAAACGTTCTGTACACGGCAGGCAACGATGCGGCACAGGTCTCTGTCCTCGATGCCAATACCTGCGCGCTTCGCCGCACCTTCGCGACCAATGGACCTATCTACGGGCTAGGGGTGACGCAGGCCACGATTGAGGGCGAGGCGCAGACGCAACTCTGGGTCGCCGAACCCACCTCCCTCGCTGTTTTCAACGCGCAGGGGCAGCTCAACGAGCGTATTCCCATACCTGCTGGGCCGCGTTTCATCAGTCTGCCACCGGGCAACACAGCCTATGTCACAACCGCCCAGGGCACCGTCGTCGCGGTTGACTTCGCCACGTTCGCGGTGCGCACTGTGCTCAGCGGCGGCTCGTTTGGTCCGATGGACTTTAACGAGAACACCAACGAAGTGTATGTCCCAGATCGACTACACAATCAGGTCGATGTGCTGACCCCGGTCTCAGTCGCGTCGCAATCGCTGCCACGCGAGCCGGGTCGCCTCATTGCCCTGAACGGCTCACCCCAATCGGTGGCGATCACCAGCGATGGACAATTCGGCTTTGTCGCGCTGAGTTCAGGCCAGGTGGTGATGCTCGATATTCCTGGCCGTCAGATTATCACAACTATCAATGTGGGCGGTTCGCCGCACTTTATTATTACCGGACTCTATCCGCCGCTGCTTGGCACCACACCGCAACAGGCCTCGATTTGGAGCACGCTTGCCAGCATCGCAGCCTATCTCTTCGTGGCCGCCCTACTGCTGGGGCCGCTTGTCCTCTTGTGGAGGCATAATCAGAAACAAGCTGTCTCTCAGCAAGAGCAGGCACCATAATTGGACCCGTCCTCTTGCCATGTTTTATAATACAAAGTATGGAAGCGGGAAATAATCTGGCTGAATTGGAAGATATACTGCATGTGCATTTTCATGACCGCTCGCTATTAGAGCGCGCCATTACTCATCATTCCTGCTGTCCAGAGAGTGCTGTACGAGATTCGTATGATACGCTCGAATTCCTCGGTGATGCACTTTTAGGAGCATATGTGGTGGAGTATATTTATCGCACCTTTTCCATGTTTTCCGAAGGCGAGATGACCGCGCTCAAGTCCGAGGTGGTCAGTCGGCGCGTGCTGGCCAGGCTGGGACAGCATCTGGGGCTGTTTGCGTATATTCGCGTGGACGTGGCCAACCTGCGTACCTTCAATGAGCGTTCGCGCGATTCGCTCTGCGCGGACGTGCTGGAAGCGCTGATTGGCGCGATCCACCTTGATCAAGGGCCAGCGGCGTCGCACGGCTTTGTAGAACGCACGATTTTTCCAGCGGTCATGCAGGTGCATCAACAAGAACTGGAGGCGAACCCCAAAGGGCGCTTGCAGAACGTTATTTTGCGCCGCTCCGGGAGCCTGCCACGCTACCGGGTATTGGAACAGGGCGGCTGCACCAATGATCGCATCTTCACCGTCGGCGTTTTTGAGCAGAATCGTCTACTGGGTATGGGCAAGGCCTCCAGCATTAAAGAGGCGGGCCGCCTGGCAGCAAGCGAGGCGCTGGAGATTCTGCGTGCCCAGGAGATCGAGGAGCCAGTATTGCAAAATCGCTCTGAGATGGAAGAGCCGGATGTGCACACAAATATCGAGGAGCCAGAGTTGCAAAACCATCCTGAGATACAAAAAACGGATATACGCGAGAATTCAGAGCCTGGCGAGTCTGAGACGTCCATGCATCCTGAGATTACTCGCAGCGTAGAGAACGACTGATGAAGCAGGGAGCGCGTGAGAGTGTGCAGTCTGGTTGGTACGAGGCCGGGTTGTCGCTGGGTGAACGCAAGCGGCGCGGCCACTTCTCGACGCCCCTCGCCCTGGTAGATCAGATGCTCGACGCCTGCGGGTACAACGCTTCCGCTGATCTATGCCAACTGCGTGTGCTCGATCCTGCCTGTGGTAGCGGCAATTTTCTGATGGGTGCGGCCCGGCGTCTCTGTCTCTGCGGGTTAGCTCAGGGCCTCGACAAAACACACATCGCCGCGCTCGTGCAGCACAATATCTGGGGGCTGGACCCCGATCCCGTGGCCTGCTTCCTGGCTGAAATGCAGGTGTGCGCAACTATCGACGCCACCTGCCAAACCCATCCAACTTCGGATCAACCACGTATGCAGCGGAATGCAGTTAGCGATGCATCATGCCAGTTTATCCCCTCTTCAGGCAAACCACCCATACAAAGGAACACGACTGGCGATGCACTATATCAGTTTCCCCACGCGTCGGATCAACCAGGCATGCAAGACGACGCAACCCGCAAGACTCGTGCAAAGACACATAAACCGCCTTTGCATATTCACCAGGCCGATAGTTTGGCGCTGCCCTGGCAACCCTGTGCCGACCTGCTGCTGGCCAATCCTCCCTATCTGGCGGCGAAAAATACCGACCTCAGCCACTATCACCAGGCTCGCCAGCGGGGTCAGGCAGATAGCTACCTGCTTTTCCTGGACCTGGCGCTGCGGACGGTGCGGCCCGGCGGCTGGATCGGGCTGGTGTTACCCGATCCCGTGCTGGCCCGCGCTAATGCAGCCTCCGAACGCGCGCGCCTGCTGAGCGCGTGGACACTGCACCACCTCTGGCATCTCTCAGGCGTCTTCGCGGCTGAGGTCGGCGCGACCATCCTGATTGCTCAAAACATCCCGCCGCGCTCGTTGCACCAGGTCATCTGGACGCGCGCGCGCTGGCACGCCAAACATCCACCCCAGCCAACGAGCGGGCAGCTATCCCAAACGGTCAGCCAGGAGTTGCTGGCGAGTCAGCCGCGCGCGGAACTGCGCTATCTCCTCAATTCCGAGCAGGGCCGGGTGAGTGAACGGTTGCGGTGCGCCCTGGAAGTGCCCTCCACGCCTTCCCACTTATTGCCACTGGAAGCGCTGGTGGATATGAAGCGCGGCGAAGAGCTTGGGCGCGAGCATAGCGCGTTGAAGCCGCTGGCCGAACTTGTGGACGGCCATCCAGTCCTGCGCGGCGGTGTTGATCTGCGACCCTACGCCCAACCTCAAGCAAGCTGGGGCATCAAGCGCGAAGCTGTGAAAAAGCCCATCGAACGCTATCTCCAACCAAAACTCCTGATTGTGAAAAGCAGCGACCACCTGCAAGCCGCGCTGGATACGCGCGGGCACGTGGTCCTGCAAACCCTCTACGTCCTGCGCGTGCGCGAGCACATCGAGAGCGAGATGAGACGGAGGCGAGCGCCGTCTCTACATTCAAGAGGACGAGAGGCCAGCTCTCTTCTCGATATCGCCTATTTTCTGCTGGCGCTGCTCAATTCGCGTCTCTTGCGCGCCTATGTTATGCATCTGCATACCGCCTATAAGCTCGTGCATCCACAGATCGAGCAGGGGGTGCTGGCGCGTTTGCCGGTGGCCTGGGGCGAGTCCGCCGCGCGCCAGGAGATCAGCGAGCGGGCCAGGGAATTGGAGCGAGCTTGCAGCGAAGCTGAACCCGTTGTAGAATGGGGGCAGCATCTCACGTTTTTATATGAAGAACAGGAGCGCGCAGTTCGCGCTCTTTATGCTGCTGCTGTACCAGGAATTTTTGATGACAAAGGAGTCATAATTTATGGCTGAAACCCGTCCTATCCGTGTGCTGGTGGCCAAGCCGGGCCTGGATGGTCATGATCGAGGCGCGAAGGTCATTGCCCGCGCCCTGCGTGACGCTGGCATGGAGGTGATTTATACTGGCATTCGCCAGACCCCCGAAATGATTGTTGAGGCGGCAATTCAGGAAGATGTTGACGCTATTTTGATGAGTATTCTCTCAGGCGCGCATATGGCGATCTTCCCCAGAGTGATGGAACTGCTCAAAGAGAACGAGGTGGACGACGTGCTGGTCGCCGCCGGAGGTATCCTGCCCGACGAGGATATCACCGCCATTAAAGCGCTGGGCATTCAGGGCTGCTTCGGCCCCGGCACCTCGACTGAAGAGATTATTGCGTTTGTGCGCAAGAACGTCCAGGCGGACCGCCTGGCGGCAGAGGTGTAGGCGGCCTTGCAGAATATCATAGAACGCTTACTTAGCGGGGACCGGCGCGCACTGGCTCGCATGGTCACGCTGATCGAGAACGACGCGCCTGTCGCGCGCCAATACCTGGCCGAACTGCACCAGCATACCGGGCACGCGCACCTCATTGGCGTCACGGGCGCGCCGGGTGCGGGCAAGAGCACGCTGGTCACGCATCTGGTACGCGAACTGCGCCGCCGCGAACAAAAAGTTGGCGTGGTCGCGATTGACCCCAGTAGCCCTTTCAGTGGGGGCGCGATCCTGGGTGATCGCATTCGCATGATGGAACTGGCGGGCGACCCCAACGTTTTCATTCGCAGCATGGCCAGTCGCGGGACGCTAGGCGGCCTCTCTTCTTCCACCCGCGACGTGGTGCGCGCGATGGATGCCGCTGGTTACGATTCTGTCATCATCGAAACCGTCGGCACCGGGCAGGCCGAGGTTGAGGTGATGCGGACCGCCTCAACCGTACTGGTGGTGTGCGCTCCCGGCATGGGCGACGAGGTGCAGGCCATCAAAGCGGGCATTCTGGAGATCGCCGATATCTTTGTGGTCAGCAAAATCGACCGACCCGGCGCGGACCAGACCGTGGCAGAGCTGGCGATGATGCTCAGCCTCGACCCCACCCGCCGTCAGCACGATAAAAACAAACCATACTGGAAAATTCCCATCCTCAAAACCTCCGCGCTCAAGGGCCAGGGCATGCCTGAACTGGCCGACGCTATGCAGGAGCACCGCGCCTACCTCACGGAGAGTGGCATGCTCGCCCAACGCACTCAGCGCCAGGTGCGCAGCGAGATTGAAACGCTGATCCTGCATGCCGTCAGTAACGCGCTTAAGCAGCAGGTCGATCAAGAGGAGTGGCAGCAGCTTATCGAGGATATCACGGCCAGAGCGCGTGACCCGTATAACGTGGCGAGCGAGCTTGAACAGCGCATTGGCCTCAAAAAATAGCTCATTTTTTCCGTTGCATTTTTGAGCGGAATGCAGGTAAGTAGCCCGCTCACCTGCATTCCCGCATGCTACAAAATCAAATTGCCGTATCTACCACCTTTTCAAATGGAGAAAACTCGGCTACACTATAGAGGTACGTTTGCATAACGAAAAGTTTGAATAACGCGGGGAAAAAGGCCAGTGAATAGACAACATTTTAATCCGCCGCCAGGATCAAATGGCGTGAAGCCCCAGCTCATGCCAGAGGTGCAGGATACGCCGGTGGCCCAGGAGGTTCAGAGTGTACCGATAAGCCAGCAGGCATCCGCGCCTTTCGATCCGCAACAGCCATTGCGCGAGTATGTCTCACTACGTGCCGCAACACCTGCTATGGGGGCGCGCCAGGCAGCCAGGCCGGCGTATCCGGGGCAACCAGCCTTGACTCCAGCTCCCTATCCTGGCTATGCCGCACCAATGCCAGCGCAACCGGGCTATCCTTCACCAGGATACCCTCAGCCGGGCTACGCCGCACCCGCGTATATCTACCCTGGCTATGGCGTGCCAGCATCTGCGCAAGCGGGCTACGGCGCACCGACAGCTTCCTATCCGGGCTATGGCATGGCGGCATACGCGTATCCTGGCTACAACGCGCCACCATTCGCCTACCCTGGCTATGCACAGGGATATGCCTACTATCCCGGTTATGGCTACTACCCGGCGGTTCCGCGCCCCAAACGTAACGCCTACCAGTTGACAGTTGCGATCATCGCCCTGGTGGGGGCGGGCATCACCATCCTGGCAGGGGTATTCACCCTGCTCGTCACGTTTCTTGTCAGCACGATATCGAGCACACGAACCACGCCGGACCAAGTTTTCGGCGGCCTTATCGTCTTCCTGGCCCTGACCATCGTCTGCCTGGTTGGTGGCGGCTTCTGCGTCTATCATTGCATCCGCGCGATCATGCAAAAGCCCTCCAAACATATCTGGTTGCCCTATTTCTGGGCTTTCTTGCTCAGCTACGCGGCGGCTCTGGGCCTGGGCTTCTGGCTCAACACGCAAGGGCAGGATATTCTCTCGCCGCCACTGAAGGGCCTGTTGATCTACCTGAGTGCTCTACTGCCAGCGCTGACGGTGCTGGCTCTGGGCATACGCCGCCTGCGTTTCTCGCTGCGCGACCAATGGACGGCTTTCTGGCGACGCGCGCAAAACGGGTTCGGACCCATTGAAAGCGTCCAGACTCATAGCGGCCAATGGCCCACTTCCTGGCGACGCCTGGTCCTGGCACTGGTGAGCGGCGCCACACTGAGCGTGGTCCTGGCGGGCATTCTAGAGCTGATCATTCAAACTATCCTGGTCGGTAGCCAGGGGGCGGCCTTCTCGCGCGCGCTCAGCGATCCCAACTTTAGCCCGCCACCCTCACTTTACGCCATTCTGCTGATTATGCTGGCCGTGGTCGCCCCCATCGTTGAAGAGATGCTGAAGCCGCTGGCCGTGATCATTCTGATTGGACGCGTGAAAAGTAAGGCCGAGGCTTTCGCGCTGGGCCTGGCTTGCGGTATTGGCTTCAACCTGGTTGAAACCACCGGCTATATCAGTTCCGGCACAGGTAGCGACTGGTTGAATGTCGCGCTGGTTCGCTCCGGCTCTGGCCTGCTACACGGCTTTGGCGCGGCTATGGTGGCGCTTGGCTGGTACATCCTCACCCACAAAGAGGAAGGTCGTTGGGCACGGCGTCTTCTGCTGGCCCTCGGCTGCGGTCTATACGCGATCATTCAGCACGCCATCTGGAACGGCTCAGTCGGCCTGGTCCTCATCCCCCTGCCCGGTCCCATCGGCAATTTTTTCCAGAACGGGAACTGGACCTTTGGTGTGCTTTCCATCCAGGCATATGAACTCGTGAACATTGTGGAATTGGTCTTGATGGCGATCTTCTTCGTCTTCATGGCAGGTTTCCTGCGTGTCAGGCCACGTCAGACAGCCCACCAGACATGAACCGTCTCGCTCTCACCCGCTGAAGCTAGATAGTTGCCATCGGGCGACCAGGCCAGCGCGTTGACGATATTGTTATGCCCGCGATAGGTGTAGAGCGTGTCGCCGTTCTGTGGGTTCCAGATCTGTACACTCTTGTCCGCGCTGGCGGAGGCGATGCGTCCAGTGGCGGCAGACCAGGCCACTGCTGTGATCATGCGTTGATGCTGCGCGTAGGTGGTGAGACACTGGCCGTTGCTGGCCTCCCATACGCGCGCGGTGCGGTCCTGTGAACCAGAGACGATCAGCCTGCTATCAGGCGACCAGGCTAACGCGCTGACCTCTTTCGTGTGCCCCACGCAGGTTGTGAGCGCGTGGCCGCTCGTTACTTCCCACATCTGGATGAAGCCGCGCTCGTCAGCCGAGGCCACGCGCGTGCCATCGGGCGCAAAGGCCACAGCCAGAACCGTCCCTGGATGACCGCGATAGACCAGGCGCGGCTGCGCGCTTGTGGCCTCCCAGAGATGGACCTGTTCGTCGGCGCCACCCGACGCGATCAACCGACCATCGGGCGACCAGGCCAGCGTCTGAATCCAACCTGTATGACCGGTGTATGCCTGCTGGGTGCTTTTCCCCGGCTGCCAGACGCGCGCCACGCGATCATTGCCACCCGAAACCAGGCGCCGACTATCGGGCGACCAGGCCAGCGCTTTAATCAAACGCGCATGCACTGTATACGCGGAAAACGCCTGCTGCGTCAACGCCTGCCAGATGTAGATCTGTTCCGGCTCCTCACCAGCTGCCGCCAGACTCCTGCCATCGGGCGACCAGGCCAGCGCGTGGATTTTTCGCGAGGCATGTGCATAACTATGGCACAACTCACCCTGCACCCTGGGCGCCACACCCGCAAGTATCACCGTGGGTGGCGCCTTTGTTGGCGCGGCTTGTTGTATTGGCATATTTGGCGCGGCCTGCTGCGCTGGCGGCTTTGTTGACACAGCCTGTTGCGCGCGCGCGTTCTGCGCAATGCCGGGCTTTTTCGGCGCGGCTGGAGCGGCTTTGGTTCCGGCACCAGACGTTCTGGCTGGCTGTTGCAGCTCGTTGGCGATACTCTGCAATTGCTGCTTCACCAGCGCCATGTTAGCGGGCCGATTCGCTTTATCGCTCTTGAGCATGTGCATGACCAGCTTGCCGAGCTTTGTCTGGGCGGTTCCCGTCAACGTGGGTGGCGCGAACGTAGGAGGATAGCCAGGCTCCTCGCCCGTGAGCAACTCATGCAGCACCACTCCCAGACTATAGATGTCGGAATATTCTGAAGTCTGCCGCCCTTTCAGTTGCTCCGGCGCCGCGTATTCACGTGTGCCCCATTGTGTAGTATCACCGGACTGGCCGGGCTTAAAATGGCGCGCAATCCCAAAATCGATCAGGTACACCTCTTGCCTGAGCGTCAGCATGATATTCGCGGGTTTGAGATCGCGGAAGATGATCGCTGGTCGGCGCGTGTGGAGATAATCGAGGACGATGGCCAGTTGCATAGCGATGCGCACGACCTCTGGCACAGCGAGCACAGGGCGCTTGAGCTTTTTTAGATGCTCCTCAAGCGTCTCACCCTCGATAAAATCCATAATCATGTAATTCTCATTTTTTTCTGTAAAATGCTCGTAAATGCGCGGCAGATTGGGGTGCTGCAAGGTGGCCAGCAGAGTGGCTTCTTGCTTAAAGCTGCTAATCGCAGCTTGATGATCTTTGGGCGCAATAGCATTGAGGTCAAGTTTTTTGGCAGCTAACGGACGATTACTGAGCTGCATATCCTCAACTTTATACACGGTGCCAAAACCACCCGATCCCAATGAATGCAGCACGCGATAGCGCTGCTTGAGCACTATGGGACCGGGCGCTCGCGTGGATTGCGTGGGCGGCGGTTGAGTGGATGTTACTGGCATGGTCGCGTAGAGCAACGCTCCACAATTTTCACAGAAGCTCTCCGTGACTGGATTGAGCGTGCCACAGTGGTTGCAGGTGATTTCAGAAGCCATACATTTCTTCCCTTTTTATAACAGGTGTACGCAAGTACGATTTCAGGGGCGCCGCTTTTTAAAACCGCAAAATTTGGGATAGCATTGTAATGCACTACTATTTATCTTATCTATACCCGCGCCTGCCAGACGCGCACCTGACCATCTTCGTCTGCTGTGGCCACATGGGCGCCGTCAGGAGACCAGGCTACGGCCAGTACTGACCCCGCGTGGCCCGTGTAGGTATAACGGCGCACCCCGTCGTTAGCTCGCCAGATCTGCACGCCGCGGTCACGCCCCGCGCTGACCAGCTCTGAGGCGTCGGGCGACCAGGCCAGCGCGTAGACCGAGCGTGTGTGACCCTCGTAACGCGTGTAGCGCGGCTGCACTATCTCAGCGGGCCGCCACACGTAGACGCTGCTGCCCTCGCCCGCTGAGGCCAGACGCGTGCCGTCGGGCGACCAGGCCAGCGCGTAGACCTGGCGGAGATGATGGCGCCAGACTGCGCGTTCCTCGCTACTGTGCACGTCCCACAGCCGCACCGAGCCATCATCGGACCCCGTGGCCAGTTGCGTGCCATCCAGCGACCAGCACAGGGCGTTGATATCGTCGCTATGCCCTCGACAGGTACAGAGCAACCTACCATCGCTGGCCCGCCAGACCTGCGCCGTCCGGTCCGTGCCAGCCGAAGCTAGCAGTGAACCCGCGGGGGACCACGCGACCGCGCAGGCCAGACCCAGCGTAAAGTTTCCCGCGTGTCCCCGGTAGGTCAAAAGTGGCTGTGGGCTGCTCTCATCGGCCTTCCAGAGATGGATCAACTGATCCGCGCAGGCCGAAGCCAGCGTGCGCCCTCTGGGCGACCAGGCCAGCCCGCGGATCTGGTGCTCGTGCAACCGATGCGCGCGTTTGTGCTCTCCCGTCAGTGCCTCCCATAGAAAGACCTCCTGATAATCGCTACCAGCCGCCAACGTATCACCATCCGGCGACCAGGCCAGCGCCCGCAGCGCACCCGCCTCCAGGTCCAGCGCGTACAGCGTCTCCCCCTGCTTCCTGTGTCCTACCACAGGCGTCGCCAACCTCGCTGTCTTCCCTGAGCCGGGCGCTAATGGCTGCGTTGGCGGAATAGACGGCGTGGGCGCGCTCACTACCGGCTGAGTTAGCTGAATAACTGGTGCAGAGGTGTTTGCGGCTGAGTGTGTAGTTGTGGGCACACTTACTGCTGGTTGAATGGCTGGGG